>JBNMLQ010000067.1:0-7689 GCA_050874925.1 Candidatus Enterosoma sp. | reverse complement strand
ATCAAAGAGACAGACGGCCTTTCTGACATCCTGTCCTGTATCTCCATGATCAAGAAAATCATCCAGGAAGGATAGTAAATTATATCGGCAAACAAAAATCCTCTCGCCTTTGTCGGCAAGAGGATCTTTTTATTTCAGAAGGATTTCGTTTTCCTTTCTGTTGAACATACAGTATCCGTCGTGGTTGTAGACATCCTTCCTGTTATAGACGAAAGGTCTCAGCTTGGAATCCAAAAAGATTCCGCCTGCCTCCCTGACGATGAGCTCAGGAGCACAGACGTCCCATTCCTTGGTCTTGTCGGTGAATCGGACGGAGGCATCGACATCTCCTCTGGCAAGGCTGATGCTCTTGGTGGAAGCACCCATGAACCTGACCTCCTTGATGAGAGAGGCATGCCTTTTCAAGACGTCTTCCTCACTGGGAAGATGATGTGTCTTTGACTGGACGAGGATGAGGTCTTTGATCCTATCGGAGACATGAAGCCTTTCTTCCTTGTTATCATGGTGATAGAAGGAACCTTGATTCAGGATGGCATAGCTATAGGAATCCATAGCAGGTATGGCAACGACGCTGCAGACCGGATGATGGTCAATGACGAGAGCGATGTTGATACCAAAGCTGTCGTCATGGTTGACGAAGTCCTGTGTGCCGTCGAGGGGATCAATGATGAAGAGAGCTTTCTTGTCAAGTCTATCCATGTTGTCGGCATCCTCTTCGCTGAGCCATCCGATGTCAGCAAAGTCAGAGAGCTCTTTGCGGATGATCTTGTTGGAGGCCAGGTCTGCATCCGTCACCGGAGACTTGTCTTCCTTGAGATTGATATGGAATCCCTTCTTGTAGATTTCCATGATTTCATGGCTTGCCTTGCGGGCGGCTGAAATCATGGCTGCACATTCTTTCTCGTACATGTCAGCAGGTCTCGGCTTCGTTCAATGCCTGGAGGACTTTGTCGACCGATTCAAGACTGTCAAGCTGGCAGCCGGAGGCAGGGATATGTCCACCACCGTTGAATTTGACGGCGACCTTCTGGACGTTGTATTTTCCGTTGCTTCTCAGTTCGACGCGGACCTTTCCGTTCTCAAGCTCACAGAATTCAGCCCACATCGGCGAATTGTCAAGCATGGCAACAAGGTTGACCTTGCTTCCTGCATCCTGCTCGTCCATACCAAGTCTATGGTAGTCTTCCTTGTGGATGATGAAATAGGCGACCTTTCCATCAATTTTGAAATTGCTATAGACAAGGGAACGGAAGCGGAGATCCTTGGCATGCTGGATATAGAGGTTGTCATAGGCAAAGTGGACATCAGCTCCGGCCAGGGTGAGCTGCTTGGCGACTTCAAAGGTCTCCGGATCGGAGTAGAACTGAAATCTACCCGAATCGGTGACAAGGCCTAAAAAGAGGTAGGTGCTGGCTTCCTTGGGAATCTTGTGATAGCGTTCAAGAAGGCATCTTGCGATGACATAGGTGGCACTGGGTGCTTCTGTGTCACGGACGATGGGATGATCGAAGACTTCGCTTTTCTCGTGATGGTCGATGCAGACGATGTTATCGGAAAGACGGATTCTTTGGTCTTCGACCCTGTCGAGTCCTGAAAGATCGACCATGACAAGCAAGGATTTCCTGATGGTTTCGTCATCGACTTCATCGCTTGGCTCGACGAAGGTCAAAAAGGATGGCCTGCTTCCGACACCATAGACCTTCTTCTTGGGGAAGAGGCTGCGGAGGGCGTTTCTCAGGCCCAAGACGGAACCGATGCAGTCTCCGTCTGGATTTGCATGTCCGAAGATGACGATGCTGTCTGCCTTTTCGATGGCAGAGAAGACTTCGTCGATTTCTTTTTCAAAATAATTCATGGTATGTTCCTCTGTTGAAAAGAAAAAGCCCGGGCGGGCTTTTTTGAAAACGGATCAGTTGTTTTCGTCGTATTCCTCGTCGGAACCGCTGACAAGCTCAGCTTCGCTTTCCTCTCCGAGTTCTTCTTCCTTCTCTTCGTTGTCGATGCCGTTTTCGATTTCGTCTTCATTCTCGTCCTCTTCGTCGTCGGACTTCTTCTTTTCATCTTCGTCCGGCTGATATTCGTCGAGGGAATAGACTTCGTTCATATCGATGTGGACATTGGCATAGAGCTCATGTTCCCTTAAGACCCAGGTGTTGTTTTCCTTGATGACGAAACGTCCGTCGAGGGTCAGTTCGGTGTAGAAACGGGATGCGATCTTGAGAAGTTCTTCGTCGCTTTCATATCCGAGTTCCTCGCCGACGGCAAGGGTGAGGTCGGAAAACGGAATAGGGGTGAACTTCTTTCCCATCTCGGCGTATCTCTTGGTGAGAACGTCATAGGCAGTATCGACTAATGATTTCTTAGGCATATTGGAATATCTCCTTTGTTGTTTTCTTCCGAGTATACTACTTCAACTTATCTTAGAGCGAACCAAATAGCAAGCTATTTTTTATTCTTTTTTGTCGGCTGAGACCATTCTTTCCGGTGCAGAGACGGCAATCAGGTCCAAAGCGTTGGCAAGGACATCCTTGCAGGCTTCGACCAGTCCGAGACGCTGCTTGGTCAGTTCGACATCGGCATCGTCGATAACGCGGCATTTGGAATAGAATTCGTTGATGCTCTGGGCAAGGCTGTGGACATAGTTGGTGACCTTGTAGGGCTCGTTTTCGCTCACGGCCGACAGGATGGTGTTCTCATAGTCCTTCAGAAGAAGGAGCAGGTTCTTCTCGGCATCGCTGGAGAGCAGGTTCGATTCATAGTTGATAGGGAAGAAGCTCTTGGCGTTGTTGAGGATGCCGCATAGACGGGCGTGTGTGTACTGGGCATAATAGACAGGGTTTTCGCTTCCCAGGGTGTTGGCGAGGTTGATGTCGAAGTCAAGATGGCTGGATGCGCTTCTGGACACGAAGAAGTAACGGATGGAATCGACACCGCACTCCTCGACGAGTTCCTTCATGGAAATGGCATTTCCGGTGCGCTTGCTCATCTTATATTCTTCGCCATCCTTGAACAGACGGACCATCTGAATCAAGAGGACCTTCAGATTGTCGGGATTGTGTCCGAGATCCTTCTGGGAGGATTTGATTCTTGTGATATATCCATGGTGGTCTGCACCAAAGAGGTCGATCAGAATGTCGAAGCCTCTGTTAAACTTGTCGTTGTGATAGGCGATATCCGGAAGAAGGTAGGTGTAGGAACCATCGGATTTGACAAGGACACGGTCCTTGTCATCACCATCCTTCTTGGTGTTCAGCCATAAGGCTCCGTCCTGTTCATAGCAATAAGGCTTGAGCTTTTCTAAGACCATGTCGACATCGCCTCTGTCACGGATGGCTTTTTCAGATGTATAGACATCCTGATCGACACGGAATTCATGAAGATCCTTCTTGATGGCATCGAGGAGCTTTTCTCCACCGAATTTCTTGAATTCAGGAAGATGGCTTTCCGGATCCTGGAGATAGGCATCGCCGATGGTATCCTTCAGCTCCTTGGCAAGAGTGATGATTTCCGGACCATGGTAGCCGTCCTCGGGCATGGCATGGGAGTGGTCATCGAATGCTTCGAGGTAACGGACCATCAAAGATTCGGCAAGATGATCCATCTGGTTTCCGGCGTCATTGACATAATATTCCCTGGTGACGTCATAGCCGGCTTTCTTATAAAGCCTGGCAAGGCAGTCGCCGATGGCTGCACCTCTTGCATGACCAAGATGAAGGGTTCCGGTCGGGTTGGCAGAGACGTATTCGAGATTGACCTTCTTTCCCTTTCCGATGTTTAGATCACCGAAATGCTTTGGAGCGCTTACGATGGTCTTGATGACCGAGCCGAGGGAGTCAGCCTTCAGGAAGAAGTTGAGGAAGCCTGGTTTGACGGCTTCGACCTTTTCAACGCCGTCCATGTGGAAGCTTTCGGCAATCTTCTCGGCAAGCATGATAGGTGCGCTGTGAGCCAGCTTTGCCTTCTTGAAGGCGATGTTGCTGGCATAGTCTCCATGTTCTCTGTTGTCGGAAGGGGTCAATGTGATTTCTTCCGTTTCGCTTGGAATGGATAAGGAATCCAAGATTTCCTTCAGCTTGAGAATGATGTTCTGTTGAATATCCATAAATAACCTCTATTCTTTTATGATCAGCACTTGGCTGTAGACGATGACTGCTTTTTCGTTTCCGACGGCATCGACTTTCTCGTTGGTGTTGGCATGAAGGGCAATCCTGGACGGATCCAGATGGAGGAAGTGAGCCAGGTTGTTCCTGATGTCGTCTCTGTAGGACTTGAGTTTTGGCCTTTCCAAGACGATGTCTATGACGACGTTTGAGAGATGATATCCCTGTCTTTCCATCTCGGACAAGGCGAAGTTGAGGATGAAGAGGGAATTCATATCCTTGGTCTTTTCACTGTTGTCCGGGAAATAACAACCGATGTCATCCTTGCCTAGGGCAGAGAGTATGGCGTTGGATAGGGAATGAAGAAGGACATCGCCGTCAGAATGGGAGACGATGTGGGTGTTTGACCTGATCTTCACCTGGGCAAGCAGGAAGAATCCTTCTTCCTGTCCTTCCAGGCGGTGGATGTCATAGCCGAAGCCTGTGCGGATGTCCATGTTTATTTCTTCTTTGCAGCGGAACGGATGAAGAGGATGTCTCCATCCTTGACGACGTAGTCCTTTCCGACGGTCATCATCTTTCCGGCTTCTTTGACGGCAAGTTCACTTTGATATTTCATAAGGTCGTCATAGCTGTAGACTTCGGCCTTGAGGAAGAACTTCTGGAAGTCGGTGTGGATGACACCGGCACATTCCGGTGCTGTCATTCCTTCATGGAAGGTCCAAGCCCTGACTTCATCCTCTCCTCCGGTGAAGAAGGTTCTCAATCCGAGGATGTGATAGGCAGCCATCGTGATCTTGTCCAGACCTGTCTGGGTCGTTCCAAGGGAGCTGAGGTAGTCGGCTCTGTCTTCGGCCGATACCTTGGAGAGTTCCTCTTCGATAAGGGCAGAGACAGGAATGCACTCAGCATGGTGGCTGGCAGCAAATTCACTCAAAGCCTTGTAATACTTGTTTCCCATCGGGTCGGCATAGCTTTCCTCATCGACGTTTCCGACGTAGATGACCGGCTTTGCCGTGATGAGGTTGAAATCCTTGAGGAAGGCTTTTTCGTCGAAAGACAATTCCACATCGCTTGCCATCTTCTCATTCTCAAGACCGTCGATCAGCTTATGAAGGGCAGAGACTTCCGTCAAGGCGTTTTTCTCTTTGGTGGTGAGAGCCTTTCTTTCGACTTTTTCGAGTCTCTTTTTCAGGACATCGATATCAGAAAGAATGAGTTCCAGATTGATTTCCATGGCATCGGAGACTGGATCGACCGGTCTTCCGTTATAGGAGATGATATCGGAATTCTCAAAGCATCGTACGACGTGGATGATGGCATCGGTGTTTCTAATGTTGCCTAAGAACTGGTTTCCGAGACCTTCGCCTTTGGAAGCTCCCTTGACCAATCCGGCAATATCCGTGAACTCGAAGGTGGCACGGACGGTTTTCTTCGGATTGAAGATTTTGACAAGATTGTCGATTCTCGGATCGTTGACTTCAACGATGCCGGTGTTCGGCTCGATGGTGGCAAAAGGATAGTTCTCGGCAAGAACGTTTCCGTTTGTGATGGCATTGAAGAGTGTGGATTTGCCGACGTTCGGCAGACCGACGATACCTGTAGTAAGACTCATATGGTTACCTCTGAAATTTGAATAAAAAAAGCAGCGCTATTTATTATATATATAATATATTTAATTTCAAACAATAGCCGAAAAATTAGCAATTATTGTTGCTTTTGGATTTGTGTACTCCAAATGACATATTTTGCGGCATCATGTATCGATGATACAAGGAAGAAAGATTATGATGCCAGAGAATCGATGGGTCTGTTTTATAAGACCAGGTAATAAGCAAGCCTATGTCAAGAACAAATAGAATTTAAAGTGCCATTTGTTTTACTTGAGTGAAAAATTTTTATGAAAAGATTCATAATTATAATATACATTTTTTGCTTCGCTGATTCACATTTAAAAATGTAATTATAATGTTCCTTTATGAAAGTCAAACCTGCCTATGTAAACGATATTCGAGTTTATTTGAATCTATATTTTCCTTTGCCTTTTCCTTTTACTTGCTCTATTACATTTAGGTCTTGAAGATAGCTGATATAGTTGGAACTAGCTGATTTTGAGGCGCTTAGATATGACACGATGTCTGCTCGACTGAATTCTTCATCGAAGAAATGGTCATATATGGCAGCAAGTGTCTTCCTGATTGAATTGGAATATGAAGATTTGTTGATGAGGCCTAAAATATCCACATTGTTTATTTTTATTCTTTCTCCATCAAAGTCCAAATTTTGGACATTCAAGTCCAAATTTAGCCACCAAAGTCCAAATTTTGGACTTTCAAATCCAAATTTGACAACCAAAGTCCAAATCCTGAAAATCCTGTCTTGGACTTTCATATCCAGAAAAATAATCAATCAGCCGGATGATTAGAAGCTGATTATCCTAAAGGTGGCAAGATGAATCAAGATGCAAATCATGAAAGGATATCAAAGGTATTGCCAATAGTTGAATCTGAAGTTGCAATTCTTTGGTGAAGTGTCGATTGTCTAAGGGATGTGAAAAACTTAAAAATCATTGTAATTGGAAGTCAATATAGTTATAAATGAGATGATGGTATTTCTGTTGCTCCAGTCACTTGTTTTAAGGATTGGAAAGCATCAATGATGCAGGATTTATTTTGAGAAGTGACTATTCACCTGAAAAATAAAGAGAACCACATATCATGATTGCATATTTCTTCTATGTATCCAGCCTCATCCTTTACATTATCAGTCTCATCTTTTTCGTAAGAGTAAACAAGCGGATTTGCAGTGGAATGGAATCGAAGGCAAGCATCAGGAAATATGAAAGCCTGTTTTCAATGTTCTTTTATTCGTTTATGTTAATCAATATTGTTTCTTACTGCTTCATTTTAAGGCAGAATAATTATGCAAACTCTTTTATGAGTTATGGTGCTTCCGGTTTTTTTGCGATTATCGTCGTTACCATTGAAGCGGGTTTTATTGTCACAAAATATAATTATGACCGTTATGGCAATGGCGATCCTATAGACCCATCCCATCCAAAAAGATTCCGATATGAGAAATATTCCATATACTTTACAATCACAGGTACGGGAGGAATGGTCTTTTCTTTTATACCCTCCTTTGTCATATTCGGAATCATCAGGTCTACAACCGATGTCACAACCGTTACGGATATCCCTCTCATCATCCTTATCTCTCTGTAAGCGTCAATTCCATCATCCAAAGCCAACAAAAATGCCGGTCCGGTTTCACCAAACGGTGATTCCGGGCCGGCTTTTTTGAAAGTTCAGTCTTTGTTTTCCTTTGCAATCTCTGCCTCTGCCTTTGCTACCTCGGCAGGATCCAGGCGGATGTCTTCCGGGATTGCCTCCGACCAGGGAAGGAATCCTTCCGCCGTGTTCGGATCGTCCAGGTCCCTGAGATGTTCCAGGAGATAGGCCACATAGGCGTCCGGCTGCAGTCCGTTCATCCTGGCCGACTGCACCAGCGTCAGGAGGGTGCATGTCGCCTTGATTCCGTCGGTCGACTGCGAGAACATGGAGGACACCCTCTTCATGACGTACTTCCT
>JBNMLQ010000066.1:0-7941 GCA_050874925.1 Candidatus Enterosoma sp. | reverse complement strand
TATCTAAGAGCCTATCGAAACGAATTCATCGCCTTGGATATCCATACCCTGCAAGCTTCCTGCTTCCATCCGATATCAGAAGCTAACATAGCTCTCCTAAGTCAGGAAGAGCAGGATAGTCTTTTGTCCTACCAGAAAGAAGAAATCAAGGATGGCGACCAGGAAGACAGGTTCTCGACCTGGGAGAAGAAGCTGCTCGACCTATCTCCTGCAAACCGCCTTGTCAGCTTCACCTTCTCGGAAAACGCCCTGAACCATGCACCCGTCTATCCTGAAGACATCAGCCTTCTTTATCAGTTCCTGAAAAGGTCGAACGGTTCCATAAAGGCGATGACAAACATCACTTCCAAAGAAGTCGATGGAAAGAAAGTCCGTCTGACAGACGAAGAGATAAAAGAGAATGCCGATTCAAAGTTCACTGACGGAATCGTCACCCTCTTTGCCAATGCATCGACCATCAAGCAACTCGTCAGAAAAGACCTGACCTCGAAAGAAGAGACAGGTTCCCCTACCCTCTATCTTGCCTTAGGAACCATCACTGGATTCAATCCAGGCATCAATCCGAATGTTCCGGAAGAAAAGCTCGTAGCACCATTCCTTCTTCTTCCCGTCACAGTAAGCAAAGACAGGGGAAGTGATGCCTATACCCTGAGATACGATTTTGAAAGTCTCATGCTCAACAAGACCTTCCTTGAATATTACAAGGTCAGGAAGGGCATCAGCTTCGACTATCTATATCCCATCGATCCTGCCACGGAATATGCCACCCTTGTCAGCGAGCTTCTCAAGAACACGGAGAGTGACCTCATCCTGGACCAGAAGAAGGCCTTCCTAGCCAACTTCAGCTTCTCCCATATGGTCATGTGGCAGGATGTGGTCAAACAGAAGGAGAACCTGAGGCACAACACCATCATCCGTTCCCTGCTTGAAAACAAATCCTATGTCGAAAACATACCTTTGGAATGCGACCACGTCGATGACCTCGACCAGGTAGAATCCTTTGCAGCACCTCTTCCGTATGATTCCACCCAACTCAAAGCCATCCGGGAATGTGCTCTTGGCAATTCCTTCATCCTTGACGGGCCTCCGGGAACTGGCAAGTCCCAGACCATCGTCAACATGATCGTCAATGCCTTCTACCACGGAAAGAGCGTCCTCTTCGTCGCCGAGAAGCAGGCAGCCTTGGAGGTCGTCAGGCAGAGGCTTGCCCAGCTTGGACTGGACGCCTTTGCATTGCAGCTATATTCGCCAAACACCAACAAGGCAGCCGTCTTCAATCAGCTTGCCAAAGTCATGTCCATGGGGATGAAGACTAGCGACGAAGACTTCCATGGAAACTGCAATGACATCGAAGAAGAAAAGAAGAAGCTGAACGAAGAGCTGAAGAAGCTTCATTCTAGACACGGATACTTCTATTCCCTCTATGAAGCCATCACCAAAAAGCTAGCCAACGACGACTGCTCATTGAAGCTCCATTTCGACGATGACTTCGTCAAAAACTATGACGGCAAAAAAGATGATGATATCCGCAATACACTCACCTTCCTTTCCACATACCTTGAAAAATATAGCGGCATGGAAGAGGGAAGATATCTCTCCTACCTCAAGCTGACCCACTTATCCTATCAGGAACAGATCAATATCGCTCCGACCTTCGAAAAGGTCTTTGAAGGATTCGACAGCCTGAAGAAGAACTATCAGTCATTCCAATCTGCCATCCATGAGAAAGACAAGCCAGGGCGCAGGGATTTTGAAAACATCCTTTGCTTCTATGACTTTGTCCTTGTCAAAGATATCAAGGAAGAGCTTGTCACCGACCCGCAATACTTCAAAAATGCCGATGATGTCATCCATGCCCTGAAGAAGCGTGAAGAGCTCAAGAAGCTATATCCGCAGATCAAGAACCGATACCGGTTTGACAAGATATCTTCCACGGACGGGGAGGCCGCCTTAAGGGAACTGAAGAAAGGAACCAACATCTTCAACAAACCCAAGGCAAGAAAGAATGCCGTTTCCTTCCTCAAGGACATGCTTTTGGATACCAAGATCAAGGAAGATGAAATTGAAAAGGCAGCCAAAACAAGCATTCAGGTCAACAGCCTTCTAAAAGACATCACCCCATATCAGGAATTGCTTCTGAAGTTCTTCAAGAAAGACATCCTTGCCGACCTTGAAAAAGAAGAAAGCTATCTTTCCACATATGAAGACTATCATAAATTCCATCAGCTTCTTTCCAATGGAACCATCCATGATTATGTAGATAAATTCAAAAAAGCATCTTCCATCCTTCCATTGGATAAAGAAAGAACCATCAACCTCTTCCTATGCCTGAAGAAGTCTTATGAAGACTATCTTGCCTTGACCAAGGAAGCACAGAAGAAATTCCCGTACGAGGAACAACTATTAGGCTTGAGAGACTACTTTGAAGAAAACAGCGAGTTCTACTCCTTCCTCATCGGTGACAAGGCTCAGAGAGCCTTGTATGACTTTGCCAAGATCAATGCTGCCTATGAGAGGTTATCTTCCTACCACCTCGACGAATTCCGTCAGGCCATCGAAAAAGGAAAGCTTGGTACAGATGAAATCTTAAAGGCCTATGACTGGGCCTTGGCAACAAGCTTCATCGCCTGTTACTTCATCAACGATTCCTTCAATGACGATTTTGACGAGGCAAACTATAACAAGACCATCGAGAAATATCAGGAATCCATACGACGCTACAATTCCCTTTCCGTAGGAGAGACCATCGAAAAGGTGACCCAGAGATTCACCGATCCGAATTTGGAGCGTTCCAAGGACAGCCCGATAGGTGCATTGAGGAAGCTCGTCATGAATTCCGGAAGAGGCATCTCCATCAGGAACCTGCTTTCAAAATACGAGGACCTCATCCGCATGTATTTCCCATGCTTTTTGATGTCTCCGCTATCCTGTGCCCAGTATCTGGATGTCACAAGCAAGAAGTTTGACGTGGTCATCTTCGATGAAGCCTCCCAGATTCCGACAAGCGAAGCCATCGGACCCATTGCAAGGGCAAACAGCCTCATCGTCGCAGGCGACCCTCAGCAGATGCCTCCGAGCAATTATTTCAGCATCAGCTACAGCAATGTCTCTGAAGACCTCAACGGCGAAAAAGCCCTGATCGAGGATGCCGAATCCCTGCTTGACGACGCTTTGGCCATCCAGATGCCGAGGATTCGTCTAGCCTTCCATTACCGTTCCAGACACGAATCCCTGATTCAGTTCAGCAACATGAACTTCTATGGTGGAGACCTCTTCACCTTCCCATCCGTCGACAACAAGACAAGCCACATTTCCTTCTTGCATGTCGATGCGATGACAAAGAAGAAATCAGGCGATATTTCCAAAGAGGAAATCGATGCCATCTTAGGAATCTTGAAGAAGATTCTTGATGATGAACACAACGATGGCAAATCCATCGGCATCATCGTCTTCAACAGCAGACAGCAGGCCAAGCTCAACGATGAGGTCGATAACTTCATCCTTCACCATCCGAAATACGTCGCCAAGACCCATTACAACGAGGAAGGAAGCACGGAGAGACTCTTCGTCAAGAACCTGGAGAATGTCCAGGGAGACGAAAGGGATATCATCATCATGTCTATCGGCTTAGCCAAGAATCCAACCACCTCAAAAGCACTCATCAACGGTCCATTGACCCTTGAGAAAGGAGAAAGAAGACTCAACGTCGCAGCAAGCCGAAGCAAGGAGCAGATGATCGTCGTCTCCACCCTCTACAGCAGTGAGATCGATACGGACAACCGCACTGGAAACGGAGCCAAGGCGCTCAAGGAATTCCTTGCCTTTGCGGAGAATGCAAGCCTTCCGGCAAGAGATGAAATCATCGATTCCCCGAACAAGGACCTCACCTACTTCATCGCCAGGGAGCTTCAGGGAAGAGGTTATGACTGTGACGTCTCCGTCGGTTCGAGCGAATTCAAAATCGACATCGCCGTCAGAAGGAAGGATTCAGACGAATACCTTTTGGGAATCCTGTTGGATGAGAAGCCTCTCAATAGCAACATCTCCTGCAGGGACAGGTTCTATGTCGAACCTGTCGTCCTTTCCTCCCTTCACTGGAAGCTGTTGAGAGTCTATACCTACTCATTCCTCCGCTTCAGGGACGACACCATCGAAAGCATCATCAAGGCAATCGAATCCGCCAAGAATGAAAACAGGACAGACTATGAGAAGTTCGTGCCTCCCATCATGACGGAGCATCCCGTCCTTGTCAACGACGAGACTTTGAAAATCCAGCCCTATACCCCCTATCCGTTCAGTGTCACTGACTACATTGCCTATGACAATCTGGAAGAAAACTACTATGATCCGATGAGCGTCGAACTCGTCAAGAGAATCGTCAAAGCCGAATCTCCAATCAGCGAGGAAGCCATGAGGAACTACTTCAAGAAAGCCTATGGCATCAAGCAGATCGGCAGCAAGGCCAACACCATCATCACCAACCAGATTGCCAATGCCAGAGTCAAGCGAAGCGAAGACTACCGACAGAAGACGTTCTACTGGGATCCGGAAAAAGAAATGAAGGTCGATTGCTTCCGTTCTTCAAACAGGGATATCCTTCAGATTCCCAAGGAAGAGATCATCTTCCTGATGAACCAGATCATCTCCCTCTACCAGAATATCGACAAGGAAGACCTGATCAGACAAACGGCACAGCATATGAAATTCGACATGGTATCCTCAAGGATCCGCGGAAAGCTCGAATATACTTTGAATTATGCCATCCAGAACCAGCTGCTCGTCAAAGGATACCAGGAAAACTATCAGTCATCATAGATGACCATACTATGATCCGTGTTCCATCCCTCCTTCCAGGAAGGATGGATGTCGCGGATATGGATCTTCACATTCGCATCTAACCAAAACAGGGATTTGCCTACCTCTTTGATATATCCGGACATCGAGACCGTCTCCAAATCAAGACATAAGGCAAAAGCTTCGTTTCCGACTTTTTCCACATGCATGGGAAGATAGATGGATTTCAGCCTTCGGCACCCGCTGAAGGCTTTTTCTTCGATGATTTTCACACTGGCAGGAAGGAAGACGGAAACAAGGTTTTTTGAGTCATGGAATGCCTTATACCCGATTCTTTCGATGCCCTCTTCAAGAACGATGGACTTCACCATGGAAAGAGACGAGAAGACATCTTCCGGAATCTCCTTGACTTGATATTCCTTTCCGTCCTTTGTCACAGAAGAAGGAATCTTGAGTTCATTTTTTTCTTCGATGATTTTCATTGGCACGGCCTTATCTCCATCGATAGAAAACTCGATGCCATCAAAGATGACACCGCCTGCATCCGGGACACTCTCTTCAGAAGCTTCCTTCTTTTCTTCCCTGACATCGTGATTCATGTCCAGTATCGGTTCATCTGATGCCGTCTTCCCGTCCATCATATCTTCTTTGCTCTTTCCTTCAAATATCTCCTTGGCTGGATAAAGAAAGATCTTCCCACAGAACAGCTTACCATCATTCATCCTATGACAGGCATAGACGGAATAGAAGACTTCTTCTTTGTCATAGACAGCCAAAAAGAAAGAAGAGAGAAGCCTTCCTTCAAGCTTTTGGAATTTCTTTCGGGAAAGATGGTTTTTCTTCAAGACATCATCGCTTGTATCATCATCGGAATCCAGGATGTCCTGATACGCCTTTGCATATAGATGATAGGCAGCCCGGTTTCTTTTCTGACGCCCATAGATTTCATAAAAAGCATCCATATTCTTTTTAAAATAAATGTCCGGCTGAAAAAGGTCGACATCCTTGATAGACTTCACCATGACCTTCTCCTCGATATGATGCAAATAGGAGACATCAATACCAGAAAAGGATTCATTCAGTTCCTTTATCTTCTTAATTCTATAAGATATCTTCTCCGCCCTGGCAAGAAGATGATTCTTTCTAATAGGAAAGAAGACACAGCAAAAAGAAACCAAAAACAACAGAACATAAAGACCGATATAAATCCAGAGTTCCATTTCAGTTCCTCCCATCCCTCCTATTCTATCACGATTCAAGGTTCCTTCTAAGAAACAACAAAAAGCTCCTCGGTCAAGTAAGAGAACCAAGGAGCATTCTTTCTATTTCTTTAGGAAGGAGAAGATACCTTTCTTTACATAAGGCTCTTCTTCCTTCTTCAGCACATGATATCCTTCCTTGGATATCATGTCCGAAGCCGAAGAGACATCGACATCATCATCGACAAGGAACGTAGCCGTCTTGTGATGATGATTTGCCTTGACCTTCTTAGCAGAAGGCAAAGCCTTTCTGATGCAGTCACAGATATGGGATTCACACATTTCGCAGTGCATTCCCTCAATGGTAAACGTGATTTGTTTCATAGTGAAGAAAAGAGGCGCATAGGCGCCTCTTTATATCCTTTTATTTTGCTAAGGCAGCTTCCTTCTTCTTCATCTTGACGTCATAGAAATGAAGTCCGACGAAGCAAAGAGCAATCAAGGCAACGATGAGGATAGGAAGAATGATGGCCCAGGCAAGGCCGAAGTTTCCAACGACGGCATCCGTGAAGAGATAGAAGATGGCAGCGATAACATAGGCGCCGACAACCCAGAAGCCTAAGGTTCCAAGATAAGACTTCTTATCCGGCATTTCGCCTTTGGCCGTACCGACAGAAGCAAAGCAAGGAATGGTGAGAAGGTTGAAGACGGTGAAGCCTAAGACACCACCGGCAGTGATACCGGTAGCAGCAAACATCTCGGCAACGGAGCTTTCTTCACCGACACCGACGATGGAAGAAAGGGTAGAGAGAGTAGAAGTGACGTTTTCCTTGGCGACGATACCCTGGATGGTAGCGACTGAATAGACCCAGCCATTGCTGTTAAGCTGTGAACCGAATCCGATCGGAGTGAACAGAGGTCTGATAAGTTCGCCGACGGAAGAGAGCATGGAATGAGCTTCCATAGCTTCGAAGTTCGCATATCCAAGAGCCTGGATTTCGGCTTCGGTGGCTTCTTCATATAACGGGATGAGATGCCAATCCCAAGTGAGGTTCTCCATCAAGGTGATGACGATGGTAGAGACGAGAATGATGGTGAAAGCTTTCTTCAAGAAGTGCTTGCCCTTATCCCAGACATGGATGCCGACAGATTTCATCTGAGGCATATGATAGGCAGGAAGTTCCATGATGAACGGAGGAACATCTTCCCTTTGTGTCGTCTTGTTCATGATGATGACCATGACGATAGCCATGAACATACCCATGAGATACATACCTAACGTAAATAGATCGGCATGCCATCCGAAGGAGATGGCAACAGCAGCGGAGACAGCCGTCAGAATATCGGCCTTGGCACCGCAGGTGAAGTAAGGAATGACACGGATCGTCTTGACTCTTTCCTTATCGGAATTCAGGGTTCTGGTATTGATCATAGCCGGGATACCGCATCCGAGACCCATGATCATCGGAAGGAAGGCACGGCCGGAGACACCGAAACGTCTGAAGATTCTATCAAGGACGAAGGCAACACGGGCCATATAACCGGAATCTTCCATGATGGAGAAGAAGAAGAACAGAATAAGAATCTGAGGAACGAAGCCAAGAACGGCAGAGACACCATTCAAGACACCGTCATAGATGAAGAGAATCAACCATTCCGGAGCGTTCCAGATGAGGAGCAGCTGCTTGATTCCAAGACAGATGCATCCTAAGATACCTGTCTCATAGTCACCGGCAAGGGAATGGAAGAATTCACCGATGGAATTGACACCATCCTCCGTCGCAAACAGACCGGCAAACGGAGTGACTGTGGTTCCATCAGCCATCGTCCAGGAGATGAATCCCGGATATCCATCGCCAAGGTCAAGGCCCATGGCATGCATATAGAACAAGTCACCGGCAAAGGTGATGTGGAAGACCAAGAACGTGACGACGATAAGAATCGGAAT
>JBNMLQ010000065.1:0-8181 GCA_050874925.1 Candidatus Enterosoma sp. | reverse complement strand
CCCCTTGACGGTCATATTGTCGGAATCCTGGGCAAGATTGATAAGTCCTGAATAATTGGCACCATCATAACCAAAGTCATATGTGCCGATTTCCTTTCCTTCCGGAGAAGTGACGGAAACATGGACTCGGGCATCCGGATTGCGGTCAGAACTGATGAAAGTAAGTTCACTGGTCTTTCCGTTGTTGGCATAGGTCATCTGAAGCGGATCGGTAGAGCTTCTTTCCGGAAGCATTTGTATGATGGAATTGTTCAGGAACTTCTTTCCGTCATCACTGGAGAGGAAGTCTTTCGTCCAGTCAAGGTTCTCAGCCGTGCTGAGATCCGTAGTAAAAGAAGAAACCTTTCCATTTCCGTAATTCCAATAGGCATAGAGAGGAACCGTCGTGACGACAGGAGTCGTCCCACCGTTTCCATCATCGATGTCCTTCTTATACTGAACCGTCAAAACTGTCGTAGCGGCATTCTTGATACGGCTATAATAGTAGCCTCCGATGGAACTGAGATTCTTGACGTCGGTGACGACAGGATCCTTGCTCTCATTGACCTGAATGGTGTAGGGGGCATTTTCAGTGACCGGCTTGGAAGCATCGATTTCACTGATGGAGTTCAGCATGACGTTTTCAAGGGAAGCTGCAGTACGGCAATAGTAATACTTTCCGTTTCCAGTCTTGGCAAGGCTCTTAAGAAGAGATGCACCGCTGGTGCTGGAAATGTTGATGAAGGTGCAGCTGATGTTGTCAGAAGCCATGTTCTTGACCTGACGCTTGATGCCAGATTCGGAGTCACCAGGCTGACCATCGGTCAAAGTGATGACGTTCTTATATTCGGTATCGATGGAAGAAAGCTGCTTGGCCGCTTCCTTAAGACCGGCACCCAAGGTGGTACCACCACGGGAATCCAGCTTGTTGATGGACTTGATGATGTCAGCCTTGTTCTTCATGGAAGTCATGGCATGGATGACATCGACTTTGTCATCAAAGGCGACGACAGCGACAGAATCCTTTTCGGAAAGGTTGTCAAGACAGCGGATGGCGCCTTTCTTGGCCTTGTCGATTCTTCCTTCACTGGACATAGAACCAGATCTATCAATCAGGAAGACGATAGCCTTGGCATCGTCTGTCTGATACTGGACAGGAAGAAGATCGTCATAGAGAGAAGCTGCCTTCCTCTTGGCATCTTCATCGACTTCACCGATTCCGGTATTGGAATAGGTGGTGCCATAAGTCATCAATGTCTTACCATATTGAGAAATGGCAATCTGAAGGTTCTGAACAAACTTCAGAGCTTCGTCACCACCACCATTGATCTGGGTAACATCCTGATTGGAAAGGATAATTTCATCATATTTGATGAGTTCGTCAAGGCTGGAAGGAATTTCATCAGCGTTGATATAGGAAGTGATGTCCTTATCCTTATAGGCATCCATATCCTTGATGGCAGAAAGTTCGCTTGCGTCCTTACCGATGAAAAGAACATGGAAATCACTGGTATAATCCTGAGTGAAACTCATGGAATTGTTCTCGGTGTTGGTGTCATAGCTCTTGGTGTAACCCTGAATCGTGACATTATAATCAACGGATCCAGCCTGCTTGGTATAGGTGTCCGGAAGAAGAATCGGAACAACATTGAGGCCCTTGGCAAGATCGACCTGGGTAAGAGGCTGTCCGCTGGGGGTTGTGACATCAATCTTCTGACCATTGGCCGTCACGGTAATAGGATTGTTGGACCCCTGGGCCGTTGCATTGATGGAAACCTTGATGGTCTGAGGCTTGTTGGTGAAGGCATGGTCGGTATACTGGATGCCAGTGATGGCGATATCGTTGCCAGACTGAGCCTTCAGAGAGATGGTATCAAGCTCAACATTGTTCTTGATGAGCTGATCGACGGCATTGATGGCATTGCCATCCGTTTCAATACCATCGGAGACAAGGACGAGCTTGTGGATGGCATTGTCGGAAAACTGATCATTGGCGAAGTTGAGTGCATTCTCAAGGTCCGTAGAGGACGTATCGAAGCTGCTCTCGTTCTTCACCTCATTTTGAATCAAATCGGCGCGGATACTGCCGGAAGTCGGAGAGGTAAGAACCTTTGCATCCTTGGCAAACTTGATGACACCGATTTTGACGGTCTTGTCATTCTTATTGCGGATGTTCTGGATTGCCTGATCGAGCTGCTCGGCATTGCTGGCTTCACTGTCGGAAACATCGACCAGGACATACATCTCGATATCCTTGCTCGTCTGCAGGATTTGCATGTTGGCAAAGGAGAAAGTCAAGGTGACGGCCATCACAAGGTGAATGGCAAGGGAGATGATGTTCTTGGTTCTGAAGCGTTTCTGTTTCGGGACAATGAAGAATCCCGCTACTACCAATATCACCAATGGAATGGCGATAAAAAGCAGATAGGGGTTTTCAAATCTAATACTGCTCATGTATATATAACCCCCAATCCAATACGAATAAGACACTTGCGGCAATGACGATCGGAAGGATGTTATCGAAGATACCATCCGCCTTGACGACATTGGCAACAGACAGCGAGTAGATTTCCTGATCGTCCTTGGCCGTGGTAGAAGAGCCTTCTGCCTGCGGATACATGACGAAGAGCTTGACGGTCTGGTTGTTCTGGGTGGCATCAGTAGATACCAAGGTCAGTTCATAGGTGCCGACTTCGGTAAGCTCATAGGACATTGCCTTGACCTCATCTGTATCAAGGGCATCCTGTTCTCCCTCAGGAGTCTTGACGTTGACAGAAGTGACGGTATCAGGAACAGTGAGCGTCAATGCGTCACCGACATTATAGTTGAACTTTCCGACCAAATCCGGATTGCTGTAATTCAGGAAATTGTAGACCAAGGCAAGGAAGTCATACTTCATCGGGAGGTTGGAATCCTGAAGGGCAAAGGAGAAGACGACTTCTCTCTGACCATTTTGGTTCTTACCGGCAAAGATCATCGGAATATTGTCTTCCGTAGCTAAGATGGTCGTAAAGTCACAGGTCGGACTGACGGCAGAAGTATCATACTTGTAATACTGCTTGACCTGGATGTCATTGAAGGCACATCCGTTGGTGTACTGCTTGTATTCATCCGTCTGGTTGTCCGTATACTTCAGTTCGAAGCCACCGGTAGAATCTTTTCGTTCCAAAACCGTGAATCCGGAATTGTCGACTGTCTTATCGGTGTTGATAAGCCAGATGGCACCGCTGGTTGGAAGTCTGGACGGCGTATAATTCTCAAAGACATAGATCTGATAGTTTTCAGTATCCTTATCAGGAGAATAGGCAGAAGTACTTCTGACCGTGACGTTGTTCGGCTTGTTGGCCGAAGAACCGAGAGCGTTGAAAGCAGATCTGAGATAACGCGGAGAATCAGAGACAAGAAGAATGTTCGTCTTGGTGCTGACGCTACCGGTCGTCGTGGATGTTCCAAGCGTAGAAGGCCTGTCATAAAGGACGAAGGTGTTGTCATCAGCGATGGCATCCTTGTCAGTGATGGTCGCCGAAACAGAAAGAACACTGGAGTATTTTCCGTCATCATTCTTGACGTAGACGGGATTCTGATTCAAGATACCGGCTTCAAGCTTATATTTGTGGACTTCGTTTGCGATAGCTTCCGTGACTTCCTCACCCTTTTCATTCAGGTGTGTATAGTAGAAGACAACGGATACTTCAGCATCGGAATCATAGGATATAAGCTTTGGTTCAAGCTGGATATAATCATGTTCAGCCTGGTCATCCGTGAACGTGCCTTTGCCATAGGAATATGTCAATCCCAAGACGGCATAATTCACTTCCGAAGAACCGACATCAATCAAACCGACGTTGCCAGCCTTGAGAGACTCGGCATTGGCATCGGTGGCAGCCTTTTCAGCTTCGGCATCCTTACCGGTTCCATGATAACGGTCCGTTGCGACATAGCAGGCGCTTGCCTTTCCGTCGGAGAACAGTTTTTGGGCTTCGGACATGGCTTCATCGAGATTGGAAGAAGCATTGGTGACACTGACAGTGTCCAAGAAACTCTTGAAAGTCTCGTGATTGGCGATGTTGGTGCAGACGGTTCTTGTTTCTTCAGCGGCATAAATCAAGGAGAAGGAGCTTCCGCTGTCGGCGCTGTCGACCATTTGAATAATCTGATCCTTGGCCATCTCGAAACGGGTTTTCTCGCTGTAGACAGGAACCTCTTCCTTGTCGACGACTTCCGTCAAAGGCTTGCCGTCTTCGCCATACTGCCTAGCCTTCATCTTCATGGAAGCAGAACCATCGAGGACAAAGACGATGTTGTCGGTCTGGCCCTTGAGAACAATCTGCGGATGGGCAAGGGCGATAGAAAGACCGGCAATTGTCAGAATCTGGACAATCAGGGAAAGAAGATGTTCAAACCTATGAAGCGGGTTTCTCTTCTTGAGGAATTTTTCAGAAAGATCCCAGATATAGGTAGACGGAGCTGTCTCTTCCTTATACTTGTTCTTTAAGATATAGATGATGATTAAAACCGGAATTGCCAAAAGGGCAAATAACGCATAGGGATAGAGAAAAGTCATTTGATAATCCCCCTTTGTACCATTTTGTGCAAGAAGATTTCCTTCATGGAATCCTTGGTGGATACCTGGACGAAATCAGCCTCTCTGGCCTGGCAGAAGCCTTCGATACGCTTTGTGACGAATTCGATGGCCTTCTTATAGGCGTTGAGGACATCACGGGTGATGTTGTTCTTGTACGTCTTATCGTCATTCTCACCATCGTGAATGATGGTCTTTCCGCGAAGTGTCGGATGAAGTTCCTCATCAGCCAGAACCTGGATGCAGAGGACATCACGTCTCTTGCTTCTGAGATAATCGATGGCATCCGTGAAGTTGTTGTCCGTAAGGAAGTCAGAGATGATGATGGATCTGCCATCACCATATCCGACATTGGAACGGACAATGGCATCAGAGAGCTGTGCTTCACCCTCAAACCGGATGGTGTTCATCTGAGCGATGGAATTCATATAGGAATCCTTGCCGACAAGATTCTCAAGAATCGGTTTGGCCTGATTGCCAATCAAGGCATAGACGTTGGCCTTATCCATTTCGTTGACAGAAAGATAAGCCAGAGTGGAAGCAAGACGGATGGCATAGTCACCTTTTCCAAAGAAAGACATGGAGGCGGAAGTATCAATATAGATTTTGGTCTGCATCTGTCTTTCATCCAGATACAGCTTCAGATACATCTTTTCGAACTTGCCGTACAGATTCCAGTCAATCTTGGTGATATCATCGCCTTCGATGTAGTCTCTGTAATCGGCAAATTCACAGGATGAACCGAACTTCTTGGACTTGTGGTTCCCACCGAAAAGACCGGCGACATTGTCTTTCACAGACAAAGAGAAAAGTTCGATTTGCTGAAGAAATTGTTCGTCGATCACTTGTTTCATGGGTTTACTTCTTCTTTCTGTTTTCTTTGATCAAAAGTCCGATGACCTTATCGATATCAAGGCCTTCATTGATGGCATTGTAGTTAATCTTGATTCTATGACGGAGGACAGGATAGGCAAGTGCATCGATGTCGTCATAGGAGACATTGTAGTTTCCGTGAATCAAAGCACGGATCTTGGCGCCGGTAATCAAAGCCTGGCAAGCACGAGGAGAAGCACCATAACGGATGTACTTATTGGCAGTCTCACTCGGATCTTCAAGTTCCGGATGCGTGGAATGGACAAGCTTCATGGCATAATCAAGGACTTCAGGAATGCACGGAACGCTCTTGGCAAGCTGACGCATGGCAAGAATGGTCGGTCCATCGACAACCTTGACGGCATTTTCGTCCATGGTTTTCTGAGTCATACCGACGATGTCGCCGAGTTCCTTGACCGTCGGGAATCCCATGATGACCTTGAACATGAAACGGTCCATCTGAGCTTCCGGAAGAGGATAGGTACCATCCTGTTCAATCGGGTTATCGGTAGCAAGGACGAAGAAAGGTTCCTGCATCTGATAAGTCACGCCGCTGACGGTGACCTTGTGCTCCTGCATAACTTCAAGCATGGCAGACTGGGTCTTCGGAGTGGCACGGTTGATTTCATCAGCGAGAATGATCTGGGCAAAGATAGGGCCCTTTTGGAAGGAAGTGACCAAGTTGCCGTTCTCATCCTTACGGATGATGTTGGTACCAGTGACATCATTCGGCATCAAATCCGGTGTGAACTGGATACGGGAGAATGGAAGGGAGAGAGTTTGTCCCAAAGAACGGACAAGACGGGTCTTACCGGTACCAGGGACACCTTCAAGAAGGACGTTGCCACCGGCAATGACGGCGATGATGACGGAGTCGATGACTTCTTCCTGACCGACGATATCCTTATGGAGTTCGGTCTTGATCTTTTCGACAGAAGTACTGAAATCTTTGATAAGCTGTTCGTTTTCCATTTTTAAGTTTCCTTATATCTATTTTATTATGAATCGAATTCGTAAACCTTTTGATGATATCAGATTATGGATTCTTGGTTCCGGAGTTGTCGGAATTGCCATAAAGAGAGTCGAAGTAATCACTGACGGCATCGGATAAGTCACCACTGCCAGCGTCATTCTTGGCATCGCCCTGGCTTTCGCCGATGACATCACCATAATTCTTGGTTTCGCCATCCGTGAAGACTTTGTCGTTTCCAGCATAGTTCGTTTTGCCGGAGCCGTTGGTTGCGCCGTCACCGCTGGAATCGGAATCGGAAGTGCTGTCTCCCTTTCCGCTGGAACCGTCGCCGGGCTGATCACCGCTTCCGCTGTCATCATTTCCGTCACCGTCCTTATTTCCATCGCCATCGCCGTCGTCACCCTTTTCGCCGTCTTCACCGCCGTCTTTATCGCCGTCACCATCACTATCCTTATCGCCGCTGTCGTCTCCATCTCCGTCGCCGTCGCCATCGCCGTCTCCATCACCTTCCTGTTTGGACGGATCGACGAGCTGGTCCATCAGCTTCTTGATCTGTTCGCCGAGCTCGGTGTTGGTGGCCTCGAGGTTGATGGCATCCGTCAGCTCCTTGATGCAGGTGTTGAAGACATCCTTCGTCTTGGACTGGGCCTCGGTGGCACCGATTCCCTTCTCGGACCAAAGGTCCTCGTCCACGTTCCTCTTGATCTCATCATAGCGGATCTTCATGTCCGCGGAGACCGTGGAAAGGTTCTTCTGGAAGGTATTCAGGGCGATGTACATCGCGTTGTCGTTCTTCACGCCGGAGGCATCCAGGGCCTTCTTGACATAGTCGACCGTCCTGTCGACGACCTTGGCATATGCCTCATAGCATTCCGTGACGCCGAGGTCATGGTTGTCTCCGTCCTTCATCTGGGCGATGACATAGTCGCGGAGCTCTCCGAGCGTGCTGGACGTCTCGGAGGTGTTGACCTCCGTGATGGCCTTGGCAAGCCTGAAGAGGATCTGCTCGAGGTCTCCCAATTCATCATACTGGTCTTCCGTGAGGTCTCCCAGGACTTCCTTCTTCAGGGCAGGTCCGATCTCGTCGCTGGTGTTGGCCCTGGCGACGGCCTCGTCAACGAGAATCTTGGCTGCGTCGACCTTGGCCTGCCTGGAGTCGATGCTGTCGTCTCCCTCAAGCTGGTCCTGCAGGTTGTCAAGGATCTTTAGAAGCTCCTCCTGGAGGTCCTTGGCCGCACCGGACTTGTCGATGAGGTCGGCCATTTCCTTGATGATATCGTCCGTCTTCTTGTTGGTATTGTCGATGTCATCGATCTTGTCATCGACGGCATGCTTGATCATCGGGGTGAACATGCTGGCCGTGAAGACGCTGGCACCGAAGATGAGGGCAGGGATGCTGAAGGCAGCCACCTTGAGCGGGACGGCCTTGGCAGGCTTGTCCTCGAGGCGGTAGTCCGCATCGTCCCTCTGCTTGTCGATGAGCAGGCCGCTCTGGTCCTTGTACTCGACCATGGTGGCGACCTTCTCCTGGAGCTCGAGGTCCTCGTCGACCCTTGCCGCGACCTTTTTGTCGTCAGGCTTGGTGAAGACAAAGAGGAGCACGAAGGAGATGGCAAAGGCAGCCAGTCCTATGCCCATATAGATGGCCCAGTGGATCATCGCGCTGCAGAGGGCGGTGATGCCGACGACAAGGCCGGCCGCTGTCAGTCCTATGGCCAGGGCGAAGAGTGTCGTCCTGAGTGTGTGTTCCAGAAGAAGTCTCTTCTTGAACTTG
>JBNMLQ010000064.1:0-8329 GCA_050874925.1 Candidatus Enterosoma sp. | reverse complement strand
GTGTCCGAACCTCGGCACTGGCGACTACAACATGCATGGCCGATATGAATATGTCGACTACGATGAGATGGAGAGCATGGTTTCTGTCGTCAAGGAGCTTATGAAGGCTTAAAAAATAGGCTCTTGGGCTTGTAAGCGTTTCCAGCAAAAAAGCTTGACAGCTATTTTTTAAGGAAACTTTAAGAAAAGTCTAAAATTTGTTTTGAAAATGACGAAAATTAATCAAAAAAACGATTTTTTCTATAATTTTGATTGAAACTTGAATTGATTGTTTCCTTTTTTTGAATTTTTAATTGCTATAAAATTACAAAGATTTATTTTTTTGGAGGACTTGGATATGAAAAAGATCATCACTGCATTTTCTTTGACAGCCATGGTCGGACTTGGATTCTTGGGATACAAGAACACGCCGATCGACAAGCTTCTTGATACAGAAGATACGAACGAGAAAACCTATATCGTTCAGGTTGCCGGAAACATCACAGGAACAGAAGAGGAGAAGGCCCTTGCTGAAAAGAACCGCAAGCAGGTCTTAAGCGAGCTCGCATTGAAGTTAGGCGCCGATTCTTATGAAGTGACCGATGTCTATGACATGGTCTACAACGGCTTTGCCATCAAGACCAGCGAATACAATGCCGACATCCTCAAGAAGACGCTTAACGTCTCCGAGGTTGCCCAGAGCCATACCTATGCTCTTCCGACCGGCGAAGAGGACCATATGGTCACTTTCAATGCCGATGGAACGACGACCATCAAGGAACAGAAGCTGGCCAACTATTCTGCTGAGACCATGCATGCCAGGGCAAGCGATGTCAAGGATGCCACCGGAGTGGAATCCAAGGGTGGTGAAGGTGTCACAATCGGTATTCTCGATACCGGTCTTTTCATGAACCAGGTCGAAGGCACTTCTACCAGAACTGCTCTTGAAAAGAACAATACCTATCGCAACAAGATCAACGCCCCTGCCTTCGTTCCGCTTGCCAGCGGAATCGAAGCCAAGACCAAGGATTATTTTGCTGAAAAGATAAACAAGTCAAATTTCACCTATGTCAACAGCAAGATTCCTTTTGCCTATGACTTTGCCGGAAATGACAACGATGTCGATCCGAAGTCCGATTCCCAGAACCATGGTACCCATGTTGCCTCCCTTGCCGCAGCCAATGGCGAAGACTTCCAGGGTATCGCTCCCAATGCTCAGCTTGCCATTTTGAAGGTCTTCGGTGATTCCAGCGGAGGTGCTAACGATAATGCCATCATCGCAGCCATCAACGAGGCTGCCAAGCTCGGCCTTGACGAAATCAACATGTCCTTGGGATCTGATCTTGTCGATACCAGCGACAACATCAGCAACACTGCCTATAAGGCTTTGAAGGGTGCTGCAGATTTGGGTGTCATCGCCAACATCTCTGCCGGTAACTCCGGTAAGTCCAGCTTCTCCAGCGGAAACTATGCCAACTACACCACCGATATCGTCGAAGGCGGTATCTTAGGTTCTTATGCAAACTATGACGAAACGGCCAACATCGTCGCTTCCTCCAACCCTGACAAGGCTTTCTATTCTTCCATCATGCAGGTCACCAAGGATGGATCCAAAGTTGCCAATGCTGTCTCCTACTCCGATCAGGTCATCACTTCCACGACCCAGAACTTCCTTCAGGACAGACCTTTGACGGATCTTCTTGGATATCATGAAGTCACAATCGATGCTTTTGCCGAAGGTACCACCTATTACACCAAGAAGGTTACGGGTGAAGACGATAGCCAGGTCGTTGAATATGTCAAGGTCAAGAGCTCCGAGACCTTTGATTCTTCCAAGACCTATTATGTCCAGGATTCCTCTGTCACGGCTGATTACATCGTCATCCCTGGCTATGGTCAGTCCTCTGATTATGATAAGCTTGAGGCTAAAAAGGGCGAAGGATGCGTCAAGGGTAAGATTGCCGTCGTCTATCGTGGAAACTCCGCCTTTGTTGACAAATATGAACAGGCTCAGCTCCATGGAGCCATCGCCTGCGTCGTCATCAACAACACGGCTTCCACGACCTTCAACTTCTCCATGGACTTCAACAGCCATTCTCCGAATATCCCGGTCGTTTTTGTCTTCCAGAATTCCAAGTCCTATTGGGGTGATGCTGGACAGACCGGTAAGGTCAACCTCCAGGTCAACAGCGTTGCCATCGCAGGTGATGGAAACTCTGTTTCTTCCTTCTCCTCTGATGGTCCTTCCTCCAACCTCGATATCGGTCCGAGCGTCTCTGCTCCTGGTTCCCAGGTCATCGGCGCCGTCAGTGCCACGGCTTCCAATGCCATCACCGGTGATGCCACATCCACCGGTGTTTCCGGCCTCTATGGTTATGAGAACATGTCTGGTACTTCCATGGCTGCTCCAAACCTCACCGGAGCCATCGCCCTTGCCTTGGGTCAGAAGAAGGCAAGCTTCACCGGTGATGATGCCGATACGAAGTTCGCCAATGAAAAGAAAGTCATCTCTGCCAAGGCCATGGCTACGGCCGATCAGCTCATGGATGGTGTCAAGGAATCTGAAAACTCTCCTAGGATGCAGGGTGCCGGACGTATCAACGTCGCCTCTCTTCTCAAGGCTGATTCCTATGTCAGTGTCCCCAATGCCAGCACCGATGATTTTGAAAACACCACGCAGTCCAAGGCTGAACTCAAGAACCTTGGAAGTCTCTATGTCAAGGATGGGGATTTCTCCAAGGCCAGCGAAAACTATATTGAATTCGAATATACCGTCCATAATGATTCCGACAAGGCCAAGACCTACCAGCCGAGCATGTCCGTCATGATTCCGAAGCTTGAAGTCACGACCAACCATGAACAGTATGATGCCGAAGAGGCCAACTCCAAGGGTGAGGAAGTCGGTTATGATTCTTCCGTCTCCTACATCAAGGGCGATAAGAATACCTATCCTACCTTTGTCGGTACTCCGACGATGTCTGTCCGTGACGATACCGTCGTCGACTATGATTCCACCAAGATGACGGATTCTTCCACCCTCACCGTTCCTGCCCATGGCTCTGCCAAGGGTACGGCCAAGATTAGAATCGATAATCTCAGCTTCAAGAAGGCCTGGAACGACGAAGGCTACATCGAGGACTTCGATGGTACTCTGAAGGATTACATCAGCAAGTATTTCGCTGCCGCCGGTGGCACCTATGTCGAAGGCTATCTCAAGCTTGAGGAAACCACGACAAAGAAGGACGGAAAGTATGACGATGATGAAACTCTCACCGTTCCTTACATGGGCTTCTATGGCGACTACTCCGTCGCTGATGCTGTCGAACCGTTCGATTTCGAGAAGGAAGATGCTCTCTCCTATGATAACGGAAAGACTATCTACAACCCAAAGTATCATGTCTATAACTCTGATTTGGCCAACAACTTCCTCAAGGGTCTCAATGCCGCCTATGCCAAGCCGAAGGCCTATGCTGGTTCTGCCTTGAGTGCTTCTTCCTCCAAACTTACTGAGGAACAGCTCAACAACATCGGTAACTTCAACATGGCTCCGACCGCGGATGGAAGTACGCTTCTCTCTGTCGTCAACATAGATAAGACGGAGCTCTATGCCGGTGGAAACAACAGTGCTTACATGCATGCCTTCTTCTATGTCAACCGTAACATCTCCGAAGGAACCTGGACTATCAAGGATTCTACCGGAAAGGCTGTCACAGACGGTAAGGTCGGCACTTTGATGGCTAATAGCGGTACGTATTATTACACGGAAGACTTTGGTGTCATCAAGTCCTGGCTCACTTCTTCCGAAACCGGATATGAGATGAACCGTGGCTTTGCTGAAATCGACCTTTCCAAGGTCCAGGAAGGCAAATATACGCTTCAGTTCGACTTCGCTCTCAACGGACTCAAGGATGCCAAGGGCAACCATGTCGTCAAGAGCAGAACCTATACGCTCAATGTCGACAGGACCGCTCCGACGCTCGACAAGATTGAAACCGTCACCAAAGGAAACAACACTTCCTTGAAGATCACTTCTACCGGTGCCTCCGATTCCATCAAGGTCGGAACCAGCATGATTGCTCCTACGCTTGTCGAAGGAACCGATGATACCTATACTGGTACTGCCAGACTCTCCGCTTCCATCTTGAAGGCTGACAAGGTCAACGTCACGCTTTCCGACTATGCCCACAACTCCATCATCGTTATGGTCCATCCGAGCAATCTTACCTTCTCCGTCGCTTCGACTTTCTTCACCGATCGTCATGACTTCACCATCGAAGAAATCGATCCGAGAAACAACATGTATGAGATTTCCATCCTCGACAAGAATGGAAACCCCATCGATGGAGCAAAGCTTGGTGCGTTCAAGATTTACGTCCAGCTTGCTACCGGACTTTCCAAGGACGAAGTCACTGTCGAACTTGACAGCGAAGAGACCAAGAACATTTCCTATGATTCTACGACCGGTGTCCTCACCATCAATGTTCCGAAGGGTGGTGTTTCTACCATCTCGCTGAGTGTCAAGCCGGCAGGTCAGGGTGGAAACGAATCCTCATCTACGCCGGATTCCTCTTCTTCCGTCACACCGGATACTTCCAGCCAGCCTTCCGGTGATTCCTCTTCCTCCTCTTCTTCCGATTCCAAGAGAGGATGCGGAGGCAGTGTCGTTGCTGCTTCTTCCGTCGTCGGTGCCTTGGCTCTTGCCTGCGGTGCCCTTGCCCTGAAGAAGAAAAAAGAAGATAAGTAGTTTTCAGATAATACAAAAGCCTTGGAATTCCCAAGGCTTTTGTACTTAAGGAGTGTCATATGCTGATCACACATGATATGAAGAAAAGCATCGTCTACTGGATCATCGCCGTATTGGCAGTCTTGATATACAGCCTTCCGATGTATTTCCTGACGGACTGGAACCTGAGCAATATCTTTGCCATACCCGGTGTCCTATATCTAGGCTATGTCGGCCTCAGGGCAGTCACAAGATGTGGCATCTTCGATGTCTTTGCCTATCAGTTTGCTAACTGGCTCTCTTCCTGGAAGAGAGGAATCCCTAAGAAATATGAGGATGCCTATCAGTATAAGGTAGAGATTTCCGAAAAAAGGCATGATAATAAGATGGTCTGGCTTCCATGGGTCGTCGTAGGCTCGTTATGCCTGATATTGTGCATTGTTTTTGCTTTTTTTCCGGGTCTCGGAAGATGATTGTGAAAGCGCTTTTCACTTTTGCTGAACGATGTTTTCAGACTTCTCTTGCTATCGTCCTTGACTAGTCGTCAGGATTCTTTAAAATATTTATATTAGTCTCATCAACTATGGCGTTTTTTGTGTAATCATAACCCCAAATAAGGAGGATTGAAATTATGAAAGCAATGAAAAAAGCAGTTACGTTGGTAGCACTTGGTGCTATTACGATGCTGGCTTCCTGCAGAGGAACATCCGCGGATGTCAGCAACAAGAGCAGCAGTGCTCCTGCCTCCGATACTCCGACACCGGCTCCGAGTGAAAGTGAATTCACGGTCGAATTCAAAGGACAGACGTTTGCTGCCGATGGTTCTGTAAGCGTCGACCTTGGCGACAATGCCGCCATTCTTACCTGCAGCATGACCGATGGATCTGTTGGAACCTTCAGCTTTACTTCCAGCGATACCAGTGTCATCAATGTCACCACCCAGGGCAAGGTCAGCCCTCTCAAGGCTGGTACTGCTGATGTCACCATCAAGGATGCCGGAAATGCCAGCATCAAGATCAGCTTCACGGTCAAATCCACCTCTGTTTCCTCCGGTGGTATTTCCTATGTCTCCGAAAGCTATGAAGAAAAGGCCCGTATCTTGGCTGCCTTGGAAAAGTATGCCGTCGATAATTACCTTACCGGCATCACGATTTCCTCCGATGGCTCCAAGATTGCCTATAACGATCGTTATGTTCCTCAGTGCGCAAGCTATATCAACGGCTATGGTTGGGGTACCACCCGTGAAGGTAAGCTCACTGCTTCTTTGACGAATTCGGAAGTTACCAAGCCGACCTATTATAATGTCGGTACTTCCAGTCTTCCAGGCAGCGCCAATGCCATGAACGCCAGTGGCAGCGATGTCTCCACCATCTATGATTACATTTCCACAGCTTATTACGGAACCAGAATGAACCAGACCAACGATGGTTATGAATGGTACCCTGTTTTGGCAACCGATGACAAACCGGTCGCCGTCGAAGAACCGGTAGTAAACAAGTCTACCGGTGTCGTCACCAAACCTGGTGCCGTCATCTCCTCTACCGATTCCAGATCTCAGAACAACAAGAGATGGAGAATCCATCTCAGGGATGGTGTTGTCTATAGGACCGGTTCCAAGAACTCCTTCACCAGCAAATATGATGGAACGAAAGTCAAGCTTGAAGACTACCTGACTCCTTTGAAATTGATGCTTACCGGATGGAATGCCCAGTATCGTGGTGCTGAACTTACCGATGGCATCTCCGGCTTTGAAGGTGCTGCAACCTATTACAGCTCTACTTCTGCCGGTTCTCCGGATGATCATATGACTGGAGATGTCTATAACCTTTGGGATGACACCCTTTGGAATAAGCTCATGGGCCAGTATATGTATGTCGGAACGGAAGATGATGGACGTCAGTTCATCGAATTCACCCTTCTTGAAGGATGCACGCCGTTCTATGCCATGTATTATCTTTCCAGCTCTCTCTTCTCTCCTCTCCCGAAGAGCTTCATCGAACATTGGGGTGGCAAGAAATTAGGCGAGAGTCCGACTGGATGCACGCCTGTCGACACTATGCTTTCCACTGGTCCTTATTTCATTGAGGATTGGCAGACCAGCAAGACCATCAGCTTCAAGAAGAATGATCGGTATTTCTATACCGAAGATGTCTTTACCAATGCTTTGGGTGGAACAGAAAGACGTTCTGTCTACAATATGCCTGGTATCTGCTATACGCAGTATTCTTCTGATAACCTTGCTAAGGAATTCCTTAACGGAAAGACGGATTCCTATGCTCCGAAGGCCGACGAGCTCAAGACCGGTCAGACCTTTGCCCAAAATTCCGGTACTGGTACTGCTGCCGATGTCAAATGGCATCTTTATGAGACCAAGGGTTCTTCCAACTTCAAACTCAATGTCAATGCTTCCGATGAAGCTTCTTGGCTGAAGAGATTTGGTCCTAACGGATCTCTTGGTGTCTATGACACTTCTACCTCGACTTGGACCAAGCTCAACAAGATTCTCACTTCCAATGGTGGAAGCAAGAATCCGGATACTGCCTGCAAGCCGTATATGAACAACATCCACTTCCTCAATTTCCTCTCCTTTGCCATCAACAGAAAAGAAATCTGTGAAGCCAGAGGTTCTACGCCGACTCAGGAATATTTCTCTGACAACTACCTGATTGATCCTGAAAATGGTATCTCTTATAACGATACTGCTGCTCATAAGGCTGTCCTTGCTGATCGTTACAACGAAACCTATGGTTTCAATGAAACCTTCGCCAAGAGCGAACTTATCAAGGCAATGGATGAGGTCATCGTTCCTTTGGCAAATAAAGGAGCCTTCAGTTCTAAGTCTGGCGGTTCTGGTGCTGGTACTTCGAACAATCCGTGGCTCATCCCGATTGACATGGAATGGATGAATACGACGGATAAGACGGAATATGCTGATGTCTTCACCTATATCACGAAGATTTTCGCTGAAGTCAGCAGCGAAGATTACAATGGAAACTATTTGCTTGCCCTCTCTCAGACCGATGGTGATGCTGATTACCAGCAGGTCTATGACAAGATGAAGCATGGCCAGTTCGACCTCGGCTTTGGCTCCATCTCTGGTAATGCTCTTAACCCGCTCAACTTTGTCGAAGTCCTGAAGTCTGACAACTCCTCCGGATTTACTCTCAACTGGGGACCGGATACTTCCGTCGTCGGTGATGGCCTCTATGAAGCTGGTGATTCCAGGAACACCATTGTCTATGATGGAAAGACCTGGTCTTATGACGGACTTTGGTCTGCTGCCGATACCGGTACTGCTTTGACCGACAAGGGCTCTGTTGCCAAGGTCAAGAACGCCTCCAGCAAGAACTTTAAGGGTAGCACTGCCTATGAAAATGCTGATGCTAGCGCTAAGGCTGTCCTCTACAAGATCAGCTTCAAGGAACTTGTCAATGCTGGTGCAACCAAGATTCACTTCATGGTCTCCAACGCAACTAATAGCTCCAACTGGAAGTATTATTCCATCAACTATGTCGAAACTGGAGATGGCGTCACCTTCACCAAGCTTACTCCGGATAGCGATGGAAACATCAACCTTACCATCGGCTCTGAATTCAGCACTTCTGATGGAAACAGCAAAGAAGATAC
>JBNMLQ010000063.1:0-8460 GCA_050874925.1 Candidatus Enterosoma sp. | reverse complement strand
CCGACCATCGTCAATGATGCCGTGTCTTTGTTCTATGACCTTGTCAATAGCGAACTTTCTATCTTCTTCACCAACAAAAAGGCTTCCGTCTTCGGTGATTACGGCTGGTCAGGTGAAGCAGTCGGCAACTTGTCTTCTTTCCTTGCCTTGAAGAAATTCAAAGTGATTGAAGGCTTCCGTTACTCCTTCAAGGTCGATGAAGCCGGTTATCAGGCTCTCGACGAATATTTTGAAAGAATCAAGTAGAGCAAAAATCCTTCCGGTCATGTGATCGGAAGGATTTTGCTTTATAAGTTGTTTTTCTTTTCCAGGGCTGTCTTTACAATCTGGTAATCCATGTTCTGGAAGGTGATGGTATCGACATAGGGGATGGACTTGTTGACAATCTCCTCTTTTTCGACCGTCCAGATGTTGACAAAGTGTTTTTTGGAATATCGCCTGACTTTCTTCCAGTCAAGGAAGGTATATTCCAAATCGACACCTTCGAAGAAATGACGGAACATGTAGACATATTCGTGCTTGTTGTCATGGGCGACAAGAAGCTGTCTGACAAATCCTGATTTCTTGAAGGGAAGAAGGGCTCTCGGATCAAAGGAGATGAGCATGAAGTTCTTCTTATCCTTGACTTGCCTAAGTTCTTCCATGAGCCTCTTGGCAAGAGGCTTATAATTTCTTTTATAGATCTTCAGTTCGATGACGATAGGGACTCTTTCCTTTACCAGGTCAAAGACTTCCTGGAGAGTCGGAATCTTCTCACCATCGAGAAGCGTATAATTCTGTTGGATTTCATCTACGCTCATCTCTTCGACGATGCCTTCCTTGCCAGTGACTCTTTTCAGCTGTGAGTCATGGATGACGATGAGGCGATTGTCTGTCGTCAGATGCACGTCAAGCTCTATCGGCATATGGATGTCGATGGCGTTCTGGAAGGCTTTCAGCCCGTTTTCGGTATCTTTTTCGTTATGATATCCTCTGTGACAGATGCCTTTGAGAAAGAGAGGATTGACAGATTCAATGATTTGTTTTTTGTTCATTTTCAATCATCCTGATCGAATGCTTCCAGGCCCTTGGCAAACTTTGTCTTGGAAGAATGGACGTTCTTCATGAAGAGGAAGATGACAAGAGATATGGTAAGGCAGATTCCAGCATAGATCGGCAAGAAGCTGAAGTCAAGGTTCGGGGTCAGCATCAGGGCACCGAGGGCGACCGGGGTTACGGTCTGGGCTGCCATGGAGCTGGCATAATAATATCCAGTGAAGGCACCGATCTTTTTGGAAGAGCATAATTCTACGACCATCGGGAAGGAATTGACGTGGATAAGAGACATGCCGAGACCTTTGACGAACCAGATGAAGTAGATGGCAATCGGGAAACTGCCACTTCCGGCAGCACCTTTTAAGAAGGTATAGGTCGCGATGATCCAGAAGAGATAGCTTGCCAAAGAAAGGGCAAGACCGGAAACAACGGTCCATTTTCTTCCGATTTTGCTTGCAATATATCCACCGAAGGCAAATCCGACGACAGATCCTAAACCGCCGACGATCGTATTGATCATATTGGAGCGTGAAGAAGCCTGAAGATAATATAAGGTATAGTTGCCCATGAAGGTTCCGATACCATTGTCAGCCATGAACCAGAAGAATTCGGCGATGAGGATGAGGAAGAGCATGGTCTTGTTTGCCTTTGTCATCGGCTTGTCATCTTCGATTTTGTCTTCGATTTCAGCCATGGCTTCTCCACGTTCAAGTTCATCTTTCATCTCTGCTTCAATCTTGTTCTCTTTGATGTTGATCATGAGGACGACAGCAGAGATGACCATGAGGACAGAGGCGATGAGGAACGGAGCTTCGATAGCCCAGATGTTATGGTATTGCCATGTATGGGGAAGAGGTTCGCCGTTTTTGGTCTGTGTGCCAAGATATTGGCTTAGGACGAAGAAGAGACCTACGATGGTGGCAAAGGCACCGCCGATATATCCCATGATGTTGATGATGCCATTGGCTTTGGAACGTAAGGGCTTGGGTGTCATATCAGGCATCAAGGCGACAGCAGGATTGCGGTACATCATCATGAAGCAGCAGACGATGGCCATCATGGCGATGGTTCCAGCCATATTGTTGTAATGGAAGAAGACAGGGACGAAGGGGAAGCAGATGGCGCAGACGATGGTTCCGACAAGGATGTATGGCATACGTTTGCCTAGTTTGGTATGGGTTTTGTCGGAGAGGTGACCGAATATCGGTAGAAGAATCAATGCAGCAAGGTTGTCCATTGCCATCATGATGCCGACAAGATACTGGACTTCTTCACTGGTGGAACCGGGAATGGCATTCTTGAAAAGTTCCGTCAAGAACGTCGGACACCAGGAATCGTAGACTTGCCATAACAAAAGAATACCGAAAAAGGCGAAACCGATGATGCAGGTACGCTTTACGTTCAGCTTCAGCGGTTTTTCGGCGGGAGTTGGATTTGGATCAGCCATGAATGGGGCTCCTTTTCTATATTGAGATAATTATAGCGCTTTCAAATCAGCAAGTTTACAAAAAACAAGTGATTTACAATGTTTTTACACGGATAGATTCATTTCATCATGAAATGTAAATGGATGGAACGCATTTGTAACCGGACTGCCGTTTTAGACGGAAAACGAAAAAGGTTCAATCCGTGGACTTTGAGGGGCTTAGACGTTGTTTCCTTCTTTTATATATGTTAGACTTTGGGTGGCTGAAAAGGGATTATTTAAACGAAAGGAGCCACTGATATGTTTAAAAAGGTGAAAGCAGTTGTTGCTTTTGCTGTCTTGTGTTGTCTTTCTATTTTTTCAATCAACAAAAGCTCTAACTTTGGGATGACGAGGAAATTGGCAGTGAATCAAGAAGCTGATTCTAATTATGGATATAAAGGTGAACTTGTACTTTCATATGAAGATGTTGCTGAATCTTATTTGAGTCTGTATAACGATTCGCATCCAAACGTTTCTTTGTCGTTAAAGGAATTTGTTGAACAATTTAGAAGCCAAAAATCAGATTTAGCTGCATTTTGTAATTCCGATAACATTGCAATGCAAGCTTCTTCGCGTTCTAAAGGTACTGAAGATTATATATTGGGTACTTATATTGGCGAAAACGAAAACTATACAGATGCGAGTTATTTTAAGCGCCCATTAAATGCAACATTATATGATTATTCTGTTGTTTTAGATGGGGATATCATTTATGAAGCTGAGGCAGATGATCCAAAACATGTTGCGTTTGTTTATAATAGTAGGGCAAATAGTTCTTATGGAAGTTATATTCAAACGATTGAGGCCGTTCCTGATAAGGTACAGTTTGGATTTCTTGATGATGATCGAATTGTAAGGAAAGGCGTTTCTGTATATCGAATTTACCGAGCTTTGGAACTAAATGTTGTTTCTAGAGCTAAAAAGTTTATTAGAAAACAAGTTGGAAAAGATTATTCTTATGATTTTACAAAGACGGATACTTCTGAAGATGAAACTGCATGGTATTGCTCTGAATTGGTGTTTGCGGCTTATTGGGCTGGGGGTATGAATATTGGGTCAACGTCTACATATGATTTTGATCCTACAACAACTTGCATCACGCCGACTATGATAACATGGGGAATGTTAACCGGTCGTGTTTCTTTAGCGGATTCATGGGTTAATATTTCCATTGATAATTTTTCGGATGGAAAATGGTCAATTTATGTTTCTAATCCAAATTCTTTTTCGATAGATTTGGAATATAATGAAAAAATGTGTTTTGAAAACGATGCTAAGTCTTGGACTAAATTAAAGAATGTTAAGAATATTCAGCTTTCGTCTCATTCCCATTCGATTGTGAAAATCCAAGAAAATTTCTTTGCCACAACAATTGCTTTTAGTTATTGTAAAAATAATAATCGCTATATCACCTATGCGAATGAGTTGACAAAAGGTGGCTATACGATGTCTGTCCGCTATGTTAAAATTGCCATATGATAGAAATCAAGAACTTTACTGCTTCTAAGAAAACAAAAAAGAAAACGGATGTCCTATTTCAAAACGTGTCTTTTCCAATGGAAGAAAAAGGTGTTGTCCTGTTGAAAGGAAAACATGCATCTGTTTTTGTAGAAACCCTGTCTGGAAAAAATGATCTCTTTTCAGGAAGCATCAAGATAGGAGATGAAACATCGGTCTTCAAAAACGGAAGACAATATGAGGATTTTGCAAGGAATCACATATTCTATTTTGATTTGGATGAATTCTTCTTTGAGGACAAGACCGTCTTTGATAACCTTAGAATCATTCTGAAAATAAAAAGAAAGCAGGCCAGGGAATCCGTTCAAGCCATTTTGGATGGAATGGAAATGCATGGAAAAGAAAGGATGAAAATCAAAGACTGCTCTTTTGCTGAAAGGTTGTCATTGGTATTTGCATGTATTAGGAAAAAGACGATTGATGTTCTTGTTTGTCCATGTATATTTCAAGATAAAAGCGATGATGAAAAGGAAACAATCCTATCATTCTTTAAAGAGTTTTCAAAACAGCATCTTGTGATTCTGACAGGAAGCGAAGAAAAGGATGTTCCCTTCTTAGACAAGTCCATTGATATTGATGATGTTATAAATGAACAGGATGCCGGCATGTTGTCATCTTTTGATGATAAAGGTGTCGTTTTCAAAGAAAATGTCAAAACACCGCTAGATATTCTATTGAAAGAAGGGATGACCTGTATGACCAGAAAGAAGGTGATCGCTCCCTTGCTTCTTTCAGCAGTGACCCTCTCTTTGCTAGGTCTTTCGTTTTCTATGTTTCATGTTTCAAGAGGCGATGGACTTGCTAAGTCATTGTCGAATTCCGAATATGATACGATTCAGATTCAGAAATCAGAACAGGTTGCATTGCCTGTACGCTATAATCCGCGCCCTTCTTATGAATATCAATCCCTTTTTGATGTTGGCATGAACATTGATGACGTATCTTATCTTGAACAAGAGACCGGACTGAAAATGTATGGTGTCATGAGCGGCGATTTGAAGTTTCAGTATCCGTTATGTTCAAGGTATGATGATTATTCCAGCGTTCTCTTTGAAATCAGGACGGATTGCCTTCCTTATCAGGATGATACTTCATATGATATCGATGTTTCCTATGGGAACCCTCCTGAAAAGGAAAATGAGATTCTCATCAGCGACATCATGGCAGAAAGCTTGGTCTCCTGTGGATTCTATGACCCATATGACAAGAAAGTATCCTTGCCTGAAGAAAATGATATTTCTTCACTGCTTGGTAGGCATATTGAATTCCATCATAGGCCGATGGAGATTTCAGGAATCTATCGATCCGGAATCCGGTTTGCTGACTATGCTTCCTTGAAGAAAACCAGTTATGATTATCAGCATGATGAATCCATGACAGAGAAGTTCAAAGAAGATGTTTCTTCTCATTCTTCATTGGCTTTCCTTTCAAATGAATACTATGAGAACTATGCTGAATATCAAGGATATTATTCCTTGAATGCCAGTTATGAATCCGTGGATCTTGTTTTTGATAACGGATATGAAACGAAGGTATCTGATTTTGGAAGCTTATCTATTGAAGATGATATTTATGCCATCAAGGATGATGGCGTGATATTGTCGAATCCTTTGGCTGCTTCCTATTTTGACAAGGCGTGTAAGACAAATCATGTCGATACCCCTGTGATCGAGGTCACATTGGATGAAGAAGACTCCTTGCATTCGGACTTTGTTGGAAGAAGTGTCTATTATTATGATTTAGGAGACATATCTTCTTCGGCCTTTATGAAGGATGTCGCTCCTTTATGTTTCTACCGTGCTGTCTGGGATCATTTTGATGATATCCTTCTTTTGGATTCCGAGCTTTCTAAGCTCACCTATGCTTCTCATCCTCTTTCTGAGTATAAGACACAATATATAGAAGGGGATTCCAAGGAAAAAGAACAATCCAAAGATATCATCTGCTATATCATGTCTAAACACATTCTTGATTCATATAAGAGCGAGGATTATCGTTTCTTCCCTGAATACGTCAAGGAAGCGACAAACTTGATGAATTCTTATGAAAATAAATATCAACCCGTTCTCCGTCAAAGACAAAAGGAAGCCTATGAAGGGCTGTTTTCGAGGTATCCGGATGAGAGTGTCTATATCGATGGGAATAAATATCCTATCCGTGGCGTATGCCTTGACAATGACAGAGAAGCCGTTTATCTGAAGAGGGATGAAATAAGGCAGTATGTGAAGAATATCTATGCCAAGGCCATATGCCGGAATCCCAAGAGCGCATCAAGGCTGAAGAAGTTGACGAATCTTCATTGTCGATTTAAAAACAGAGACGAATCTTTCACAAAGAATCCAGTCGGAACATATTATCAGATTCAGGGAAGGGACATGGATGTCTATAATTCTGTTCTCAGGGTATCCTTATGGATGCGTTATATCGTCTTGCTTCTCTCTATCATCTTTTTGGTCATCTGCTGCACCTCTTTCTATGGAAGTGTCAGAAAGACTATCCATGGCTTTAAGGATGATTTCCATTTGCTGAGACTTCATGGATATCGAAGAAAGGATATGGATTTTATCCTGCTATGCCATGCTTTCCTTCTTTCTATAGGGCATGGAATTCTTGGATATGGAATCTATATGTCTGTTTCCTGGATTCTCAATGTTGTCCTCAGCCATGTCCTTTCTGCTTCAATCTCCTTCTTCTTGCCATCTTTATGGCTTCTCCTTTTGATACCTGTTTTTTGGCTTTTTTTATTCTTACGATATCGTCATGAACTAAACAAGGTGACCTATAGAGGATAAGGCATTTGTTCTGGCATTCTATTGATTTGAAATCCATGCATCGAAAAAGGCAGCCCTTCATAGAAACGACTGCCTTGTTTTGTCTTCAGCGGTGGAAGATGGTATCTACGATTCCTTCCAGTTCCTTCAGGGAATGGATGGCATAAGGTGTGTCTTTGATCAAACCGAATCCATAAGTTGCATGGATGAAGGTAGCATCTGCTTTTTCGGATTCAATCTTATCTTTCATGGTATCGCCAAGATAGATGACCTCATCGATACCTTCTTTTTCCTTTAGATAGAGGATGTTCTGCCATTTGGCCAAACCAGTGTCTCCGGCACAGACATGTCCTTTGAAATATTTCTCCATGTGATAGCAGGATATGTAGTTTTCAATATATCCCTTGTCGGAATTGGATACGATATAGAGCGGATATTTTGCCGAAAGGCTCTCAAGTACTTCGTCTTCAAAAGGATATTTTGAACCGGGTGTCTTGGAAAGGAAGCGGATTTCACCTTTGACGCATTCCTGGAAGAGGTGCATTCCCTCTTCCTTTGTCGTTCCAGGGAAGGTGATGGGGAGAGTCTCTTCCGGGGTGAGGCCCATGGTGGAGCGAATCATTTCAAGGGAGAAACGGAATGGTTGATTCATCTTCTCCATAGTCTCGTTCCAGCTTTGATGAATCTGTCGGATGGCATCCCATAAGGTGCCGTCCAAGTCAAAAAAGATACTTTGTTTCATTGTGAGAACATTCTAACCATAACGAAAGGAAAAAACAATGTTTAACCTATCCAGGCGATTGCCTGGAATCCATAAGGCACGAAGAACCAGACAAGCTGGATGCCAAGAAGGATATAGTCGAGCTTTTTAAGATGGAATGATTTCCTGGAAAAGCAGATGATGAGGTATTCAAAGACGACATAGATGGCAGCATAGATGAAGAGCCATACACCGAACGTTTCTGTGATGATGTTGAAGCATGACAGGATGAAGGCCGTGATATGGATGATGTAGTTCATCCATTCCTCCCTTGCCAAGAAGGAACCGCTATATTCTCCGGATGGATCCTTTGCATGAAAAATGTATACGGTGGAAAAGATGATGACGAGGACGTCAAGGATGATGAACGGAATGTAGTAGGCGGCTGAGACGAACATTTCGAATTTACCGGTCTTGATGACATATGAGAAGGAATAGGTAGCATGGATGGCAAGGCTGACAGGGTGGAGGTTCAGACAGAAGGTGTTTAGCAGAAGTCTATTCAGGGAATCCGGGAAATAACTTTCCGGTGAGGCTATGCAGGAACGGATGAACATGAAGAATGAAGAGATGAGAAGGAATAGGATGGCATTTCCGCAGATGGAGTTCATGACGGCACTGCTTGAATTGTTGCCAAGATTGGCGAAGAAGAGGGATACGAAGTATTCGCCGGAGATGATGAACAAAAGGCAAAGATAGAATAAGACGTAGTAACCATAGTTGTATAGTTCAAGATTCGTGCCTGGATGAGCTTGTTCGATCAAAGTCCTTTCCGATGTCTGGTGTGCCATTGTCGCAAGCATGCCAGTAAAGAAGGTGATGGTAAACAATGCAAGAAGAGCGACAAGGGCAAGGATGATCCTCGTGTTTTTCAATTCTCTTTCCTTCAGAGGAAGCTGATAATAGAT
>JBNMLQ010000062.1:0-8512 GCA_050874925.1 Candidatus Enterosoma sp. | reverse complement strand
CTCTTCAAAAGGAGGGTCGTAGGTTCAGCCTATCCTTATGGAAGCTATGATCAGGATACGTTGGACATCCTGAAGGAAATCCATGTGGAATATGCCAGGACAACCCGTTCTACCTATTCCTTCCATCTACCCTATGATTGGCTATTATGGAATCCTAGCATCCACCACAGGGATCCTAGAATGATGGAAATCCTAGATAAATTCGAGAAAGATGATGAAGAACTGTCTCTTCTCTATATCTGGGGCCATGCCTATGAGTTTGAAATCGACCATGACTTCATGAAGATGGATGAAATCTGTAAGAAGCTTGCCATGGACAAGGATGTTATCTGTCTTACCAACGAGGAAGTCTATCGCTATGTCCATGCTGCCGGAAGTGTCTATTATCGCTATGAGGCATTCCATAACCCAAGTGACGAAGACGTCTGTCTTCTTTGCCAGGGAAAGGAAATGCTGGTGAAGAAAAAGGGAGTGTATCCTTATGCCGGAAAATGAAAAAACAGTCATCGGTCTCGGAGAGTTTCTCATCCGTTTCACGGCAGAAAGAGGAACCCTGATCCGCGAGGCCAGGAACTATGTCGCCAATTACGGCGGCAGCGAAGCCAATGTCATCATCTCCCTATGTCATCTAGGACACAAGGGAAGATATATCACCAGGGTCTCGGACGATGAACTTGGACTTGGTGCCATCGACTATCTCAAAACACAGGATGTTGATACCTCCTTCATTCAAAGCAGGGGAGAGCATCCTCTTGGAACGAGCATCGTCGAGGAAGGCGAGGGTGCAAGGCCAAGCGTCGTCATCTATAACAGGAAATGGTCCAGCGCCGCCCAGATGAAGCCGGAAGACTTCGATTTCAAGGAAATCATGAAGGATGGGAAAATCTTCCATGTCTCCGGCATCACTTTGGCCATCTCCACGAAGGCCAGGGAGACAGCCATCGCTGCCATGAAGGAAGCGAAGAGCCAGGGGCTTCTTGTCTCCTTCGACTTCAATTACAGAAGCAAACTGATGAGCCTTGATGAGGCGAAGAAAGTCTATCCTCTCATCGCTCCTTATATCGACATCGTCTCAGCTTCCAGCTGGGACTTGCAGACTTTGCTTGGTTTCCATCCGCAAGAGAAGGACCTGGATAAGCTCTTCATGGATGCCTGCAGGGAACTTGGGTTCCGTTATATCTTCACCAGGAAGAGAACGGTCATCTCTTCCAGAAGGCAAAAGCTTCAGGCCTTTGCCTATACGAAGGATAGAAAGGTCGTCGGAAAGGAATATTCCTTTGAAATCTTCGACCGCATCGGTGCCGGAGATGCCTTTGTAGCCGGATACCTGCACGGGCTTCTCGAGGATGAAAAGGATCTGGAGAAGGCTATCGGTTACGGAATCAGCAACTGTGTTCTTGAACAGACAATCCTGGGTGACTGTGCGAGATTCTCCAAGAAGGATCTTGAAAGGTTCCTTGAGACTTCCGGATTGGAGGAAATGGAAAGATGAAACTGATATGTCTAGGCGATTCCCTCATGCAGGAGAATAAGGAAGATACCTATCCGCAGACTGGCTGGCCTCAGGAGCTGCCTTCCTATCTGAAAAGCGGTGTATCGGTAAAGGACTATGCCAAGAACGGAAGAAGCACGAAATCCTTCTTGGATGAAGGAAGGTTCTTAAAAGCTTTGAATGATGCAAACTCAGGAGACGTATGCCTCATATCCTTTGGTCACAATGATGAGAAGAAGGAGGATTCTTCAAGATACACAGAACCTTATGGGGCCTATCAGGAAAACCTTGCCTATATGATTTCCAAGATGGCCGAAAAAGGAGTGAAAAGCATCCTTCTTACCAGTGTTTCCAGGCTGAAGTTCGATGAAGAAGGAAACTTACGTCGCACCCATATGGAATATCCCGATGCGATGAAGAAGCTTTCTGAAAGGCTTCACGTTCCTCTGATTGATTTGGAGGAGCTGACCTATCAGGACTTGAAGAAGCATGACATTGAATATGATAAGAACCACTATATGATTTTCCCGAAGGATGTCTATCCGAACTATCCTGAAGGAAAGAATGACACGACCCATATGAGGGTCGAAGGCGCCAGATGGATCTGCTCTCTGGTCGTTCCTGAAATGAAGAAGATTGATTTCGTTTCCGACATATTCGCCTAAAGGAGGTATACCATGCCACTTGAACTGAAAAACATCTATAAAGTCTATCCCAACGGCTACCAGGCCATCACGGATTTCAATCTGAAGATCGAAGACAAGGAATTCATCGTCCTTGTCGGTCCTTCCGGATGTGGAAAGTCTACGACGCTTCGTATGATCGCCGGCTTGGAAGACATCACCCACGGAGACTTTTTGATTGACGGGAAGAGAGTCAATAACCTTCCTCCAAAGGATAGAGGTATCGCCATGGTCTTTCAAAGCTATGCCCTCTATCCGACATTGACCGTCTATGAAAACATGGCCTTTGCATTGGATTTGGCTGGCTTTGACGATGACATCATCGAAAAACGTGTCAAGGAAACGGCAAAGATCCTGGGCCTGACTCCTTATCTTGACAGACTTCCGAGAGCACTCTCGGGAGGCCAGAGGCAGCGTGTTGCCTTGGGACGTGCCATCATCAGGAATGCCAAGATCTTCCTCATGGACGAGCCTCTTTCCAATCTCGATGCCAGACAGCGTGTCTCCATGAGAAGCGAACTTGCAAGGATTCACCGCGATGTCGGTGCCACGACCATCTATGTCACCCATGACCAGATCGAGGCCATGACCATGGCGACAAGAATCGTCTGCATGGATGTCGGCGTCATCAAGCAGGTCGGTACGCCGGAAGAACTCTATTTCCATCCCAAGAACCTGTTTGTCGCCGGATTCATCGGCGACCCGCCGATGAATTTCATCAAGGGCAAGGTCAAGGATGCTACCTTCCAATCCCTCGACGGGTTCTATCATTTTGACCTGTCTCACTTCAACGAAGCTCAAAGAAAGCTGCTGGAAGGAAAGAACATCACGTTAGGTTATCGCCCGGAAAGTGCCGTCATCGGTAAGGAAAACCTTGACCCATCTCAGTCCTATATCGAGATGACGGGTAAGGTCGAGGTCTATGAGATGCTCGGTGATTTGCAAAATGTCTATCTCAATGTCGGAAGCGAGAAGGCTATCATCAAGGCTAAGCCTGAGGTTGTCATCATCATCGACAGCGAGATGTCCTATTTCATCAGGAAGGATGATTTCCGCTTCTTTGATTCCGACACGGAAGATGCCATCGAGCTTGAAGGAGTGACTGAGGAAAAATGAAGCCGTCCACCGATGCCATCAGTCAGAAAGAACTGAAGCGAAGAGACTTCATTCTTCATGGTAACTTGTGGAAAGTCGTCTTTGTCATCGCTTTGCCGCTCTTCTTCTATTCCCTCTTCAATTATGCCTATTCCATCATCGATACCATCATGTGCTCGGGGCTGAGCAAGGATGCACTCAATGCCGTGGGTGCCCTAAATCAGGCAAACAACATGATTTCGGCTATCGGCGCCGGACTCGGTGCGGGAGGTTCCATCCTCATCGCCAGAGAAATCGGCAAGGGAGATTATCGCAAGGCGCAGAAATGGTCTTCGACGATCTTCTTCTATGTCTTCTGTATCGCAGCTCTGACGCTTGCCATAGTCCTTCCTTTGACGGTTCCGCTTCTTAAGATGCTCAACATCGCCGAAGAATCCATCGCCATTGGAACACGCTATTTCATGGTATCCGTCTGCTCGAGTGCCGTGGTCATGATAAACACGGTCTATCTCGGTGTCGAAAAGGCGCATGGCTCCACTCTTCCCATCACCTTGCTGAATGTCGCTGTCGTCCTGATCAAGGTGTCCTTGAATCTTCTGTTCATCTATGGCCTGAAGCTTAAGGATATGATGTATGTTTCCCTTGCCACGCTGATAGCCAACAGTTCCTTGACCCTGTTTGTCCTATGTCGTCTGTTTTTTACGAAGTACGTCTTTCGTTTTCGCTTCAGGGATATTTCCTTTCATACTGAATCCCTGAAGAAGGTGACGTTCATCTCCTTTCCAATCTTTCTGGGAAAATTCATCTTCTCCCTCGGAAAGGTCGTCATCAACGGCATGGCCAAGGAGTTCGGAGGAGACGTTGTCGGCGCCCTGGGCGTTTCAAACAACATGGGTGGTGCGGTGACGAACCCGCTATCCTCCATCGAGGACTCCTCTTCGAGCATCATCTCCCAGAACCTCGGGGCTAGGCAGACAAGGAGAGCGATTTCGACCTTCTATGTCGGACTCATCTATGCCTTAGGCATCGCCATCGTCGGTGTCGTCCTTGTGACGATTTTCGATAAACCGATCACGATGTTCTTTGCCAGAAGCGCTGAGAATGTAGAAGAATACGCTGCTCATATCTCACAGGTGTTCTTTTTTGAAAAGATGGGTATCATCACCCTTGCCATCAACTCGGCCGTGCTCGGCTTGCTATATGGATTCGGTAAGACGAAGGTCGCTTCCCTGATGAACATTGCCAGAGTGTTCGTCTTCCGTATTCCGTCCTTCCTCATCTGCAATGCGATCAGCAAAAGCGGTGTCATCCTGCCGGATGGCAAACCGATGGACGGATTCATGTGTGCGGGCATCTCCATGGGTGTCAGCAATATTTGCATTGGTCTTGTCGCCTCAGTCGTTGCCATTTACGAGATTGTGAAGATTCGAAGACGTTTGAAAATCCAGGAGGAAAGTATGAATTTGAACGCTGAAGAAACAAAGAAGGTGGATGAGTTTGTTCTTTCCTTCTTGAAGGAATACAAACCGTATAAAGATGGCACCTGGTGCTATGAGGATGGTGTCGTCCTCAATGGTGCATTCTCTCTTTATAAGGCCACGGGTAAGAAAGAGTATCTTGATTTCTGCATCGATTACTTTGATACACACATCATGGAAGATGGCTCTTTGCAGGGGTTTGACAAGAACAATCATAATCTTGATGACCTCGAGCCTGGCTATACTCTCTTTCAGCTCGACAAAATCCATCATGAGGAAAAATATGACAAGGCTCTTTCCAGGATGATAGAGCAGTTTGATATCCAGACGAGACTGAAAAGCGGAGCCTTCATCCATAAGGAACGCTATCCTGGACAGCTGTGGTTAGATGGCCTATTCATGGCAAGTCCGTTTTATGCCCTGCATGCTGTTTCGGAACATTCAGCAGAAAAGCTCAAGGACATCAGGGAGCAGTTCGAGAATGTTGAAAAATTCAATTATGATCCTCAAAATCATCAGTATTATCACTGCTATGACGAGAACAGGGTCATGCAATGGGCAGATAAGGATACGGGAAGAAGCCCGAACGTATGGCTTAGAAGCGTCGGCTGGCTGGCCATGGCGGATTGTGACGTCTATCAGATTGTGCAGAACAACATGATCGGACGCCTGACGGCTGGTTTTTATAAGAAACAGCTGAAGAACGTCCTTGCTTCCTTGAAACCTTATCAGGATTCTACGACACATATGTTCTATGACCTTCCGCTTTTGAAGGATGCCAAGGGCAATTATCTAGAGACGAGCGGAAGCCTGATGCTTGCCTATGGCTATCTCAAAGGCTCCAGGCTGAAGATGCTCGATTATCAGGAAAGGAAGGAAGGATGCCTGATTTTCGAGGGGGTCGTCAGAAACTTCCTGCAGGACGGACACTTGAAGAATATCTGCAAGGTTTCCGGACTGGACAATGAAAGAAGAGACGGCAGTGTGGAATACTATCTTTCCGAACCTGTCGTCGATGATGATAGCAAGGGGGTTGGCCCTTTCATGATGGCCTACTCGGAATATCTTGCAATGCCGGATTGATTACCATATAAAGGGGGAACTTATCACTATGGAAAATCTAGAAATCTTATCGAAGAAGAATCATGAAAAGAAGACGGCGCCAATCAAGATCATGCAGTTCGGAGAAGGAAACTTCCTTCGTGCTTTCGTTGATTGGCTCATTCAGAAGATGAATGATTCCGGAAAATACACCGGACATGTCGTCGTTGTCCAGCCTCTTCCCATGGGCAGGGTCGAAGACCTCGCCAAGCAGGATGGACTCTATACGCTCATCCTTCAGGGTATCAACGAGGAAGGAAAGGCGGTTAAGGAACACGAAATCATCGATGTGATTGATGATTTCGTCAATCCTTATACGGATTATGAGAAATATCTGGAATATGCTTCTTCCAAAGACTTGGAAGTCATTGTTTCCAACACCACGGAGGCAGGTATTGCCTATTGTGAGGATGATACGAAAATCGACCTCGACCATCAGACACCCACTTCCTACCCTGGAAAGGTCCTCGCCCTTCTCAAGAGAAGATACGACACGCTCGGAAAGGATTATCCGCTCTGCCTGATACCTTGCGAACTTATCGATGACAATGGTGACAAGCTCAAGGAAGTCCTTCTTCGCCTGGCCAAGGAAAGAAAGATGGAGGAAGGCTTCATCGATTACATCGACAAAGATTGCCATTATACTTCCACGCTTGTCGACAGGATTGTTCCGGGTTTCCCAAGGGATGAGTTTTCTGACCTCTGCAAACAATATGGCTATATCGACAACAACATGGTCAAGGGTGAGTACTTCCACCTCTATGTCTTAAAGGCGGAAGCAACCGTAGAAAAGAAGTTCCCTGTCCATCAGGTCGGTCTTCATGCCATCTATGTCCCGGATGTCCATCCTTATAAACAAAGAAAAGTCCGCATCCTCAACGGCACGCATACCACACTTGTTCCTGTTGCCTATCTCGCGGGATTCAATGAGGTCAGGGAGTCTCTCCTTGATGAGAATATCAGCAAGTTCATCCTTGGAGAACAGAAGGAAGAAATCGTCCCGACAGTCACGACCAAGGATGCCCAGAAGTTTGCTGATGATGTCCTTCAGAGATTCCTCAACCCGTATGTCCATCATCAGCTGATGTCCATCGCTTTGAACTCCATTTCCAAATTCAAGGAAAGAGATTTGCCGACGATGCTCGACGATTTTGAAAAAGGACTCGTTCCGTCCCATATGTGTTTTGCCTTCGCTTCCTTGATCCGCTTCTATCGTGGATACAGAGTCGTCGATGGAAAGAAAGAGGAAATCAAGCTTGCCGATACGGCTTCCTATATCGAAGAATTCAAGAAGCTGTGGGAGAAGTATGATGCTTCTAAGGATGTCTCCGGCCTTGTCCATGCCGTCATGAGTGAGAAGGCCTTCTGGGGCAAGGACTTAACAAGTGTCAAAGGCTTTGAAGATGAAGTCACCAAGTGGCTGAACCTCATCCTTGAAAGTCCTACCCAGATGGATGCCATCAAGACCTTCCTGGGAAAGTAAACGCCATGAACGACTTCATCAAGATCAATCCCAAGGATGATGTCATCGTTCTTCTCAAGGATTTCAGGAAAGGGGATGTCGTAAATGGCATCACCCTTCTTGATGATGTCAGGATGGGTCACAAGGTTGCCCTCCATGACATGGAAAAAGGACATCATCTCATCAAGTATGGCAATGTCATCGGCGTGTTGAGCAAGGATGTGAAGAAAGGAAACTGGATTCATTCCCACAACCTCGTGACATCTTTAAGTGAAGGTGAGCCTATCTATACCTACTCCAGGCATCTTCCTGTTTTGCCTGCTTCCAGCAAGAAGACATGGAAAGGCTATCTCAGGGAAGATGGGAGAGCCGGAACAAGAAACGACCTGTATTTTCTTCCGACAGTCGGCTGCATCAACAACATATTGGAGGATATCAAGGAAGCCTTCCTTCAAAGGCATCCCGAGATGAAGGGAAGAGTCAAGGTTCTCTCCCATCCTTATGGCTGCTCCCAGCTTGGCGATGATCTTAAGAATACGGCTATGATCCTATCTGGAATTGCCCACAATCCGAATGCCGGAGGTGTCCTCATCGTTGGATTAGGATGTGAAAACAACCGTATGCCGGACTTCCTGAAGGTCCTTGGAAAAGTCGACGGGAAGAGGGTGAAACACTATCTCTGTCAAGAGCAGAAAGATGAGATTTCCTATGGTCTGAACCTGGCCGAGGAAATCTATGCCGTCATGAAGGAAGATAAGAGGGTAGAGCTTCCCTTAAGCAAGATTACCTTAGGTCTGAAATGCGGAGGAAGCGACGGCTTTTCCGGGCTGACTGCCAATCCTCTTGTCGGTCTTGTCTCTGACGTCATCGGTGCAAGCGGAGGAAAAGTGGCTTTGACCGAGGTTCCCGAAATGTTCGGCGCAGAGCAGATGCTGATGAACCGTGCCAAGGATGAGGAGACATTCCATAAAGTCGTATCCTTGATTGAAAATTTCAAGGAATATTACGCAAGAAACAATCAACCGTGTTATGAAAATCCCTCTCCTGGAAACAAAGATGGAGGAATCACGACCTTGGAAGAGAAATCCAACGGATGTGTCTTGAAAGGCGGAGACCTTGAGATCGATGATGTCCTGGATGTTGGTCAAGGCATTAAAAAGGGAAACCTGACGCTTGTCAACGGGCCTGGAAACGACCTTGT
>JBNMLQ010000061.1:0-8540 GCA_050874925.1 Candidatus Enterosoma sp. | reverse complement strand
CAAAGGCTCTCTTGTTGATGATGCGGATGGATTCGTTGACGATCTCATCCATGTCGGCCTTGTAATGTTCCGTCTTGTCCCAGATGATCTCTTTCTTCCTGTCCATGGAGATGGTCTGGTCCTGGATGAGCTCATTGATGGAGTATGGCGTATTCTCATATTCGACGGTGAGATCACCGATAGAGGATACCTGTCCGACATAGTTCGGATCCAAGGAGAGGGGGTTGAGATAGAACTCCGGGAAGGAATGAAGGGCAAGATAGTTCAGCTTGGTCTCCAGGACAAAGGCTTCCTCAAGGCTGGTAGGCTCCATGACGAGGCTTTCGAACTGGCTGACGATGGTCTTGGCATCGTTGGAGAGATGCTTCCTTGCCTCCAATACATTGTAGGAGAGAACCTGGTATGCCTTGCTTTCCATGTAGGTCTTCCTATATTGATAGGCATAGGAGGAGGCATCCCATCCTCCTTTTTCCGCCAGCAGGTAGAATTTCAATGTGTTTTCCATAGTCTATGCCTGTATCGGATGAATCCATGTGAACAGAAAAGAGAGGAAGCCATCCCTGAAAGGAAGGATTTCCCTGACTTCGACAAGGAAGATGGCTAGCGTCATATAGGTAGATAAAAAGAAGAGAAGGGACAAGGTGACCTTGGCAATCCTTCTTGAGGGTTTCTTGATGGACGGGTTGCTGCCGATGAAGAAGAACTTCAGCCCGAGATAGCAAAGGAAATAGAGAAGTCCATAGAAGAAGAGCAAAGTGAGCCAGAAGGAGAGATGATAGATTTCCTTTTGGCTGAGTTGGCTTCTCTCTATCAATGGCTTAAACATGCCATAGAAGGCTCTTCCGATATCATCTTCGATGTCGATCTGGGAGACCAGGACATCGAAAAGGCAAATGAAAAAGATGATGCCGAAGGCCAATAGGGAACAGGCAGAATAGTATTTCAGCCTGTTCTGCGGGAGGAAGATGGCTGGTATCAGGAATAGGGGGATGAGGATGAGAAGCAGCAAGGAAAGGCTCATGCTCAGTGAATCTTGGCGATGGAAGAGAGAATCTTCTGTTCCTTTTCAGGAAGTGGAGAAGTGAATTCCTTACCGGAGAGATAGGAGAGCTTCCCATCCAATTCCTTGAACTTGAAGTAGGAGGCGTGAAGGAACTGGTTCTTGAGTCCGAACATGCGTTCGAAGATCTCATTGACCTGGAAATCTCCGTATTTGGCATCTCCGACGATCGGATGGCCGATGGCGGCAAAATGGACACGGAGCTGATGGGTCCTTCCTGTCATCAGTTCGGCTTCGACAAGAGAGTATCCGAAGGAATAGTTGGCGATCCTGTGGTACAAGGTCAGTGCCGGCTTTCCTCCCTTGGATTCGGGGACGACCTTGACCATCTTCTTTTCACTGTCCTTTAAAAGGGCATAGTCGATCTTTCCGTTCTCGGATAGGTTCCCTCGGACAAGGAGGGTGTATTTCTTTTCGATTCTGTCCCTGGTGCGGAAGAGCTCGAGAAGCTGCTGAAGCGTAGGAAGGTTCTTTCCGAAGATGACGATACCCGAAGTATTCCTGTCAAGCCTGTGGGCAGGAGAGGGAACAAAGCCATCCAAGGCATTGGGATCCCATTCTCTCTTTTCCTTGAGGTAGTTCAAGACCATGTTCTGGAGGGTGATTCTCTTTTCCCCTTCGTCTCCGTGGACAAGAAGACCCTTGGGCTTGTTGATGACAAGGATGTTGTCATCTTCATAGAGAATTTCAAAGTCAGCCTTGACCGGTCTTAAGAGAGCTTCCTTGTGGAACTGTTCAAGGAGAGCTTCCTTGAGATAGATGTCGACTTCATCTCCTTCCTTGGTGATATAGTCGATGCTGGCCTTCTTTCCGTTGACCTTGACATCCTTCTGACGGAACATCTTATAGATGAAGGATATCGGAGCATCGCGAAGCATCCGTTTCAAAAATTTGTCGATACGCTGGTTGGCGTCGTTTTCAGTGATTATGTATTTCATGGCTTCAATTATACACGATACCAGGAAAAACTTGGAACGTTTCTTCGATTTTTCTTGACAATGAAATCTTTTCCGATAAAATATCTATTGCTACTTCTTTCAGGGAAGCAAAGCAACATTTGGAGCGATACTCAAGAGGCTGAAGAGGTGGGCTTGGAAAGCTCATAGACGGGCAAAACCGTGCGAGAGTTCAAATCTCTCTCGCTCCGCCATCGTAATTTCATGCGAACTTTCTATATCTGTAGAGAGTTTGTCGCATTGGAAGGCAAATTATCCGTAAAGAAGTTTGCTCATATCAAGTCACCCTAGATGGTGGCTTTTTTTCTTTTGTTAAAATCATACATCCATTTACTTTTTTTGATGTAAAATAAAACTGTTTAAAGGAGTTAACCTGTGAAATGAGGCATTTTAATATTTTAAATGTATTGGTCTTGTTGTTTACAACAACATCAAATTCAATGAATTGTTGTGAAAATATCAGTCAAAATGGAAAAAAGCTTGAAGCCAATCCTGCTAATGCTGAAACTGTATTTGGTTTAGATGATAATGATAGTTATATCTCGTTAACAAATTCGGGCTTGAACAATAAGCCACATCCTATTGGTGGAGGTGGCTCTTCGAGTTCATCATCTGATAGAAAAGTTAAAGCTAGCGATTTATCAAAAAATGTGGTTGAGAACTGTGAAGGTTATAATGAATTGAAAGTTGGAAATTTCAACAGTGATACTTGGCGTGGTTCAAATATGATTGGTAGATATATGAATATCAACATTAAGAGCATAAAAAAGGTAACTGGAGTATATTCTCATTTTGGTTCATATTTCGATTATAATATCCTCAAATCCGGTTCAGTAAATTCTACTATTGAGGAATCAAATGAATTTACAGATACATTAACGAATTCTTTTTCGTTTTCTATGTCGATAAATGGCTATGTTGAATCAAAGTTAGAGGCTGAAGCAAAAATCGATGTGATTTCTGCGTCCGTAGGAATTGGAACAAAAACTGGCGCAACTTTTTCTTATGGCTGTACATATACTAGAAGTTCAACCATGACTTATAAATGGACAAATATCTTCACTATTTCTTCGGCAACTGCTGATTATTGCCCTGATGGATATGCTTTATCACTTGGAAAACAAGGAACATATTATGTAGTTGAAGGCGATTATCAAGAAATGTCTATGTGGTGGTGGGGAAACTATCCTACACAGGGAACATCACGTCAGGATTTCACCTCCGTGATAGCAAATCCTTCCAACTTTAATTGTTGTTATGTCTATAAAGCCAAAACTGATTCGGATACAGATTACTTTAACAAAAAATGAAGATATCATTTGAGAATTTTCATTTATATAAATCAGAGAAGCGAATTGAGGATGAAGAGCTTCTGAATATCCCTTCCCTGCAATTCGACAGCGGAAAAATAAATGTCATAAAATCAGTTTCTGGATTGGGAAAGACCCAGTTGCTGAATACGATCTGTGGTCAAAATAAATCCTTTACTGGCACCATTTTGTTTGATGGCCAGGAACCTAAATATGATTCTTGGTTCTTTAAAACGGAATGTTCCTACATGACATCCGATGATTGCTGTTTGGCTGATTTGACAATAAAAGATCAGCTTTCCATTGTTTCCAAGAATCAAAATAGAATCGATGAAGTGGCTCGACGATTCAAGCTCACTCCGATCTTCAATCAAAAAATAGCCTTTTGTTCTGCGGGAGAGAAGAAACGAGTTGAAATAGCGACTGTCCTTTTGAAGAACCTACCGATTCTTTTATTGGATGAACCGACTGCAAATCTGGATGAAAACAATTCAATCCTGATTTTGGATGCACTGAAAGAGTTTGCAAAGAAGCATCTTGTCATTGTAGCCTCCCATGAAAATGATATTCTGTTGGATGACTGCAACATCTATGAAATCCAAAACCATAGGATTGTTCCCATCAAAAAGACATCGAAGACGGAAAATGACGCAACTGATGATTGTACAGAGAATATAGAAATATCCAAAATCAGTCCGAAAGTCAGCCTGAAATTTGGCTTTTCCAAATCATTCAAAAACAAGTTGTCTTTCATATTTGGGTTTGTTTTCTGCTTTTTATTTTTTTGTAGCACATTCTTTTGCTGTAGTATTTCGACAATCAATCAAAGCGATACCCTTTCTATGGCAATGGATTCGTTACCCTTTGATTACACTCGGATTCTTTACGATGATGGGTATATTTCAAAAGATGATGATGTTTTTTCCTGTACCCAAGCTTCTCTGGCAACTTCTTATGGCTCTTTGATAAATGCTGCGTGTGTAGAAGACTTGACCGGTAATCTGAAATCGAAATGCCAAGACATCTTTGATGATTATGTCATTGATTATCCATCTGAAGCACATACTTTTTATCATCCAGCAATTCTGACAAGACAACAGCAGGAATTTTTTAAAAATAAAGGGCTGGTTTTGAATGTCGGTGACATCCTGCCTGTCACTTTCAGCAATTGTGCGTATGCACTCGGACATTCCTATGAATCCGATCGATTCGTCATTGCCGGAATCCTTGATACCAATGAGGAAAGCAACGGGGAGTTTTCACTGTCTGATTCTTTTCCTTTCATTGTGAAGAGAGAAGACTATCTCGTCTGTCTGAGACATACCGGAATCAGGTGCGATACATTCAACGATTCCATAAAATCTGTTCTGAAGGAATACCGGAATTATTGTCAGGCAAATGGTGTTGAATACGGTTTTGACGAGGGTGAGTTCACTATGGATAATCTCATTCCCTATTCCATGTTTGAGGGATTATATAAGAAATATTCACCAGGTGATGTCATTTATGAAAATGATGGCTACGTTTATTATATAGGGAATTTGCCTGATGATGAGAATTGGATCATGGTACCTGAGGATGAGAGCAGCATCGATGATTTCTATGATCTTCTCGATGAATCTGATTTCTTTTCAAAGTATAAATCGAATGACATCATCGAGCTTCCTTTGGCAGACGATTTCAAAGAGATAGGTTATGATTCCTTGAAGTCGTTTTCAGTCCAAGGTCTTTGTTTGGTGAATGATACTTCCCTTGTCATGAAGGACTGCGTGATTGTCTCTGATTCTCTGTTTGATCATCTGTTGGCATCGATTTGTGCATCTAAAAATCACAAAGACTTTGTCTCCATTCATATTTCCTATGCTGATAGGTCCTGGTTGAAAGAGAAGCAGCAATTGATTTTATCTAATCATTCCATCGTCTTCCACTCGTATTCCCTCACGAGCCTATTCAAAGCTTTTGACAACATGGTCAGATTCCAGACTTTTACCATCGTTCTTTGCATTATCATCAGTGCTTTGTCTTTGCTCTTTTCACTCATCTATTTCATCGGCATACGGAATCGATTCACCAAGGACTTTGCTGTCCTGACTTTACTTGGAATATCGAAATTTGAAAAATGGAGGCTTCTGTTGATTTCTGTCCTGCCAATGGTTTTTGGATCGTATCTTTTAAGCTTGTCTGTCTCAAAAGTATTCTCTGATTTGTTGATCAATCTTATTGCAACCAATTCCGGCTTTCATGGAAATATCATCACATCAAATCTGTTTTTTTGCTACTTGATACAGCTTATATCATGCCTGGTGTTTTTATCATTGACGTTCGCTTTGTCAGAACTTAGGAAAAAGAAGACCGACATTTCGGCAATCAAGGAAAACAAAGAATGACACCGGCTTTGAAAGAAATGTTTCTGGATGCCAGAAACATCACATTCACAATCGGTAGCAAAATGATCATCCATCAATTTTCCTATGTTTTTAAACCGGGACATCTCTATATTCTTTCAGGAGAATCCGGTTGTGGGAAGACTACTTTGTTATCTTTGCTTGCTGGATATTTAAAACCGACAGAAGGTGAAATCATCGTTTCTGACAATATCAAGAAAAAGGATGTTTCCTTTTTCTCGGAATCCGCTACATGCTTTTTGGATATGACCGTAGATCAGAATTTATCCATGTTTTCGAAAGATAAGACCTTCATTGATCAGGTTTTGACCTTTGTTGGCTTGCTTGATAAAAAAACGCAAAGCACAAATACCCTGAGCAAAGGAGAACTGGCAAGACTTGCTTTGGCCAGAATGCTCCTTTGTGATAGTCGGATAATGTTCTTTGACGAGCCGACTTGCAATCTTGATGCGTTGAATAAGCAGAAATTCTTTTCTATATTACGACGCCTGTGCAAAACGAAAATCGTCATTGTCGCCAGCCATGATTTTTCTTTGATGCAAGAAGAAGACATCATCTTAAAAGCAAATGGGAGATGTTGTTTTGAGCAGTCCACTTTCCCTTCTCATGAGATTGCCTATGTTCAATCAGAAGCAAAATTACCCTTGAAGAATAAGAATGACATAAAGAGACATCTCTCTCTTGCTGAACGATTCCGGTTCATCAGGAATATTTTTCTTCGACGTATCAAAGAGACCTTGATTTTTCTTCCTATTTTCTTTTTTTTCTTTTTTGTCTGCCTAGGTTCTGCTTCATTCCTTTCGAAATCCGGCAGTGATATCTTCTATGAGAATTTGGTTTCTAGCAATATCAATGGAACAGTGATTTTGAAATATGATGGTGATGATGCTTCCGTTCTCAAGGGGATTTGTGGCAATATCAATGGAACCCAAGATTGTATTGTTGTGATGTCAGACCAACCTTTTGCCATGAACCATTCTATCTTTAGCATAGATGATAATAACGATGCAGTCATCCCATCCACCTATGCACAGGAATTCAACCTGAACAGAGGAGATCGATTCCGGCTTATGATATCGGATACAGAAAAAGTGTTCGATGTCTTGGATATTTATCAATATGATGAGATTGTCACCGATGGTTTTTTATCCGATCTTACCAAAGAGAAGGCCATTGAAATCAACACCTATAATCAGCCTATCATAATCAAAGAGGAAGCACTGGGAATGAGTGTGGTTACGAGCTCTTTTGACTATGCTAGAACGGATTATTTCAAAGACAAAGAATCGTTGAACTACGACAATTTTATTCTGGAATGCCTTGATCAGAACATGTATGACATGATCACAAAGAAGGAATCCTACGATTTGCCTTATGTTTATTTCTTCTGGATATCTTTGGCTTTCATCTTCGTTGCTTCTTACTTTTATTCTGCTTCAATGATAACAGCCTTAAAGAACGATCTTCTTGTCTTTAAATTTACTAAAGACAGCATCGCGGATTTGCTTTGGACGGCTTCTCTTGGCGGTGTCTTGTATTTCCTTCTGGTAGGAATTTTGGATTTGATATGCTTGTTTGCTTTTTCTTCTATGATCAGCAAAGCAATCAGTCGATTCTATTTGTTGAACGCCACCATTTCTTTTTTTGTCGTTTCACCTACTGTCATAGTATCTTTCCTTTTGCTATTGGCTTATACGATTCTTTTGGTAAATATTCTTATCACTATTTTGGGACACCTTAAAATTTATCAGCAAATCAATCGATTGGAATAACGCTATTTTAATGATTTCATATACAGCTTTTTAAGTATCATAGACAAAGCCAAATTCACGAGCCTCCAAAGTCATTCTATCAAATTGCATCATGATGGTTACCCCTTTATCTATATCCATCAAGTCTTTTGGTGCATACAAGTCCCTTTCTTTATGAAAGATGAAACCATGATTATCATTTGATAAACAAGATTTTCTTTTTGGCAGGTGTGCCATGCATTCAAGGAAGAATTGTTCAAAGTGTCCAGGGCTTTTGACAACGAAACATGCAAAGTAATCAAAGATGTATCTTGTTGAAAAACATGTCTTTTGCCTATCATCAATATGGAAATGAAGCTCTCAAAAGGCCTCCATTATCGCCATTTGAAATCGTCCCGGATACTATGGAAGAAGCTTTTTTTGTAGTCAAAATTTCTTGGCGACATGTGTCTTTCATAGTACAATATTCGTCGATGGAGGAGGAATGTCATGTTGATATCAAATGAAATTGAGAAGGAATCCTTGCAATATCCTGGATGATGTCATAGAACGCAGTGGATACGAAGAAAAGGAAGATGGTCATTCTAAGTGACGAAAGGTACATTGAAATGGGTTCTTCTTTTGCTTCAGGACCCTTTGAAGAAAGATGAGAATGGTGACAAGGAATGCCTTCTAAGGATGACGGGAAATTCGGTCGCTCTCATGATTGAAGGATGCTAATTTGTCAATGATGCTTGAAAGTGTTTGACATGAATTTACTTATGGAATCTACATTTTATAGGGAATCTATTCTTTGGCTGAATAGATAAGGTTATCGCTATGGTTGCTCATATCTTTTATGTCTTGTCATTGATCTCTTATCTAGCCATGCTTCTGTTCTTCCTATGGAAGAATAAGAAGAGCAAGGAGGATGAAGAAACGATGAAGAATTATGATTTTCTTTTCCTTCTTCTTTCTATTCTTTTGTTAGGCGTCAATTTCTATTGTGTCATTCACCTTTTGAATCAAAACCATTATTTCCAATCTTATTTTTCCAGTATCGGTGCCCCTGTTCTTTT
>JBNMLQ010000060.1:0-8679 GCA_050874925.1 Candidatus Enterosoma sp. | reverse complement strand
ATCTGGACAAAGTAATCGTTGAGGGAAGAATCGATGATCTGAAGGATGGAAGGGCCGAAAATTTTGCTGTCCATGGCAGTCGATATCATTTCACCCACAGCATCGCAGTCCTTGATGTCCGTGATTTTCTTGGATTTCGAGGCAATGAAATCCGCATTTTTGGAGAGGGACTTCAACACGCTGCCAATGGTCTTGATTTCATCATCCCAGTCATTGGCATCGAACTGGAATTCTTCCAGGCTAGGAAGGCGGAAACCGATTTCCTCAAACATATCGATATTGAACAATCCGTTGAGGAAAGTATAGACGTTGACATTCTTTTGCTTCTCGGAGGTGACACCGGTCAACTGGTCGGAATTGAAGAAAGAGGAACCTGTGACAAAACCTAAGAGATTTTCGATGACACCAAGATTCACCATTTCCGTAATCTTTGTGGCCGTGCTCTTGGTTGAATCAGACATCAAGGAAGTAAATTCCTGAATTTCAGGCATCAGTCCGAGCAACGTCTTGAAATCCTGGATAAATGAATCGCTGTCATAATTGAAGTTATAGGGAGTCAATCCGTAAAGGTAATTGGAAAAATCGAAATCATTGCTGAAAAGAAGGCTCTTCATCAAGGAAGGATACATTTCCTTGAACAGATTGGAATCCACACTCTTGTCAAGAAGACGGACGAGCTGATCTGTGGTGTTGGGATCGCGGATATCAATCTTATCAAGATGTTCTAGGTCGATTGCCGAATTCTCTTCGAAAAGGATATCCATCATATCGAACATCGTATTGAATTCGTCCCGGTATTTTTCAACGGAATAGCCTTGGAAGATTTTGTCGAAATCCATGTTCTTGACAAAAGAAGAAAGGCTCGGCACGGTCGAAAGCGTGCTTGAAAGAATCGTCGGAACGGAAATCACCTGGAACAGGGTTGTATCAAGGATTCCCTTTTCCTGTCCATCTTTATCACTGGTTCCGACGATGAGATTACAAAGTTCCTTTCTTTTATCGACATCCTTCATGCTGGATAGCATGCCTTGGGTGATTTTATCGGTCTTGAAATCAGACGTGATGTCAAACCCGATGTTGCGGAAGAAGCGAAGGGCTGCCCTGGTATATATCCGTAGATCATCAGACCAATCGACATCCGCATACTTTTCGCTTTCCAACGGAAGGACGTCATATCCAATGTTATGAAGATAATGGGCTAGAGCTGAGACGATATGCGAAATGTTCTTCTTGAAGGTCTGCAGCTGGCCAAGTTCAGAAACGGCCTGGGCATATCCATCAATCTGCTCATCGGTCATGGTGCTGGTCTTGAAGGTGAAGTTCTTAAAATCTATCTTTTCGCCGGTAAGCATCGGTTCAATGCACCCATCATATACTTCGGAATAGATGGAACTGATGATGGTGAGTTCATTCTTCCAGTCGACATTGCTGAAATCAAGCTGTTCGATGGCAAACGTATTGCCCGAGATATAATTCATTCCGACATCGATCAGAGGTGGGACGAGAGCCATCATCATCGGATTGTTGATGACGGAATTGATGAGACTGGTCACGGTGGCCTTGGAAAGAAGCTGGGCAAAGTTGACCGTCACCGCCTTCGAAGCCTGGTCATAGGAAATCGTCTCATCCTTGAAGAGCGGTTTGGAGACATCAAACACCGAGTCAATCAAGCCGTTGAAGGAAACCTGCGTTCCATTGACACTGACGGCAGTAGCCTTGTTCATGACGAGGGAATCGAACCCGAAAAGAGAGGTCGTATGATAAAGAAGGGAGGAATCCACGACATCCATATAGCCGGAAATCCTATCTCTCTCCTGCTGATTGACACCAACCGTACCCAGGATATCGTCGATGCCGTCCCTGTTCTTCAAGGCATTGGTGGCAAGGGCACTGAAGGGAGCCAAAAGGACGATGACGAAGAGAAACTGCTGTACAGCGCCAAGGATTGCACCCGGAACTTTGAGAAGCGGCCATGTCTTCTTGGCCTTCTTCCTGACCGTCCCGTCATCCTCCAGAAGTCCCTGTTGGAGGACATCGCTTCCCTTCTTGGACTTTCTTGTTTTTCTTTCCTTTTTGTTTTCGACAGGAAGGATGAAGCGGAAGATGCCATGATATAGGATGAGAGTCAACAGAGAGGCAATCAGCTGAATGACGACCATGCCAAGGAAGAACACCAAAAAAGCAAGGAGGGAATTGACGATGGCAAAGACTGTCGCATAGATAGACAGACCACTGATAGGCGATATGAGACCCGCCTCGGTGATGAGGTTGGCCAAATACGTCTGCAATGTGATAGCGCTTTCTGAATGTACGATTCCTTGGATATTGATGTTTCCGATGGCATTGGCGATATAGGGCGAGACAAAGACAAGGACGACGATCAGAATCGTTTTGACGATGGCTTTGAGGGTCGTCTTATAGATTCCCTTCCAAAAGCCGATCAAACCGGCCAAAAGGGAGACGAGGATGACAGCGACGAAAAGGAGAATCATCAGAAGGTTCAGTGTATCATTGGACATAGGGATTTTTTATTTATTATAGCAAATAAAAGCCACTCTCATCTATAATAATTGGCAAATCATCCGAGGTACCCCATGGAATTATTCAACAATGACGATTCAACGACAAAAAAATATGTCCCTGACAACAACATCAAAGGTTTCTTCCCCCGTTCGGAACTGAACGACTGGACCCCCTTATGGGAGAAACTTGCCTTTTTCCTGATCGGTTTTTTAGGCCTGAGGCTTTATTCAATCATCGTGCAATATATCATCCTTGCTACTCCTCTTGTTTCCATCAAGGATGGCGTCGTCACTGTTTCCAATATGGCCTATGCCCTGATCAATTTCTTCACCTATCTTCTTCTGGTCATCACCTTCGTCCTGTTCATCTTCCTGGATAAGAGAAAGACATATCAAAGAATTCTCAACGAACTCAAACAGCCCAAGACCTATCTTTGGGCTCTGGTCGCCTTTGGCATGGTGATTGCCTTGCAGAACATCCTCAGCCTTTCCTTCTCTGCGCTTTTCCCGTTCTATGGAAGCAATGCCAACCAGAATTCCATCGAATCAATTTTTGCCGCATCCCCGGTCCTGGTTTTCATCATGACCGTCTTCTTTGCTCCCTTCTGCGAAGAGCTGACCTATCGTATCGGACTTGTCGATACCATCGGCCACAAATACAATCTGAGATGGCTTGGCATTGCCATATCCGCACTTGTCTTCGGCCTTATCCACGCTGACATCATCAACTCCTACCGCAACCTCGCTGAGGGGATTGCCTCTGGCTTGGGGGATGCTGAAATCACCAATCTGAAGAACAATCTATATAATGAGCTGCTCAACCTCCCGGTCTATATGTTCTCTGGCTTTGCCCTCGGCTTTGTCTATGCAAAGTCTGGCAAGATTACTTCCAGCATGATGGGACATATGGGTGTCAACCTTCTCTCCATGATTATCACCATCATCCAGATGGGTTCCAAAAATGCATAATCCATCACAGGAAAGAACCTGCGGTCTATCCTCTTTTTGGATGAAGGTCATCGCCTGTCTCCTGATGACCTTAGACCATATCGCACTGCTATTCATCCCTCTTGGAAGCAGCATGGAGATTCCGCTTCCCTATTATCTTCTCAGGGCTATCGGCAAGATGGCTTTCCCCATCTTTGCCTTCCTTGCCGTCGAAGGCGCCTATAAGACAAAGAACATCAAATGGTATCTGCTTCGTCTTGGTGGGATGGCCTTGCTTCTTGACGGCATCGGATATGCCTTCGGGGGCATCTTTCAAATTAAAATGGCCGACAACCCTCTCATCGGCAATGCCTTCACCGATATGTTCCTCGGTGTCCTCACCATCACCCTTCTAAGGATGAAGAACCGCTATTCTCTTTTAGCAGTCCTCCCCATCCTATATGCCGTCTTCTCCGACTTTACGATATCAGACACCTATGGTACCCTCTTCAAATCCGATTGGGGAACCTTCAGCATCTGCCTGTTTGTTGCCTACTTCATCTTCCGTGAGCTGGCAGACGTCTATGCAAAAAGAAAAAGCCAGCAATACGATGTCCCGTTTACAGAGGAAAGCATCTTCCGACTGGAAAAAGATGCGATGCTCATCGGCTTGATCCTCGTCGAAGCCATCTTCTATCTGATATACCGCATCGACAGGACATGCTTCATCATACCAAACGAGTTCGTCCCCATCGGAACCTATTCGACCTTGGCAGGCGTCATCCTTTTCTTCTATAACGGAAAGAAGGGATATTCCAGCAAGTATATCCAATATGGTTTCTATCTCTATTATCCCCTTCATCTTCTCGTCCTCGGCATCATTTCCATGTTCTGTGGTGTTCTTGCAGGCATGTAAGCAAATCGATTGCAGTTTCATCCGTTTTGGTTTATCTTGTAGAAAAGGAGAATTACCCTATGATCAAGAAACTTGAAAAATTGGAAGATTTCGTCTCTACCATCAAGACAGAAAAGAAGGTCCTCGTCGATTTCAACGCCACCTGGTGCGGACCTTGCCGAATGATGGGCAGGGTCATCGAGGATGTCGAAGAGGATTATCCTGACATCACCTTCCTTAAGGTCGATACCGATCAATTCCCGCAGATTGCCCAGCAGTTCGGCGTCATGTCGATTCCTACCCTCATCCCCTTCATCGACTCAAAGAGAAGCTTCGTCGTCGAAGAAGGCGAAAAGAAGGATGTCCTTCTCGGAGCCAGGGACGAAGATACTTTCCGCAACATCCTTGACGATACTTTCAACATCTGAAGACAAAATCCGGAAATTCCGGATTTTTTTGATGTTACAGTTGAAACTGATTTTGTCACGTACTAAAATATCCCACGTATTGGGGTATATACATATGAAAAAACTTACAGAAGAAGAAAAAGAAGCTAAGAAATTAGCAAAAAAGCAGGCTAAGGAACAGAGAAAGGCCGAAGGAAAAACCCTTTGGCAGGACTTCAAGAAGTTCATCTCCAGAGGCAACGTCCTTGACATGGCCGTCGGTGTCATCATGGGCTCTGCCTTCTCCGCCATCGTCACTGCCTTCACCAACATTCTCTTAAGCGTCTGCACCTGGGGTGTCCCGGGCGGTCTCAAAGGACTTGTCACCGTCCTTCCGGCAGCCAATCCAGCACAGAAGGGTATGGATGTAGCTCATGGACTTGGTCAGTTCTTCAAAGCCGAAGAGCTTCAGAATCTTGCCAAAGGATTTGCCGATGCAACCTATGGCGCTGATGTCGTCGCCAAGAATCCGACCTTGATTGAAAACGTCAAGAACACCATTCTCAGCAAATACACGCTTCATGGCACCACCTACACCTACAATATGTCTGCCGTCATCGACTGGGGAACCTTCATCAATGCCATCATCTCCTTCCTCATCATCGCTCTCACTCTGTTTGTCATCGTCAAGGTCTTCAACAGCATCCATGACAAGAGAAAGGCTTTCGAAGCCCAGATGGCTCTCAAGGTCCAGCAGGCCAAGGAAGCTAACGGCAAAAACGGCGAAGCTTCTGATAAGACAGCCGAAGAAGCCAAGTAAATCCACAAGCCAAATTCAAGGCAGATTCCTTCCGAGTCTGCCTTTTTTCGTGCAACTGAAAACCAGGCCGAAGCCTGGTTTTCAGACAACTAATGGTTTTCCTGATAATAGTTCGGAACTTCCTTGGTGATATCGATGTCATGAGGATGGGATTCCTTAAGGGAAGCAGAAGTGATTTTGACAAACTCGCTCTTCTCCTGTAGTTCCTTGATCGAAGAGACACCAAGATAACCCATGCCGGAGCGAATGCCGCCGAGAAGTTCGAAGATGACATCCCCTGCCGAACCACGGAAGGGAACTCTTCCTTCGACACCTTCGGGAACAAGCTTCCTGTGCCCGCTTTGGAAATAGCGGTCTGCAGAACCATGTGCCTGTTGCATGGCCCCTAATGAGCCCATGCCACGATAGACTTTATATTCACGTCCATGATAGATTTCCGTATCACCGGGAGCTTCTTCGCATCCGCCGAAGATGGCACCCATCATGACGGTGTCGGCACCGGCAGCAAGAGCCTTGGTGATGTCACCCGAATACTTGATTCCGCCATCTCCGATGATCGGGCATCCGAATTCCTCGCTGGCACGTTTGGCTTCCATGATGGCCGTGATCTGAGGTACACCCATGCCGGAGATGATACGGGTGGTGCAGATGGAACCCGGACCCATACCGACCTTGACAGCATCTGCTCCAGCTTCCATCAGGTCTTTTGCTCCTTCGTAGGTAGCGACATTTCCGGCGATGACATCCACATCCGGGAAGTTCTTCTTGAGTTCCTTCAAGGCAAGGATGACATTCTTGCTGTCTCCATGGGCAGAATCCAGAACCAGGACATCGACGCCCGCATCGATGAGAGCCTTGGCCCTCAAAAGATAATCCTTGGTGATGCCGATACCGGCACCGCAAAGGAGCCTGCCATATTTATCCTTGGCAGAATTGGGGAACTGCTGGATCTTGTCGATATCCTTGATGGTGATGAGGCCCTTCAGATGAAATCCTTCGTCGACGATCGGAAGCTTTTCCTTCTTGGCCCTGGCTAAGATACCTTTGGCTTCCTCCAAAGTGGTCCCGATTCTTCCGACGACAAGGTTGTCCTTTGTCATGACGGAGGAAATCTTCTGTTCCATATCCGTCTCGAATTTGATATCCCTGTTGGTGATGATGCCGACGAGCTTGTTCTCCTCATCCGTGACAGGAATGCCGCTGATATGATAGTCAGCCATGATCTTCAAGGCATCGTTGAGGGTTCTGTCCCCTGAGAGGGTGATAGGATCCGTGATGACACCGTTTTCGCTCCTCTTGACCTTGTCGACCTCCTTGGCCTGGGCTTCGATGGTCATATTCTTATGAATGATGCCGATACCGCCCTCCCTGGCAAGGGCGATGGCCATGGCCGATTCGGTGACCGTGTCCATGGCAGCGGAAAGAAGAGGGATGTTCAAGGTGATGTGTTTGGTCAGTCTTGCCTTGAGGGATACCATATCCGGTGTGATTTCGGAATACCTCGGAAGCAAGAGGACGTCGTCGAACGTAATGCCTTCCATGACAATCTTGTTTTTCATTTTGTGCTCCTTTTCTATGTACCATATCTCATCATCACGGATTTATATGTGAAATATACTACCTATGAAAAGGTTGTTTTTCAAGACCAAAATGACAAATCTGAAGAAAACGTCATCTCATGACGACTTCAAAGCACATGTCCTTCTTGTAATGGGAACGGATGCTGACCTGATAATGATAGGTATCGCAGATCTGCTTGACGATGGCTAGGCCTAGGCCGCTTCCCTTGCGTTCGTTGTCATCCCCGGACTTTCCCTGATAGAATCGTTCAAAGACCTTCTCCCTGTCCTCGTCATGGACCTGACAGCCCGTATTATAGACACGGAAGACGATGTTCTTCTTTTCATTTCTCAGACTGACACGGATGATTTTCTCCCCCTGGGTATATTTCATGGCATTGTCCAAAAGGAGATTGACAAGCCTTGTCAGGTTCTTTCTGTCAGCCTTTTCCAGGACGATGCCTTCTTCGATATCATAGCTGTAGTCGATTTCCCTTTCGAAGGATACGGCATCAAAGGAGAGGCACAGATTCATGACAAGCTCGGAAAGACGGACTTCCTCAAGGACCTTGGGTGCTGTCTCAAGCTTGGATAGGGCAATCATGTCCAGGACGGTCTCGTTCATGTTCTTGCATTGCTGGATGATATTACGGACATAGTCGGCATTCTCCGGATTGCGGTCGGAGAGGACTTCCGCCTCGGCCGTGATGATGGCAAGAGGCGTCTTGAGTTCATGGCTGGCATTGGCAACAAATTCCTTTTCATGCCGGATGGTATCCTTGGTAGGCTTCATGACGCGGTTGGAGATGACATAGACGACAGGTATCATCAAAAGGAAGCCGATACCCAGGACAAGAAGAAGGGTCATGGCAAAAGAAGCATTGGCCTCAAGCTCACTCTTCCTGTCGATACCGGCATAGACCAAGGCCTCATCCGGGACATCGATAGGTCTGGTGATGAGATCGGGACTCTTCTCGATATCCAGATTTTTCTCGATATATTCGGAATCCATGACGGAAAAGTAGTAATTTTCATAAAGAAAATCACTTCTTGCATCCACGGTCGGATAATTCTTCAGGCAATAGTCGACATAGCCACGATCGACATCATTGTCGTTGTCCTTGGGTAGAAAGGTGGAACCATCGGAATCGATGATGTAGACAAAGATCTGGGAATTCCTGTCAAGAAGGATGTCATCCTCGCTGGAATAGCCGTATGTCGCATTGATGGAATTGACGATGACCTGGTCTAGCTGAGCATAGGCGTTGACCCTGATGTTCCTCTTCTGAAAGGCAGGCACAAGAAAACCGACCAGGATTTCAAAGACAGCCATGACGGACATGACGAGGACGGTGATGAAGATACGTTCCCGGAAGATGAGCCTTCTAGCGTCCGTACCGCTGCTTTTAGCCCTGTTCTTCATCTTGACTGGTGACAAGCTTGTAGCCGACATTGCGGACAGATTTGATGAAGGTGTCCGACTTGATGAATTCCAGCTTCTTTCTCAGGAATGATATATATACCTCGACGGAATTGTAGTTGTTGTCAGGGTTGTCCATACCCCAGACCT
>JBNMLQ010000059.1:0-9563 GCA_050874925.1 Candidatus Enterosoma sp. | reverse complement strand
GTTAATTAAACTATAAATATTATACTATACATTCAATGGATTGGGATAGCATTTTTCAAAATAAAAGACAGTATTCCCTATGTCGGAGAAGAAATGCGGTCATGTTTTCATACATCTGTATATCAATCAACAATTTGTATAGTTAAACGGATTGGGAAGGTTTTAATTGATTTTGATGCGGAAGAAGATATGATGAACTTTTGGATTTTGTCCGATAGTCTTTTACAAGATATGGAAAGTGCTTAAAGCCCTTCAAAGTATGATAGAAAAGACCGGCACCTATTTTTTTTCTTTGATACATGTTTGTCTTTTGAAGAAAGTCAACAGAAGAAATGGTGCTTATCCCGATCGTTTTGAAATCTTTTTTAGATAGATAATGCCATGCTTTTCTTGAATCCTTGAAGAGGATGGCATGGAAGGATTTCTTTTGGAATATTTCATCCTGATCAGTAAGGCTGTTTTCCAAGAAGGAATCATCCGCCTGAATGGATTTTTCCTATTTCTTCCTACAATCCTCTTTGTATCTCACTTATGGAAATGATAATGTAGTGTTGGTATGAAAAGGAGAAACATGTCATGAGACTCTATATCGGAGCTGATCTGGGGACGAGCGGTTTGAAGATGACATTGTTGGATGAGAATGCCCTCATCATAAAGGAAATCATGAAATCTTACCCCATTTATATTCAGGGAGTAAATTCAGAACAGGATCCCTTGGATTGGTGGAAGGCTTTTGAAGGAGCTATCGAAGAGCTTCTTGAAGGAAAGGAAAAAGAGGATGTATATGGCATCTCCTTTTCAGGGCAGATGCACGGACTTGTGACACTGGATGAGGATGACAAGGTCATCCGCAATTGTATCCTCTGGAATGATTCCAGAAGCCAGGAAGAGACAGATTATCTCAATGATGTCATCGGGAAGGATGTCTTGAACAGGGAAACGGACAACATCGCCTATTGTGGATTCACCGCACCGAAGATTCTTTGGATGGAAAAGCATGAAAAAGATAACTTTTCCAGGATTAGGAAAATCATGCTCCCCAAGGACTACCTTGTCTATCGTCTGACCGGAAGGTTCGTCTCCGATTATTCGGATATGAGTGGAAGCTTGCTCCTCGATTGTGCCAAGAAGCGGTATTCAAAGAAGATGATAGAGCTTTGCCATCTCAAGCAAGAGGTCCTTCCTTCTTTGATGGAAAGCAGTGGCTTTGTCTCTTATCCAAGCAAGGATTTCATTTCCCGGCACGGCCTATGTCATATGAAGGTCTTCCTAGGTGGTGCTGACAACGCCATGGCGGCTATTGGCATGAACTGTCTCAAGCAGGGGGATGTCAATATTTCCTTAGGAACAAGCGGAACCATCCTTCTTCCTCTGAATCAACCTATCCATACCAGACACAACGAGCTTCACATGTTTGCCTCTGCAACAGGCAAATGGTATCTCATGGGATGCATCCTTTCTGCAGCCAGCTGCCGGAAATGGTGGTTGGAGAAGGTTCTTTCTACTCCAGACTATGCCCAGGATGAAGAAGATATGAAGAATGCTACGACGGATGGCCTTTATTTCCTTCCATATCTCTCTGGTGAAAGAAGCCCCATCAATGATGCCAACGCCAAAGGATGCTTTGTTGGACTCAGCCATGAGACGAGCAAGGGGAGTATGTCCAAAGCCATTCTGGAAGGGGTGTCGTTTGCTCTCAGAGACTGTCTTGAAGTTGCTAGAAAGCAAGGTCTTTTCTTTAAAAAGGCGACGCTTTGCGGAGGAGGAAGAAAGAGTGAAACCTGGTGCCAGATGTTATCGGATATCTTTAACCTGGATATCTATGTCTCCAATGGCTCGCCGAGTTTCGGAGCCGGGCTTCTGTCTTTGTCCCAGGACCTTGCCAAAGATCTGAATGTCCTTGCTTCCAAAGCCGTTTCCCATGACAAGATCTATGTGCCAGACAAAGAAAAGGTCCATCTTTATGAAGAAAAATATCAACGATTCCACTCCCTCTATCCAAGGCTGAAGGATTTCTTTCGGGAATAAATGGCTGCCATCGGAACATTCTTCTTGATTAAGAAAATATACCTGTTTCTGATGGGAACAAAGAATGACAAGTTTGCTGTCTAAATGACAAAGTTTGACACAACTATTTTTTATTTTCTCCCTGCAAGCTATCATGAAAGCCCATTCATAAGAAATGGGATAGGGGAGGGAATCAATGAAGGCATCTTTTCATAGGGCATCTAGCAGGACACATCATATGATCATCCGTTCGTTCATGGATCTCATCGTCTTGAAAGACTTCAGAAAGGTCACCATTTCCGACATTCTTGAGGAAGCCGGAATCTCCAAGGGAACCTTCTATAAGCATTTCCAGGACAAATATGACTTGCTCCTTCAGGCGTATGAGAGCTTCTTTTCTGATTTTCAGAAGAAAGTCCTTCTTTCGGATGGCTTTGCCTGCTCGGATGAATTTGTCTCGTTTTTCAACGCAAATCGCTTCTATTATGTCGGATTGATGAATATCAACGACAACATCCTGTCTATCCGTGACAGCTTCAAGGAATCCTTGAAGGAGTTTTATCAGAACCAGTATTTCAAGGATGAGATCGAAGCAGACTTCTATGCCAACCAGGTCATCTGGATGATGGATTGCCTATCCAATCTCAACCGCATGATTCAGAAGGAAGACGTCTCTTCCTTTCTTCTGACAGGACAGAAGATATCTTTTCGATTGAGCAAGGCATTCTAAAAAGTCGTTTCAAAAAACAGTCGAGGAATCTTTTTGGATGTACTATAATGAAATCGCTTCCAACAAATAGAGGTATCTTATGAACAATGTTCCACAGGTGAAGGTAGGAATCGTATCCGTTTCCAGGGATTGCTTTCCCGAAAGTCTTGCTGTCAACAGAAGAAAGGCCCTCATCAAGGCCTATGAGGAGAAGTATCCGGCAAGGGATATCTATGAATGTCCTATCTGCATCGTCGAAAGTGAAATCGATATGCTTCAGGCCTATGAGGATGTAAAGAAGAACGGCTGCAATGCCTTAGTTGTCTATTTAGGTAACTTCGGCCCTGAGATCGCTGAGACGATGTTAGCTCAGAAGTGGGCAAAGGAGACAGGATATCCCTTGATGTTCTTAGGTGCAGCAGAGGAGAACATCTCTGTTCTTTCCGGTGAAAGAGGGGATGCCTATTGCGGAATCCTGAATGCCTCCTATAATCTGAGATTACGCAAGGTCAAGGCCTACATTCCTGAGATTCCTGTCGGTGACGCAAGTCACTGTGCAAAGGAAATCCATGACTTTCTTCCTATAGCAAGAGCTCTTATCGGCATCAGGGATCTCAAGATCATCTCCTTTGGACCACGTCCGCAGAACTTCCTAGCCTGCAATGCTCCCATTCAGAAACTCTATGACCTTGGTGTCGAAATCGAAGAGAACAGCGAACTGGATCTCTTTGAAAGCTATCAGAGACATGAAGGAGACAAAAGGATTCCTGAGGTCGTCCTTGATATGGAAAAGGAACTTTCCACAGGGAACAAAAAGCCTTGGATATTACCGAAGCTTGCCCAATATGAATTGACCCTCCTAGATTGGATAAAGGAACATCAGGGTTCGAGGAAATACGTTGCCGTAGCTGGTAAATGCTGGCCTGCCTTCCAGACGCAGTTTGGCTTTGTCCCATGCTATGTCAATTCCAGGCTGACGGGAATGGGAATCCCGGTAAGCTGTGAAGTGGATATCTATGGTGCCCTGTCTGAATATATCGGAACCTGTATCTCGGATGACATCGTGACCCTTCTAGATATCAACAACACCGTACCGGAAGAGCTATTTGATTCAGATATCAAGGATCGGTTCGGTTACTCCTTGGAGGATACCTTCATGGCCTTCCACTGCGGAAACACCTGCAGCAAGAGGCTTGTCCATCCAGAGATGAGAAACCAGAAGATCATGGCCCGTTCCCTTCCTGAGGAAGTGACAAACGGAACCTTGGAAGGCGATATCGTTCCTGGTAACATCACGCTATATCGTCTACAGTCGACTTCGGATGACCACCTTCTTGCCTATGTTGCACAAGGTGAGGTCCTTCCTGTCAAGACGCATTCCTTTGGCTCCATCGGGGTGTTTGCCATTCCAGAGATGGCAAGGTTCTATCGCCACGTCCTTGTCGAAAACGGCTTCCCGCATCATGGTGCCGTATGCTTTGGACATTACGGAAAGAGCCTTTATGAAGTCTTCCGCTACTTTGGAGCGGAACATATCGGCTTCAACCAAAAAGAAAGATATCCATCGGAAAATCCGTTCAAGAAATAAGACGAAAGACCTGGCAGATGCTGGGTCTTTTTTTAACAACTTATTTATAATTACTTAGGATATTTGTTCTTAAACTTTTCTTTTTGAATTGTCTTTTACGAATCATACAATCAAAAAGAGGACTCCCCATGAAGAGAAGTCCTCTGATTTTTTATTTGCCTTCCGGCTTTTGCTTTGTCTTCTTGACGTTGATGATGACTAGGATGGCACCCCATACGATGATGATACCGATGAGGGAGAAGACGATGACATAGTTCATCCATGCCCAGCGGTGAGGTCCGCTTCCGATTACGGTTCCCTGCATCGCATTGGAGTTGACCATGGTGTAGCAGACGTTCTTGAGAATCCTTCTGACGACGATGTTGTCTCCGATGGAACCTTCATCGGCATTCCAGGCGGAACTGGACATCGTGGCAAGGTTAAGATCCCCGCCGGCATAGGCTTCCTGCTTCGGATCCATGTAGGATGGAATCGTGTTGAAGTCACAGATGACACTTCCACGGAATCCCCATTCATCTCTTAAGATGCTTGTAAGGAGCCTGTAGTCTCCGCCGGTCCATCTTGTACCGATACGGTTGAAGGAAGACATGATACCCATCGTCTTTCCTTCCTTGACGGTGATTTCGAAAGGCCTGAGATAGATTTCCCTCATGACCTGTTCGCTGACCCAGGTGCAGTCACCGGAGATGGAACGGTGTGTCTCCTGCTCGTTCAAGGCGAAGTGCTTGACGTAGGTGATGACACCCTTATTGGATGTGCCACGGACTTCAGCAGCACCGATCTTGCCAGAGAGGAAGGAATCTTCGCTGTAATACTCAAAGCATCTTCCTCCGAAAGGAGAACGATGGATGTTCATGGCTGGTGCATACCAACCTGTGAACGGTGTCGACTCATAGCCGATGAGACCTTCTTCGCCTACGGCTTCACCGAACTTCTCAACCAACTCTTCATTCCAGGTCGAAGCGATGGTCACACCACAGCAATACGAACAGCATCCTTCATAGGGTTCCGGATTGACAAAGCTTGTCCATCCGACAGGGCCATCGGCACACATGATGCTAGGAAGACCGACCGAGGAGACTTCACCGACCTTATAGGAGGCGTAGTTATACATGTTCAATGCACTCTTGAAGTCCATCTGGTCAAGGAGGGCGTCCCATCTGTCATCGTCATAGGAGACGCTTCCGTTCCATTCACCCCTGATCTTGCTTTGGCTTTCATCATAGATGAAGTTGCCATCGCTGTCGAGGTTGTCTTCATAGAGAAGGTCATAGAGGCTATATCCGTTGTCAGCATTGACGGTCGGATAATCATATTCTTCGTCAAAGTCAGTCGGATTGTTGGTCGACTTGTCCTTCAGGGCATTGAAGAAGTCTTTGGAGATGGTCCTGTCTTCCTTTGTGGGCGACTTTGGCCAGGTTCCCTCCCAGTTGTTTCTGGAAAGGGTGGCTCCAAGGTCATAATCCGAATCGAAGAAGGCGTTCTCATTGTCCGTATAGAGGTTGCTGACAGCCTCATCTGTCGTCGGATCATTTTCGTACTGGATGTTCTCCGGCAGGTTCATATCGATCCTGTCGACGACTTCGTGGGCATTTCTGCTGACACGGAAGGAATAGGAACCCTTGTCGAGTTCGAATCCTTTGAAGCCGTTGTTGTTGCTGTCCTTGTTGTCATAGCTTGCCATATAGTAGGGATTGATGGTGATGGACAAGGTATCGCTCTGACCTGGCTCAAGCATTTTTGTCTTGGCAAAGCCGATGAGGATCTCACTCGGCTTTTCGATTTCTCCAGGCGTATAAGGCAAGGTGGCATAGACTTCGACGACGTCCTTTCCGGCAACCTTGCCGGTGTTCTCTACCTTGACGTCGATGTCGAATTCCTCTTCGCTGAGCGTGGCAGGGATGTCTTTCTTGTTTTCGACACTCCAGGAGAAGGTCGTATAGCTTAGGCCATATCCGAAGGGATAGACGACATTCTGCTGATACCAGTCTTCACCGTCCGTCTCCCCTCTCGTCTCATAATAGCGGTAGCCGACATATTCGCCTTCCTGATAGCGGACGAAATAATAGAGGTCACCCTTTTCTCCGCCAAGATACTGGTCTCCGGTGGTTGTTCCGAAGCTGCGGTTGACGGACATGTTGTTCCATGTCGGATCTTTCTTGAAATCCGTGGAGAAGGTATCGACTGTCCTTCCGCTGGGATTGACGTCTCCGGAGATGATTTCTCCCAAGGCGGCGACACCGGAGTTTCCCGGATATCCCATCCAGATGGCGGCGTCGATCTTGTCCTGATAGGCATAATAGTCAGACTTTTCCAGGAATCCGAGTTCCATCGGGGAACCGGAATTCAAGACGACGAGGACTTTCTTGAAGTTGCTGCTGCAGACGGCTTTGAGAAGATCTGTTTCGTTCTGATCGAGCTGAAGGAAATGGTCATCGCTCTTTCTGGCACCGTTTGCTCCTTCCATGGACATCGGAAGGTCGAATCCTTCTCCACCGATCCTGGTGAAGACGACCACGGCAAGGTCGCTGTATTCGGAATAGGAGGCCTTCACCTTCTCCGTGTAGGCTGACTGAGGTGTCTCCCCTGTCTCCAGGAAGACGGCCTTTCCTGAATCCAGGTCTCCTGGATTGCTGGAACGTCCGTTTCCGGATTTGCTGCTGGAATAGAATTCGCTCAGTACAGGGTTGGTGACATATCCGGCTTCTTCCAGGGATTTGGCAATCGACACTTCATCGCCTTTGGCAGCTCCTGATCCGGAACCACCGATGGCGATGTTGACAGAGTTCTTGCCAAAGACGGAGACTTTGCTTCCCTTGGCAACAGGAAGGGCATTGTTCTTGTTCTTGAGTAAGACCATGCCTTCCTCGCTGAGCTCCTTGTTGACTTCGTTTGCATTCTTGGAGGCTTCGTTGCGGTCCTTATAGCTGGCTACAAAGGCGCTCTGCTCTCCGTCCTTGAAAATCGGAGCAGGAGCACCGAAGGCAAAGTCAAGAAGATCGGCCATCGCCACGTTCAAAACGATTGGAACGGCGATGGCACAGGCGGTTAAGGCAATCGAGGTGATGGCCCAGGCCTTGGTGCTTTTCTTCTTCCACATCTCTTTGAGCATAAGTCCTCCTTACTTCTTGTAGTTGCCTTCGACAGGATAGCCTTTGACGTTGTCCCATTCCAATACGGCATTGTCAGCCGTCAGGGAGATATAATCCAAAAGCGGTGCATGGGCGGTCATGGTCGTTCCATTGATGGCGGCATGGTTGGCGGTAGTGAAAGATATCTCATTGTTTCCTTTCTTGAGGGATACGTTTCCAAGGGTGTATTCCTGGAAAGCCTGAGGCTCGAGAAGGTCACCTTGTCTAGGCGGGACATTGTTGAAGCTGATGTTTCCGTAGTCTAAGGATGTTCCGTTGACGGAGATGGCATAGTTATCCTTGTTGTATGTGTAGTTTTCGACTTCCTGGGACATGCTGGCCTTGAAAGTGACATTGCTGACATCGACATCGGAGATGATTTCAAATCTCAGGGTGTTGTTTTCCTTGTACATGTAGGAAACATACATATCCTGGGAAGCATTGAATCCAGGCATGGTGACGATGCTTCCGGCACCGGTGGTCGTTCCGGAGAGACCGGCACCGGTGATGCCGGTGAAATCGATGTCCTCGGCCTCGAACTTGTAAGTCTGGGTACCGGTATATTCGCTAGTGGAGCGGACCCACTTTGCAAGCAATGTGGTATCGGCAGAAATCTTGGAGGTGAAGTCAAAGTCGACACCATCCTTCTGCCAGCCAGAGAAGGTATATCCCTTCCTGGTCGGGTCGACAGAAATCTTGGTTGCGGAAGAACCGCTCTCGACCTTCTGGACTCTCTTTTCCGGAAGAGCACCATAATAGCCATAGTCGAAGGTGACATTGACGGTGGCCTTGTTCTGAGCCAGCCATCTGGCATAGAGGGTCAAAGGTCCGGTGACGGCCTTGTCGAAGTCATAGGCAATCGTCAGGGCCGTATCGGTATACCAGTCATTGAAGACGAATCCTTCCTTGGTCGGATTGGTGGGACGGGTCAGTTTTTCACCTTTTTCGATCTTGGCGGAAGAAAGGCTGGATCCTCCGTTGGTTTCGAAGGTGATGTCATACTGCTCCTTGGTCACGTCGATGTTCTTCAGGGAGACACTGACGCCTCCGAAGGTGATCTTGACGCTCTTCTTGCCATCGGTAGCGGTATTCAGGGTGGTGATGGTGACCCTGGAGTCCGTCATCGGAAGATCGGCCGTGGATTTGTTCTTGTATGTGACGGTCAAGACACCGCCTGTGGGATCGAAGGTCTCACCGATGACGTAGGTCATCTTGGTCGGATTGGTCTTGACGGCAAGCTTGCTGACGTTCTTGTCGCTGACGGTGGTACCTGCGTTTTCAGAAGTGGTGTTGTCTTTCTTGTCGGACGCGACATCTTCCTTCTGGGAAGTCTTGTCTGAGGTGGCAGGTGTCGTCGAAGGCTTGCTTTCCTGGCTGCAGGAGACAAGAGAGACACCTAAGCCAAGCAGGGCAATCAGATTGAATAATTTAGTTTTTTTCATAATTTCCTCCGTTTATTGGAAAATTTCATCTTCATCATTGTATGTAACGGCTTTCACGTAAGGAATATTCTTGTCAAACTTTGTCGTTTTCACGGCAAACCCGTCATATAAACAATTGACCTTGGAAACCCAAGGTCAATTGTCTATGTAGAGATCAGGCGACTGTGAAGGTGATCGTTGCCTTGTAGTGACCTTCGGTCGGCGTACCGGCGAAGATCCAGCTGCTCATATAGGCATTCGTATAGTAGGTCAGATCGACATCGACGTCGTAGGTTCCTGCTGCGAGAGTGCCATCGAGCGTGTAGTAGTCGACGACATCATAGGACCCCTTGTTGGCCTTGCCGACGATGCTCTTGGTGTGCTTGGTGGCAGTGAGGCCGGTCGGGAGGTTGCTGAAGGTGTAGTCATATTCCTTCTTGTCCTTGGCTTTGGAAGCATCGATGGTGATGATATCGGAAGCGGTCTTGTCTTCGTTTCTCTGGTGCCAGCTGTCATCGCTGTCCTGATAGGCGTTGACGATGAGACCGTTCATCCTGAAGCCCCACATCGAAGCTCCACTAGGGATTTCGCTGAAGTAACTCAAAGACGGGATATCGACCTTCATGCTCATCTTTTCGTTGGCCTTGTAGGTCTTTGCGGATTCACCGGTCTTCATGGCGACATCGTCGACATGGACGGCGTTGCGG
>JBNMLQ010000058.1:0-9567 GCA_050874925.1 Candidatus Enterosoma sp. | reverse complement strand
GCTATGTCGCTACCGGCAGCAGAGGTGTTTGAACCAGTTCCGGTGCAGGCACTTAAGGCGAGAGCAGAGATTGTCAATAATTTGATAAAAGTTTTTTTCATTAATAATAAAAACCTCCCTAAGTAAAAATTTATATGTATAATTATCTCAAAAAGAAAAAGCAAAGCAACAAACCATTTTTCAATCCTTTTTATTATCTTTTTTTGATATTTTAAAGAAAATTGCTAAAAATGATTGATTTTTTGTAAATTGCTTTGCTTTTTTTGAAAAAATATCTTCTTCTTTTGAAAACCTTGTTTTGTGAAAACGCTTACGGGCCGTTTTTAGGTCTTATTTATTGATATATTCCTTCAATAAGGTATCAACTTTGTTCTTTGTAGCATTTCCAAAGGAAGTCAAAGAGAAGCGATAGACACCATACTTGTGGTCACTGAATTTGCTGTCGAATGGAGTTGCACCAGCCGTGACATTGATCTGCGATACGCTTCCATCGGCATTGAGTTCAATGCCAAGTCCGCTTTTGGTTCCTTCAATGATCTTAGGTTCATCATCTTCATCACTGACGGAATAATAATCGGCAAGTTCATCATAGACTTCCCTGGAATCCGTCGGGAAATACGTCTCAGAACGATCAGACCACATACCTGTTTCCATGGTATCGAAGCTATACTGCAAATCATTACTTAAGAACGGAAGAGAGGAGAAATAGTTCTGCTGGACGGAAATCTTTGTCGAAGCATCAGTAGCGTCTTCCTTATCCCCGATGGTGATGGTGTTGTTCGTTTCATCATACGTAAAGGCATAGACACCATCTGCCTTCTTGACAAAGCCATGCGGAGCTCCAGTCCACTTGTCATCCTCGTCGGTGACAAGACGGTTATATTCCTCTTTGAAGGAAGCATCGCTGTCCATGAAGACATAATCTGGCGTGTAATAGGTATTGTAGGTAACTTCCGTCTGATGGTCAGGATAGAGTGCATTCTTCTGGATGAAGTTGTTGTTGGCTAAGGCAGAGATGCCTTTCTTGAACTTCTCGTTCTGCAAAGGAGCAGCAGCCTTGACACCCTCGAATTCCGTCTTGAAGTCATTCATCTCCAAGTCACTTTCCGTCGCATCGATATCGGTCATGGTCATCTGATACATGGTGTCATCACCAAGTTCGACCGTAGCTCTGATCTGATTGCTGGACTCAGCATAGATGGTGGTCGTGATCTTGTCGGCAAGCTCGAAGTAATACTCACCCTGAGTGGTATTCTTCTGATATCCTTCTGGATCCATCAGCTTCCAAAGCTGGCATTCCAGGAAGGCAGCATTGATATTGACCGGAACATGATTCTCATCTTCAGCCTCGCCTTCGATGACATAGGTGTTGTCTTCGTTCTTGACGTCCGTCACCCATTCCAGGTTGATGGCATCCAGAGAATAGAATTTACCGACCTGGAAAGGTTCGATCGTCTTATCCTTCAGGCCACGGAAATTATCCTTGGAAAGAAGTCCGGCATTGCACTGGACAATCGGTGCTTCTTCCTTTTGGAAGACACTTCCCTTCTCCGTGATATAGACAACCTTGCCATCATCCGTGACCATTTCGCCATAGTAATCGACATTGTTCTCTGACAATACGGCAGAGCCATTGTTGGAATAGACGATCATATCCGGCATGACAAAGACATCTCCAAGAAGTGTCTCTTCACCGGTGACATCGATTTTCTCGATTTCAAGGGTATAGCTATCCAGTTCCTGGATATTCTTGATGACGGTCCTCAAATCAGGCCTCGTAGCGATGACGGTAATGGTGACAGTAGACGAAACATTCGGGTTGGCAACAGAGGTGACAGTCACAGTCACGCTTCCCGGTGCGACACCGGTGAGCTTTGCCTTGCTCTTGCTTCCTTCAACCTTGGCAATGGTTGCCTTGGATGTATCGGAGACAGAGAACTCACAGGTGGTATCCACCCCTTTATCCGTCGAGATGATGCCGATGACATCGATGGACTGTCCGACCTCGACTTCCTTGGCATAGGTCTTGGCCATCAGGACGACGGAAGGATAGCTTTGCTGGGAAGAGGCATCGCTTGCCTTTTGTTCAGGCGTGCTGTCCGGGGCAGATGTCCCCTGGCATCCGGCAAGGATTGCAAGAAGAGACAGCATCGTCAGTGCTTTTAACTTTTTCATGAAGATTTCCTCACATTTCTAACATTTAATATTTACCACATTTCATCTTCTTCCACACCGATGGCTAAAATTTAAAAATCGTAAAATATTACATGTATTTTACTGTTTTTTAACAAAAACAGCTCTAATTTATGAATTTAATGACATTTTTATTCGTACATCATTCATGTAAAAATCGGTGTAATCGCTTACAAAAGAAATTAAGAAAAGCCTCCGCACAGGATATCCCATACGGAGGTTGGTTTAGTATTCGAGACCTTTTTCCTTACGTTCCTTCTCAATCTGAGCGTTTCGGATATCATCTTCCTTCATCATCTGCTTATACTTTTCGATTTCAGCAGAATTGGCAAGGACGAAATGTCCTGGAACAATTTCCTGGAAGGTAGGCTTCTCTTTGGAGTAGTCGTGTTCCTTGGCAGGATTGTAGACGATACGGACACGTTTCTTCTCAAGCATCGGATCCGGACGAGGAATGGCGGAAAGAAGGGAGCGGGTATACGGATGGAGCGGATGACGGAAGAGTTCGTCGGAAGTGGCAAGCTCGACCATCTCACCGAAATACATGACGGCGATTCTGTCGCAGAAGTATTTGACGACGGACAGGTCATGGGCGATGAACATCAATGTCAGACCATGGTTTTCCTTCAAGTCATTGAGAAGGTTGATGATCTGGGCACGGATGGAGACATCCAAGGCAGAGATAGGTTCATCGCAGATCATGAAGTCCGGCTTCATGACGACGGCTCTTGCGATACCGATACGCTGTCTCTGACCGCCGGAGAATTCGTTCGGATAGCGAGAGCAGTAATCGGAAATCAAACCGACTTCCTCCAAGACCTCGCAGGCCTTCTTATGATTCTCGACACGGTTGCGATATCCTTGAATCTTCAGACCTTCCTGAATGATGTCCTCGACAGTCATACGAGGGTCAAGGGAATCGATAGGATCCTGGAAGATCATCTGCATCTTGGACATCAGCTTACGGTTGACATGGCTGTCATCGTAATGAATCTGACGAATCTTGTTCTTCTGGAACTTAGTCGTCTCTTTGAGCTGAGCCTTCAGCTCATCGATCTTGGCCTGATAACGAGCCTTGATTTCGGCAGTCTTCTCTTTTCCTTCATCCGTGACGTTATCGGTGTTCTCAAGTTCGATGTTGCACTGTTCCTCGAGTTCCTTGATGGCGTTCTTGGTGCGGATGGTGGACCATTTGATTTCCTTCTCGTTCCATCTGGATCCCGCAGCGATGCGGTAACCCTTGAAGTAGATGGATCCGGAAGTGATCCTATGAAGACGGATGATGCTTCTTCCGGTCGTGGTCTTTCCGCATCCGGATTCACCGACAAGGCCGAAGCATTCGCCCTTCTTGATATCAAAGGAAATATCATGGACGGCTTTGAGCTTTCTTCCACCACCCATCGGGAAGAACATCTTGAGATGTCTGACGGAAAGAATGATGTCCTTATCGACAAGTTCCTGCTTATATTTGACGAAGGTATTGTCATCCATCGCCGGAACATAGACAAGGAAGTAATCGACGACGATAAGAGCAACGGCTGCAAGCATGAGAATGCCGACAAGGATGCTTCCAGCACCTAATGCATAGTGGATGTTCTGAATCTGCTCATCACCGGCAGAGCCACTGACGACATCCTTGGATCCGGACATCGGCATGAAGCAGAAGTTCAATATGGCACCGACAAGAACGAGGAAGGCAGAGAAGAAGGCAAGGGCGTAGTACTGTTCCTCGCAATAGACATAGGCAACCATGATGATGGCAAGGATCATGAAGATGAAAGCCATCAATACGCCACCATTGCAACTCAATGACTGAACTGCATTGGGAATCACTTCGCCGTTGAGGGAAGAGAATACCGGAGCATTGGCACCGAAGGCAAGCTGGAAGCCGTTGAAGCTTCCCTGGATGACGGTCGTCTGAGAGACAGTATTTCCTTCAAGAACCTTGGTCTGGGTGACGGTAGAATCAATCGAAGCATAGGGAACAAACAACAAGAAGAGAGCAAGGACGAGACAGAGAAGAGCGATTCCAAGATAGAAATGCTTCTTCAGGTGTGTCAGGATAGCTTTCTTATGATCATAAGTGTTATTCATGTTTCACACCTTCTCTTTCCATGGCAGCCTTGATACGCTGGCTGACGATTCTAGGCTTTTCAGCCTTCGGAGCACGTTTGTCCAAAAGCCATGTTGCCGCATAATGGGTATCCGTGATTTTGAAGAACGGAGGTTCCTTTTCATAGTCGATGGCCATGGCATACTTGTTTCTCGCAGCAAAGGCATCGCCCTTGGGAGGATTGAGCAGGTACGGTGGGGTACCTGGAATGGCCTCAAGCTTTTCGTGGGAGTCAAGATCCGGAATGGAAGACAGAAGTGCCCAGGTATATGGATGACGTGGGTCATAGAATACTTCATTGGCGGTTCCGACTTCGACAATCTTACCGGCATACATGACGGCAACTCTGTCAGCCATATTGGCCACGACACCAAGATCGTGGGAAATGAATATGACAGACATATTTCTTTCCTTCTTGAGTCTGTTGATGAGTTCAAGGATCTGAGCCTGGATAGTGACGTCCAAGGCGGTCGTCGGTTCATCGCAGATGAGGACTTCCGGATTGGCCGTCAAGGCGATGGCGATGACGATACGCTGTCTCATACCACCGGAGAATTCAAACGGATACTGGTTGAATCTTGCTTCCGGCTGAGGAATACCGACTTCCTTCATGACCTTCAGAGCTTCAGCCTTGGCCTGAGCCTTGGTGATTCTGAAGAGTTCCTTATAGGTCTTGGTCCTGGCTTCAAGAGCTTCCTTAGAAGCACCATCAGCCTTCAGTTGAGCCATATCCTTATCATAGATGGCCTTCTGTTCCTGACGATAGGCCTTGATCTGAGCCTTGGCCTCTTTCTGCTTTTCCTTGAGGGCAGCCTTAAGGGCAGGAGCATCCTTGGCAAAGAGAGCATCAGCTTCCTTGCGCATCTCTTTGGCCTTCAAAGAGAGTTCCTTATGAGCAGACTTCTTGGCAATCTGCAGTTCTTTGATTTTAGCGGAATTGGTCTCCTTGATGGAAACGTATTCCTTGGATGCCTCATCTCTGGCTGCATTCATCTCAGCAAGAAGAGGTTCCATCTCAGCTTTCTTCTGGTTCTTGAGTTCAGCTTTCTTGGCTGCGTCTTTCGTCTCATTGAAGAGGACATCATACTTCTGGTCAAGAGCATCCATCTCCTTTTGACGAGGATTGATGGTTGCAGCCTTATACTGAGCTTCCTCAATGGCAGAGGAAAGAGCATAAATCTGCTTGGAGAAAGCTTCATCGGAATTCTCAATCATACGCTGAGCTTTTCCATAGGCCCCCTTCTTCTTGGCAAGGCAGGACTTGAAGGCAGCTTCTTCCTTGGCAATCAAGGCGTCATATTTGCGCTTCATCAAGTCCGAGTTGACGAGCATGGCTTCCGTGATCTGCTTTCCGACCTTCATGATTGGATTGAGGGAAGAAAGAGGATCCTGGAAGACCATACCGATCTTATGTCCACGGATACGATGGAATTCGGATTCATCGATTTTGGTCAGATCTTCACCTTCATAGATGACAGAACCGTCTTCAATGACGGCATTGGCAGAAAGAATACCCATGACCGTCTTGCTGGTGACAGACTTGCCTGAACCGGATTCTCCGACGATGCACAAGGTTTCACCCTTGTACAAATCGAAGGAGACTCCACGGACAGCATGAACAAGACCTTCATCGGTCTTGAAAGATACTTTCAGATTTTTAATTGAAAGAATCGGTTTCTTAGAATCATTTTCCATGATTAATCCTCTCCTTTCAATGACGGGTTGAAGGCATCACGCAAACCATTGCCAAACAGGTTGAAGCAAATCATCAACAAGGAGATGATGATAGCCGGGAAAATCAACTCATAGCTATACGTTGATAAGAAGCTTTGGTTCTTGGAAAGAATGACACCCAGAGAATCAAGGTTGGTAAGACCAAGACCCAGGTAAGCAATCGTCGCTTCTGAGAAGATGGTCGAAGGAATCATCAACACGGAACGTGTGACGATGGTACCAACGGCATTGGGAAGAATGTGGCGGAAGATGAGTCTTGGCGATCTTGCACCAAGCGTCTTTGCCGCAAGGACATATTCTCTTCCACGATATCGATAGAACTGACTTCGTGTCGTCGATGCCGTACCAATCCATCCGGTAAGGCAGAGAGACAAGGCAAAGACGAAGAAAGTAGCTCCCATCTTGATGGTCAACACGGTCATGAGGACGATATACGGAATACCGCCGAGAATATCGGTGATACGTTCCATGGTAAGGTCGACCATACCGCCATAATATCCGGAGATAGAACCCCAGATGACACCGATGATGATGTTGATGAGAGAGACAACGATACCTAAGATCAAGGAAGTACGAAGACCGGAGAAGACATACTTGAGCATGTCTTTTCCCTGATAATCCGTTCCAAAGAGATGAAGCGGAATAGCATCATAGCCAAGATACTTATACATCATCGCCTGGCAGGTGATGTTGTAGACGATGATTCCGTTGGAATCGTTCTTGGTGATATTTTGAATTTCCGTGACATAGACATCATTTCTTTCTTTTCCGGCATCTGTGATTTGGAAAGAGGAAGGATTCATATAGAGAGCATCAAGAACATCAAGGTCTGCAGTCTTTCCACCATCATCCCAAGTGACATACTCCTTTTCTCTCCAAAAAAGAAGTTTCTCCTGAGTGACAGTCTGATCATTCTTGAGGCCATAGGTGACAAGGTACCAGTCAAAATTGACATCGGCACGGACAACGAAGGTATCAACGGCAACGAATCGACCATCCATCTGCTTCGTCCAATAAGACGGGTCATCGCTTCCGTTAATGGTCTTTTCATGAAGGACCATGCTATTGGCATCGACGACTGTGGCATCAGCAGCAGAGAAGGTCTCATCAGAGCCGAAGCTTCTGGCATTGAGGTTGCTACTTTCAAAGGCCTTGACGGCAGTTGCTCCTTCTTTGGCCTTAGCAGTGATTCTGAAGGATTTGACATACAGGGAATTACCTGCTGGATTCTTCTTTTTGAAAGCAAGACCAAAGGAAATCTTCTTTCCCTTTAAACTGTTTACTTTCTCATCCGTATTGAAATTCTTGCTTGTTTCTTTCTTGATGGCATCAGAAAGATTGATAGTGATGGTGCTATATGGAGTGATGGATGCACCTTCTGATTTGGCTTCAGCAGTTCCATAATTCGCGGTCATGCCATCATTAATAAGATAGGTAGCACTATTATTGACGACCATAATCAGGGAATACTCATCCACGGAATTGTTGCTGGCAGTAGCATCGTTTTCAAGCTTACCCAAAGAATAAGTCAAAGTATAATCCCTGGTAGCAAAATCAAATCCGTCATAGGCATAGTTATACATGATGCCCGTATCTCTGTCAGTGACGCTGAGTTTGGCAAAGCCACCCTGTGCACCGGCATCCGCCGTTGAATCATAGACACAATGTTTATTCGAAACGGAGACGATGACACTAGGATCCGGATAGGTTTCGTATTCATCAAAAATAAGATTTCCGTCATCATCCAAAACATCATTTCCTTCGGCATCGGTCTTATAAGGATAGATTTCATTCTTAGAGAGTTTGGTACCATCCCAGAAGCCAGTTCCGGCAGGAAGAAGCTTCATCGGAAGATGAGTTTCAAGGTCATGCTTCTGAGAGATATCAACACCGGTCATACCGACAGGAAGAATCAAAGCCAAAAGGAAGAGCACACCCAAAATCACACCTCCGACGACGGAGGAGCGATTTTTGGTGAAGCGTTTCATGGCATCCTTCATGAATGTCGTCGGCTTCGTATTGAACTTGACATCATGGATGGATTTATCCTGCTGGACGAACTTAAAGCCATCACCGGAGACGTTCTCTCCGTTGATGTCATTGGCTTCCATACCAGCAGAATAGACGAATTCTTTATCCTCGTTTGCAGAAGCGAGGTCTTTGTTTTCTTGGTTATCCATTAGGCTTTCGCTCCCATTCTGATACGAGGATCAATAATACCATAACTTAAGTCGACGGCAAGATTGGCGACAAGACCGACGACGGTGAAGACGGCCATGTCGACAAGAAGGACATTGTAATCCTTGGAGTTGATACAGTTGATAAAGAGGCTTCCGATTCCGGGGATGGAGTACAACTGTTCCAAAATCATGGAACCGGAGAGAATTCCGACAAATTCACCGATGATCATCGGAACGATCGGAACCATGGAGTTACGTAAGGCGTGCCTTACGATACTCTGTGAACGACTGAGTCCTTTGGTTCTTGCAAGAAGCAGGAATTCAGAAGACATGACTTCGGTAAGTTCAGCACGGGTATAACGGGTAAATCCGGCAACAGTGCCAAAGCACAAAGACATAACAGGAATGACGAGGGCTTTGGCATAGGCTCCAACGGATGCACCGGCAGCAGGCCAGCTAGAAGGAAGCCACTGAGTATTATAAGAAAGCCACATCATCAACAAGGAAATCGTAACGAAGGACGGAACGGAAATCAAAATCATGACGATGGTGGAGATGAGGTTATCCTGCCATTTGTTCTTCTTCAACGCAGCGATAATACCAAAGAGGAATCCCAAAGGAATAGAGATGATGATGGCAAAGACGTTGATGAGAATCGTCGGCTGAAGTCTGGTGCCGATGATGTACATGGCACTTGCACTAGGCATGATGGCAGAACTGAGTCCCCAGTTCCATTCAGTAAAGATACCCTTAAGCCAGGCACCATACTGAATAATGGACGGATTACGATAATAGTAAGACATGCCGGTCGTCCCCGTATAAACAAATACGGGGTCGCCCAAGCCGGCTGTCTCTTGTGTCTTTACGACATAATACCCAAGATGGACCTGATCGTTGCAGAAGGCAAGCATACCAGTAGTGCTCGTAGGCATGTTTCCTTCCGGAAGCATCTTGACCAAGAAAAAGGTCAAGGTAAGAATGATGAAGGTCGTGACCAACAACAAAAGAATACGTTGGATGGAGTATTTGACAATATAAGGAATCTTCATGATGGATGATGCTTACTTGGAGGAAGTGACACCATAGTAAGTCAAAAGAGTCATAGAAGATGTAAACGTCTTGGAGATCGTAGAAGCATTGTTGCCATCAGACTGTCTGCCATTCTTCAACTCAACCGTATAGGTGAAGGTGATGGTGACATTGCTGGTATCTTCTTTGCTGTTTCCATCAGAAGTGCTGAATTCAGAGCCGATGGTAAGGTTGATGTTTCCATCGCTATCCGGAGTAAGCTTGGTGAAGGTGACGCCATCTCCAGTTTCGACATAGTTGATGGAATAATACTTCCAG
>JBNMLQ010000057.1:0-9582 GCA_050874925.1 Candidatus Enterosoma sp. | reverse complement strand
CCGATGGTCTTGCCTTGGCTGCCGGTTCCATCGACGCTTCCTTCATCACTGCCAGTGCCTATGCCCAGACTGAGATTGCCAACAAGGGCAAAGTCGACATGATCCTCAGAGCTTCCCGTTCTGGCTTCAAGGTCATCCATAGCAATGTCGCCTCTGGAAAGGACGAGACCAGCAAGGAATCCCGTGAGCTTCAGCTCGTTGCCATGAATGAACCTGGAAAATATTATGGTGAACCCGATGGCGTTGCTTCCTATTATTATGCCGAGTGCATCATGATGAGAGACAAGGTCACTGAATTCGATACCGATGGTGATGGCAAGGTTTCCCTCAAGGAACTCGCCGGCAAGAAGATCGGTCTCCAGGGTGTCGGATCTCCGGCTGGATATTCCTATCCGCTTTTCGCCTTCTCCCAGGAAACCAACAATGGTGCATGGGCAAATGGTATGAAGCCTGTCGAAAAGAATCCGGATGCCACCAAGGGTGAATTCCAGAATGTCAGCGCAGGATCCTATGGAAACAACCTCACCGCTCTCAAGAATGGCGAAATCGATGCCTTCTGGAGCTACATGGATGTCAGAAACGACCAGGCCAAGAACTACAACGCAAATAACCTCAAGGCCGTCTATGACGATACCTATACCGTCGCTTTGACCCAGGGTATCCTCAACGATGGTGTCGCCGTCCGTTCCAATCTCGACGATGAAGCCAAGACTGCCATTGCCAAGGCCTTCAAGGACATCATGACCAAGGGTGGCAACCCTCGTGACAACGGCAAGGGCACGGAAGCCGACAAGGATGCCAACGGCTGCTATGATATCGATGGCGATGGAAAGGCCAGCGATGCCAATGCCGTCTTCTCCTTATATTCCCACACAGGTTACATCGATGCCAAGAACTCTGACTACGATGATGAAATCACGTTCCAGAAATGGGCTTCCCAGAACCTGACCAGCAAGTAAATCAGAATCTATGATCAGTTTCGAACATGTCAGCAAAATCTACCCGGAAGGAACAAAAGGCCTGGATGATGTCAATCTGAAGATTGAAGACGGCGAATTCGTCTGCATCATAGGCCTTTCCGGTGCAGGAAAATCGACATTGCTCCGAACGATAAACAGGATGCACGACATTTCGTCGGGCACCCTTTTTGTCGAAGGAAAAAATGTCAGTCAGTGCCAGGGAAAGGAACTCAGGGAGCTTCGCCGTGGAATCGGCATGATCTTTCAGTCCTTCAACCTGGTTTCCAGAATCAGTGTCTATAAGAACGTCTTAAACGGACGTGTCGGATATCACAACTTCTTTGAAGTTCTCTTCGGTATCTATTCCAAGGAAGAGAAGCTCCTCGCCTTGAAGAACCTGGAACTCATGGGCATCCTCGACAAGGCCTACATCCGTGCCGACAAGCTTTCGGGCGGTCAGCAGCAGCGTGTTGCATTGGCTAGGGCATTGACTCAGGAGCCAAAGATCATCTTGGCTGATGAGCCTACAGCATCTTTGGATCCTCTCACTTCCATCCAGGTCCTGGATGACTTCCAGAAGATCAACAGACAGCTTGGCATCACCGTGATTGCCAACATGCACCATGTCGACCTCTCCAAGAAATATGCGACCAGGATCATCGGCATCAAGGCAGGCAAGATCGTCTTCGACGGAAAGCCGGACGAACTTGACGATGAAGCCTTGACGAGAATCTATGGAAGAAAGCTCAACAAGGATGAAAACCTCGGAGGCGAAAATGTCTGAGGCAGCAAATACCGGCTATATCGATCCACGCTATGAAATCTACAAGGCACCCTTTTCAGAAAGAAAGAAGGAATTCCAGAGGCTCTGGAAAAAGGAACGGGAAGATATCCGTTCTTTGAAAAACCAAAAGAAACAGGCCTGCAGGGAAATCCAGGAAAGGACTGCTCAAGAGATATCCAAAGGCGTGGATAAGAAGACAGCCAGTCGCCTATCCAAAGGTGAGCTTGATACCTGCAAGCTTCGTTTCAACGCCAAGATTGCAGAGACGAAGAAGGAACTCAAGGACAACCGCTTCATGATTGAGCCCTTCCGCTTCTTCTATACGCCGGTCCATGCCGGAAACAACGTCCTTCTGAAGCCTCAGGGAAAAGGACTTGTCGCATCTCTCATCATCTTTGCCATCACCGTCATCTCCTTCTTCTTCATGCAGTTTGAAAGAGTCCGTGTCAGCGGTGACTCCTTCTTCTCCATGATAAGCCAGATGTTCGGTCCCCAGACCAGTGGTCTTACCAACCTGACGACATGGGATCTATGGCTAGGATACATGTGGAAGACAGCCGTTCCCCTGATCTGGGAAACATTTGCCATGATGTTCATCGCCACCACCATCGGTGCCTTGGTATCCTTACCCTTCATGGTCCTATGTTCAAGAAACATCGTCACCCATAAAAGCGTCAACTTCATCTTCCGTTTCTTTTTGAACATCATCCGTACGATTCCGACACCGGTCTTAGGTATCATCGGTGTCGCATGCTTCGGACTTGGAAATGTCGCCGGTATGTTTGCCATGGTCCTCTTTACGGCAGGCATCATCATCAAGGTCATGTACGAATACATCGAGACCGTCGACATGCATCCATATGAGGCCATCCTCTCCACCGGTGCCACCAAGCCGAAGGCCTTCATCACTTCCATCTTCCCGCAGATTCTTCCCGTCTTCCTTTCCAACATCATCTATACCTTCGAAATCAACATCCGTGCTTCCATCATCTTAGGCTACGTCAATGCCGGCGGCATCGGAAAGGAAATCAATGATGCCATGAACAACTACCAGTTCAACAAGGTCGGCGCCATTCTCATCCCTCTGCTCATCCTCGTCCTTGTCCTGCAGCTCTTCTCCAACTGGCTCAAAAGGAGGACGCTATGATGGAAAAGCAATATAGACCCGAAGAGGAAGCCAAGCTGAAGAAAGACAGCAGGCTTCGTGACCTCGAGGCAAGAAAGAACGCCAAAAGCGAATACGAGTCTTCCCTCCTGAAGCTTGACGAGACCATCGCCAAGGAAGAGAAGGAACTCACCTTAAGAGCCAAACAGGGAGAGATATCCAAGGAAGAAGCCAAGAGCTCCATCCAGATTCTCCGCCATAAGAGAAAAACCGAAATCAAGAAGCTGAAGACGCAGTGCAGCTTCAACAAGAGGCACAGACACTATCTTGACCATATCGATGCCTTCTTCTCCCGTCCTCCGATGTGGATCGTCAATCTGGTCACGTTCCTCATCTTTGCAGGATTCTTCGTCTACTTCGGCTTCCAGAGCGGATTCTTCACCGGCTTTGGCAAGGGCCACATCAGCAACGTCACAAAATTCTTTCAAGGTTTCTTCGTTCCCGACTACAATCTGTTCTTCGGAACAGGAAGATGGTCCTTCGACCAGTCCGTCCTCTTCCTCTGCCTCCAGACGTTTGCCATCGCCTTTTTAGGCACGCTCTTTGCATCCCTGTTTGCCATCCCCTTCGGCTTCCTTGCAAGTCACAAGCTCATGGGCAAATGGGCTATCATCTCCGAAATCATCCTGATCATCATCCGTACCATCCCTGAAATCGTCTTCTGCCTCATCCTGGTGCAGTGGATCGGCTTCTCACCTCTCACAGGTGTGGTCGTCCTATCGATACAGTCTATCGGCATGGTCGGAAAGATGTATTCCGATGACCTCGACAGCATGGATATGACCTTCTTAGAATCCTTGGATGCCTCGGGAGCGACGACACTGACCAAGATCCGTGTCGGCATCTTCCCCCAGGTATCCGGAAACTTCATCTCCACCATCCTGTATCGTTTCGATCTGAACCTCCGCAACGCTTCCATCCTCGGTCTTGTCGGAGCAGGCGACTTGGGTAGACTGATCCTTGACTATACCAACAACCAGAACTGGCCGCAGCTTGGCGCCCTCCTCTGGGGACTCCTTGTCATGGTTCTTCTCGTCGATCTCGTCTCCACCCAGATCCGTAAGAAGCTTGTATGAACATGGCGGACCAGCAATGGTCCGCTTTTCCTTTGGCAAAACCATCCTGTTTTTTGATGGAAACCGGCAATGTGTAGGAAACTTGTCCGGTGCGAGACTTATTCTCCATGCAGAATCATGAAATATGGTATAATCCTTCCGGTTTTGGAACATACCCATATGGAAAAGAATCTAAACGAAAAAGACGTCGCCATCCTGCTTCTTGCAGGATCCGGAACAAGGATCTATGAAGACATCCAGATCAAGAAGCAGTTCTATCCCATCAACCACAGGGAACTCTACCTCTATTCCCTGGATGCCCTTCTTTCAAGCAAGCTCTTTGAACGCATCGTCCTTGTCATCGACAAGGAGGACCAGTCAAGGATCGTCTCCAACCTCAAGAGCAAGGTCATCCTTCCGGAAGGGACGGAAGTATCCGTCGTATATGGAGGAAAAGACAGGAATGAATCCGTCTATCACGGACTCATCTCCCTCAAGGACATCGGATACGACAGGGCTGTCTTCATCCATGATGCGGCAAGACCGCTTCTGGAGATGGATGAGCTATCAAGGCTCCATGAGGAGATAAGGCATCATGATGCTCTTTCCCTGGTCCTTCCCGTCCATGATTCCATGCTGAGAGAGAAGAACGGAAAGATCACCTATGTCGATAGGAAGAACCTCTACCGGGTCCTGACTCCCCAGGTCTTCGTCTATTCTGAGATTCTCAAGCTCTATGAGTCCGGATATGACAAGAGAGACACGGACGACTTCAAGAAAGCCGTATCCAAGGGGCTGGACTGCAAGCTCGTACGAGGTAGTGCAGAGAACTTCAAAGTCACCGAAATCGACGATTTGAAACTTCTTGAAAGCGTTCTGAATCACAAAGTATAAATAAATATTTACTTTACTGAAAAAAACATTAATATAATGGTTTGAAAAATAGGGGGAACAAGAACTATGGTCAACGTGAAGTTATTCGGAAAAGAATCAGAAGGCCTCGACTTCTCTTTCGTCGAAAGACAGGCAAAGCCGATATTCGACATGATTGAAAACAAGACCGGTGAAGGAAACGACTTCCTCGGATGGTTGGATTATGCCGGAAAGCTTCCGGAAGAGGAAATCGAACGCATCATTGCTACGGCAAAGAGAATCCGTAAGGACTTCGACTGTCTTGTCGTATGTGGCATCGGTGGATCCTACCTTGGAGCCAGGGCCGTCATCGAAGCCATCAATGGCTTATATCCGGATGACGATTTCGAGATTCTTTATCTCGGAAACACGCTCTCCAGCGAATATACCTATCAGGTCATGAAGCACCTGGAGAAGAAGCATTTTGCCATCAACTGCATCTCCAAGAGCGGCACCACCACGGAAACTGCCGTCAGCTTCCGTCTGCTCAAGAACCTCTATGTCGAAAAGTTCGGCAAGGAAACCTTGAAGGATGCCGTCATTGCCACGACCGACAAGGCCCGTGGAGCCCTCAAGAGCGAAGCCGACAAGGAAGGCTATGAATGTTTCGTCATCCCGGATGACATCGGCGGAAGATTCTCCGTCATCACTCCGGTCGGACTTCTCCCCATCGCCTGTGCCGGAATCGATATCAAGGCTTTCTTACAGGGTGTCAAGGATGGTGAAAAGGAATATTCCGTCAAAGACCTCTACAAGAACCCTGCCTATTTCTATGGTGGCTTGAGATTCTATCTCAACCGCATCAAGAGATATGCTTCCGAAATGTTCGTCTCCTATGACATGCAGAACCGCATGATCGCCGAATGGCTCAAGCAGCTCTTCGATGAATCCGAAGGCAAGGATGACCAGGCCCTTCTCTGCGCCAGCGTCATCTTCACGACCGACCTCCATTCCATGGGCCAGTACATCCAGGAAGGCAGCCCCTGCCTCTTCGAGACCATCGTCAAGGTCAACAACCCAAGCTATGACGTCGTCGTCCCATCCAACGATGAGAACCTGGACAACCTCAACTACCTTGCCGGAAAGAAGCTTTCCTACATCAACGAGAAAGCCTATGAGGCAACCTTGAAGGCCCATACGGAAGGACACACTCCGGCCATCGTCTTGTCCATCGACAAGATGGATGCCTACAACCTCGGAAACATGATCTACTTCTTCTTCCGTGCCAGTGCCTTCTCCGCCTATCTTCTCGGCGTCAATCCGTTCAACCAGCCAGGTGTCGAAATCTACAAGAAGAACATGTTCAAGCTCCTTGGAAAGCCAGGATACGAGAACAAGTAATCCATCAAGAATGAAATCCAGGAAGTCCCTTAAAAAGGGCACCTGGATTTTTTCTTGTCTCATAGAGAACCTAAAAGAAGAAAGATAATGACTTTTTTTGATGGATTACAAAAATATGCTTGTAAAAGCAAGATAGCTTTGATACAATATCAAAGCGCTGAAATTTCGGCGGATGCTTAGCTCAGCTGGTTAGAGCATCGCCTTTACACGGCGGAGGTCAGGGGTCCGAATCCCTTAGCATCCACCATCGTTAAAAAATTTCAGAGGCAAAGTAATGGGCGGTTAGCGAAGAGGCCAAACGCGGCAGACTGTAAATCTGTTCCTTCGGGTTCCGTGGTTCGAATCCACGACCGCCCACCACTTCATTAAGACAACACAGCCTAACTTGGGGTATAGCCAAGTGGTAAGGCATCAGACTTTGACTCTGACATGCGCTGGTTCGAATCCAGCTACCCCAGCCAATCCGTTCCTTGAATGTCAGTCTCATCTAAATGACTCGTTAGCTCAGTCGGTAGAGCACTTGACTTTTAATCAAGGGGCCATGGATTCGAGTTCCATACGAGTCACCATTGAATGTTGCCCGGGTGGTGAAATGGCAGACACGTTGGATTTAAAATCCAATGAGCTAATAACTCGTGCCGGTTCGAGTCCGGCTCCGGGCACCATCTCGAGATACATATATATTCCTGCTTCAAGCAGGATTTTTTTATTTCTCAAACTTGCCCTCAGCCGGACTCGACCGAATAACAAGTGGAATGCCGATTCTTGGCGAAACATCATCTATCAAGATTCGTTTATAAAACACAAAAAAAGACCGACACCGAAGCATCAGTCTTGTTATCATTCATGGTAGCGGGGAAAGGATTCGAACCAATGACCTCCAGGTTATGAGCCTGGCGAGCTACCACTGCTCCACCCCGCGATGTAGGTACTAGATTTTTCTAGCGAAGTAAATTATACTTCTATAAGTCTTTGATTGCAAGCATTATTTCAAGAAGGTATATAGAATGTCTGAAAAAGGTCTTATCATCATCAATTCCTATGTCATCAATTCCAACAATCTTTATAAAATCAAAAGGCTGAAGGAAGAGTTCCTTCCCTATGGAATCACCTTGGAAGTCAAGGATGCCATATCCATGCTTCCCCTATGCTACGGAGACAAGACTCAGCTTGATCTCTCAGCATATTCCTTCTGTATCGATATGGACAAGGATATGTATCTGGCAAAGATCATCTCCCAGGGCATTCCTCTTTTCAACTCCTATGAATCCATGATGTTATCCGATGACAAGATGAAGTCCATCCTCGCCCTGAAAGGAAGCGGCATCAAAGTTCCTTTGACCATACCCGCTCCCTTATGCTATACCCAGAATCCAAAGAAGGAGACCGTCTCTCTATTCCTAGACAAGGTAGAAAGAAGTCTAAGCTATCCCCTCGTCTTCAAGGAATGCCACGGTTCCTTAGGAAGACAGGTAAAGCTTATCAGAAGCCGGGAAGAACTGACAAAGACAGAATACGCAAACCTTTTTGTTCCTCATCTATACGAAGCCTACCTTTCAAGACATAGCGGTCATGACTATAGGATCATCATCATCGATGACAAGGTCATCTGCTGCATGGAGAGAATCAACCTCCATGACTTCCGTTCCAACATCGCCTTGGGCGGAAAAGGATACGACGTCACCAATAACCTTCCTGATTCCTATAAGGAAGTCGCCTTAAAGGCTGCAAAGAAACTGGGTCTCATCTATGCCGGCATCGACATAGGAACGGATGACGAAGACAATCCTGTCTTCATCGAAGCCAACGGCAATGCCTTCTTCACCGAAGTCGAAGAAGTCTGCCATGTCAATGTCGCAAAGGCACTTTCAGAATGCATCCAAAAGAGGATACACAAAAAATAGCCTTAAAAATCGGTCTTGAAGACAAATGCCGATTTTCATCCAGGACATATTTCATCTTATTCTATTTACCTGCAATTTTCCTCGATTCAATCCGCCATGGCGTAGAATCATCGTTTATTTCTTTGTTCTCCCTTTGCCGTTCTTGCAAACCAAAGCTCTCCATTTCGCCATTGGATGATGAAAAGCTCTCTTTGCGTCAATGTCGTCAAACAAAAGAAACGGATTGAAGTTCCCATATGAAAATTCATTCAAATACTTTCTTTCATCATCCGTCACCATCAAAAGAGATTTAAGCCACAAACTGACTTTTTCTTTGACTTGTTCCAAATTGAATCTATCATTCCTGACCAACACAGGTAAAAGCTCTCTTTTGATATCATTTTGAGTGATTGATTTCATCCCATGATAGATGCTGTCATCCAAAAAGAAAATGCCGTCCAACGACAAATAAAACAAAACGGACTTTCTCAATTTTTGAGAATTCAAATTTTCCGACATAGACATGATATTGTTCACATCGTATAAATCCCTGGGCTTGCTTCTATCAAGAAGCGCGCATATCTTCATGCCAAAAAGTTCTTCTTTCAAAGGGCAGCTAGAGACGACTCTTTTGCCAAAATAAGTTGCACCAATCAGTTCTGTGCCTAAAACATGAGTTCTATCGATAAAATTGATTTCGACTTTAATATTGTCTTTGTTTCCAAAAGCATTTACATAAGAATATGTCCTGCTTGCCAAAATAGCACTATTCCTTGATTTTGTCGATACAACATATCCATCTTTTAGCATGAATCTATCAAAAGAATCCATGATAGACTCTCTGTCAATCTTAGCTGTTTCTTTATCAATAGAACCTACATAATCCATATCGATATCCACACTCAGTCTTGGTAAATTGAAATAAAGCAGATTGATTGCCGTTCCTCCCTTCAGGACAAGCTTACGATGTCCTTGATCCAATTCACTGTCGACAAAACGGAGAACATCCAAAAGTCTGATGACTTTTTCGATATTGCTATTGATAAAACCGGTTTTGTTTCCGATTTCTTCTATATATTGCCTAGAATAATTCATCAGGAATGTCTCCTCCCACATCGACCATAAGCTTCCATTTTTCATTCAACTTTGCATGTCCGACTTTTGCTTCGAAATAAACAGTTTTGTCTTTGACATGACTCAGGCACTTTTCATAGAACGATTCTTTGATTTTTGTTCCCAAGTGTTTTTCCAGAAGATATCCGACTTTTTGATAAAGAATATCCTTATCATAATGTTCCAACATCTGCTCCACAAGCGAAACATCCAGTTTTGGAACATTATCCAACGCATATTCAATTTCTTCCAATCCGCCGGCAAGGCCAGGACAATCGATGGAATCGACAATCGCCCGTTCCAAAGAAACGACACGGACACCTTCTTCCTTCATTCTATCATTGATCTGGATGGAACAATCCGACTTCTT
>JBNMLQ010000056.1:0-9824 GCA_050874925.1 Candidatus Enterosoma sp. | reverse complement strand
CCTTTGCATGATAATCTCCGCTGTTGCTGTCCGAATGGTAATATCCTAGCATCGTATCAAAACCATATGTCCGAATGGCAACACCATTATTTTTCAAGAAAGTAAAAGCATCATTTCCTTTCGAAGAATCATATAACGTCTCATTACCATCGGCATCAATGATACCGACTTTGTTTTCATTGAAATCGACAGGCCCGACAAACCTATATATCTTGGATGAATCAGAACCATCATTACCTTTCCTAAAAAGCAATTTTCCATGGAGCTTGATTTTAGGCATACTGTTATATTTCCAAAATTGTTGATTGGAATTAAGAGAGCCACTATAGCCCATAACACCACCATTATCTGTTGTAATGAAGGATCCTGACTTATTGTCCCAGTAATTAAAAGGCCGGTCCAGTACAGAAAGTTGTGCTGAACGATCGTTGCCTTTATCAAATATGATTGTACTATTTTCATCAGCGACAAAAGAAAAACCTGTCATAAATTGAATCTTTTGAGCAAATGTCATCGTTGAATTCTTCAACTCAACATCAAAGAATGGATTCATTGGGAAAGTATAAGAGGAAGTATCCACCGATATTGAAGAGAGGCCCACTTTTCCCAAATCCATCTTGATAGATTTCATATAAAGACTGACATTGACCATTGTCAATTTCAATTTTCTTAACACACACATTCCATCGGCAACGCCGGTTTTATTGATATTATAGGGAGTTATAAGCAATTTCGAACTTTGTTTATCGCCACCATTCATCTTAAAAAGAAAACCATCCTCCGGGCCGATAAAATTTAGTTCAGTTTTTGCATTAACTGAATATTTACTTGGTGTAATATGGCAGATAGCCACAAGTTTACCCCATACAGAATTCGAATAATCAAAAACAATGTTTGCCCTTATATATGGCAAAGCATACGAGGTAAAAGGAAAAGTATTGTTCTTCGTAGCATTCAACGTACAATCGCCACCCCTATAGTCCATGATGGTAACCAAGGTCTTGATGGTTCCGCCTCGGACATAGATATGTCCCGTTCCGACACTATCTTTAATCAAGCCATAAGACCAAAGTTCTCCACCAGACTCGATATAAAAATCATGTCCATTCAAATCCAGGCAAACATATTCTTTGACAAGATGGCTTTCTGTTCCGACATTAGATGTCGTACCAAAATTGCCGCCGATACAGAATGCTCCATTTTTCAAATGAACATCAGCACCAAGTTTAACAACATATTGAAGTTCATGTTTTCCGTCCTCGGGATCAATATTGATACTGGAACCGTTTATTTCAAGAGACTTATGTTCATTCCCGTCATTCATATTGAATCGAATGACAGGACTGGTGTTGCTTTTCTTATCGATAGTGATTTCTTTGGAAAGATAAACAGTATTGGTCACACTATCATGGGAATAATCTTTTCCAATATTCTTTTGATCAGAACTATTTCCTTTCCAGAATTCCAATTGATAATTTTTTGAAGAAGGAGAAAAATTATTGATTGTATCGGAAACATTATATTTGTTGAATATATTGTCCTTTCCGCTTTTGAAGAAAACACCATATAAGGTAATATCTGAATCAATCATGGTAGTCAAATCGAAATAGTCACCAGATAACTCTTTCTTATAACCGGCAAAGTTATAAGCACTATTATTATAAAGTTCAAAATTAGAAGCTAATCCTGCATTCAATAAATTATTCCCTTTGGGCAAAGAAATCATACCGACATTCTTTTCAGTACAATTTAAAGTAGTTTTCTTAAACTCCAAAGTGTATTTCCCACTATAATTATATTTAAAAAAACCAAGCGACTTTTTAATTTCTGTTGAAACTATCAATTGGAAAACATATTCCTTGTATTGACCTAAACCGCTAAAAGTGCCATATGTCCCTTTTTTAATAGTATATGCTCCAGCAAGTTCATTGTCTTTAAACACAGTAGAATCCGTATTCTGCTCCAAAAAATCTTTCAGCTTGTTGAAATCACTCTCACTGCTGATGGAACCGGAATACCCAGAAAAAGTAGCCCAACTCAAATCGTCAAAGTTCGTATAGTCATATACAGCCTGTTTTAAAGTGACTTTGACAGTATCCTTACTATCTTCAATCAGGTTCGTCTTATTACCGGCAATAGTTGTACTGGTATCAAAAGCATTTCCTTCAGAAACAAAAGCAGACCTTCCTATCGAAAAACCGAAAGCAGAGGCAACAAGCAATAAAGCAGAAGATAAACCAAAGAACACACGTTTGCTTAATTTCATCTCAGTTGCCTCCTTTCTCTACATATAAACCATAGGTCATCCTATATTGAGAATAAGATTCTAAAAGAGAAGAGGCACTAGATAAAAAAGATGCTTTGAAGACCAACGGAACAGCATAATCAACATGTCCGCTATAATATATAGGATAAGTAGAATCCATCATTGCCAGCTCATAAAGACTCATTCTGGTGGTTGTCTTCATTGGAAAAACAAACAAACCATTCTTTTTAGAACAATCAAAAGAAAAATAATCGTAGTTCAACGTTCTGACAGAAATCGACTCTACACTACCATTGGAGACGAATTCTTTCCCATTCGAATCGAAAAAGCTAAAGGAAATTGACAAAAAAAGATTATTTTCATCATTTCGAATTTTCGAAGAAATAATATTCGTATCCAAGGAAGCCGGCATTTCCAGTTCATATGCAGAAACAATCTGGTCCTTGCCGTTGACACTGATTTTCTGAAGATTGGAGCCCGAGACAACCCGTGTAATTTGGTTAGAAGAATTACGAATGGTATAGTACTTGTTAAAACCAAGCTCACTCAAAGTATACTCATATTCTTCCACATCACCGATGGCAATATCGACGTCCGGAGTATTTACTTGATTACCGCCTACAATCCACGCCGAAAACCCACACGTCAGTGTGGCAAGTGAGCATAGCGCTAAAAGACCGGCAATCTTTCCTTTGGATATCATACTTCTTATTTTATATATTTGGCCTGTAAATGCAATTCTTGAGTGACGACACTCATATCCGTAAACTTTCCTGAATTTGGATTGTCAGGATCCGTATACCATCCCTCGAAGGTATATCCTTCCAATTTCGGTGTGGGAATCAGACTCAAAGGAACACTCTTTCCTTCCGTGACGAAGGTAGAGGTGACGGCATGGGTTCCGTTGATGAAGCCTTCTCCCGGATCAAAATAGACATAATAGGTTTCCTTGTTCGTAGTCGTCGCATTGGATTTCATGGCAAACCGTAACTTCCATCCGTCAGTTTCCTTCTGATAGACCTTTCCAGTGAGATGGTCGATATAGAAGTCACCGACAGATGCATCGGCGACATTCGAATTATCATCCGGATTGCAGGAGCCATAATACCACTGGTTTCCATTCTTTCCATCTTCTCCAGGTTTTCCATCCTGTGGTCTTGGGATGAAGACGTTTTCTGTATATCCGTCACTGTATATGATATCGAGAGCATAGCTCTTCTCATCGCTCATCTCCTCATTATACTTGACCTGTGTGATAGATATGGCATCCTTAGGTTTGGGAATCGTGAAGCTTACAGGATCGATGGAAGGATCGGAGTATCTTACAGTCAAAATATAGTTTCCATCCTTGTCTATATCATAGGAAAAACTGAGGCCGACGCCGTCCTTCCCCCTGGGAATGCTGATCTTCTGGCTCTTTGTTCCGTCGGTATAGCAAAAGACGATATCCGTGCTTCCTGTCTCTTCATCCAAGGATACCTCGACATTGGAGATTCCTAGGTATGGTACCGTCAAGACAGTATCCTTTACAGAAGCATCCGTATAGTGAATGGTGAGTTCGACATTCTTCTTGTCATCGCTCATCTTGGCAGAGACATCCTGGATGCCGACTCCGTCCTTGCCCGAGAGGCCTCTAGGAATCAGGAAGGTCACCGGAGAGACATCCTCATCGACAAAGGCGATGGTGATGATGGTGTTTCCGCTTTTCTCGTCATAGGTCGGTGTGACCGATTTGATCTCCACGGATTCGCTGTTTCCAAAGAAGCTGGAGTTACAGGAAACCAGCCCTCCTGTAAAGAAGAGCATGTTCGTCATCAGTAGACATTTCTTCAGGATATGATGTCTTTTCATAGTTACCTCCTACTGTCTTAGATTTTCTTTCAGATCGTCTATTCCAGGAACCTTGTCAAATAAGATTGGATTCCTACTTTCTTCCTTTCCGTTGACGATGAAACGGAAGGGGTGGCTGCCGATTGTCACGACGACGCAATCGACCATCAAAGATCGCATCTGGGACATCTTGAGCTTGCTTAGTTCCTCTATCAAGGATACTTCCAAAGATTCGCTATAGGTATTTGAGGTATCCTCTACCTTTTCTTCCACCTTGGAGAGGTTGAGACCTCCTCCATAGTTGGCTATCTCGGTATTGATATAGTCTACTCCATCCTTGCTATAGATGAGACCTTCCTTGGAAGCGACTTCCCGTAACGCCTTCTTCATCGGGAAGATGTCATCGATAGTAAGAGACTTGTCACCCATCCCCAACTGCTGGAGCATATAGGAGATGTTCTCTTCGATCAGAGAGGAGACATCGATGCTATCGATGCTCTTCCAGTCATAGAACTCACTGTTTCCGGTAAGTTCCAGATAGACAGGATAGCTTGTCTTTCCAAGCCCCTTGGGAAGAGGAGCATTGAGCATCTCCAACAAGGAGGTGATCATGCTTGGTATTCCACCATACAGCAACGGTCCGTTGAAGATGGATTCCGTAGCGATGGAGAACACGCCGCTTCTTTGAAACTTCGTGTTGTTGACTCTCATCCTGCATGCATAGTCTATCACATTTCCGCTGGAATCTAAAATCCCGGTGGTGTTGTCTAGATACTTCTGAATTCCCGTCATGGAAGAGACGTAGTCATAATCTACGTCCGTATCGGATACGCTGGCCGAAAGGAAGTCATTGAGGATGGTATCGGCAGAAGGTGACTTGTCACTGTCATCGAAGAATTCCTGGAATCCCTTGTTTACATGGACATCCCCGTCAGCGGTATGGAAGGTCTCGTTGACCATTTTATCCTTGTCATATCCGTTCGCCTTGTCACTTCCGACAAGCATGGTGAATTCACCGGAATTCTTCAGAATGCAGTTGTCGACAAGAAGGTTATCGGCATCATAGGCTCTTAGTACCACCTTCCCATTGGACAGAATGCTGTTTTTGAGAGTCACATCCTTTGCCTTGATATCCAGGACTGTTCCTGTATAGGAGAGGTTATAGGTATTATCGACCTCATTGACATTGCTTAGTCTCACGTCGTTGATGGTGATACCATCATCCGAGACATAGATGCCGGAATTATCCTGCCCCAAAGCCGTGATAAGAGGAACTCCGATAGGATCACCGATAGAGACAAAAGGTAAAGGTCCCTGAAACAGGTCTCCCTCTCCCGGCTTGAGCTTTCCGGAGATGGAGTCGATCTTTCCATGATACGGATAGCATAATCCGTCCATGTTGATAGAATAGCCGTTTCCATAGAGGTTCCCCCTTAGATGGATTCCAGATATGACTTCCTTGGATAGCTTCTTATCATCACTCGCCGACGCATTGTAACTATCGATATAGGTCGAATCATAGGTGGTCGTAAACCGGTACACCTCATCAGAGAAGGAATACTCCTGTTTTTCAAAGTCATAATGACCAAAGAGAGATGTGTTCTCGTTTCTCAGCTTCTCGATGTAGTTACCCTTGTCATCCTTGAGATAGGTGTTCTTCAAGGACTCGAGGTTCTTCTGTAAGACGATGTTCTCCTTCTTGGAAGACTCGTTTGTCGCCTGGAGCAGGTCATCATAGGAGTAGATGTTGACGCCGTCAACCACTTCAAAATAGTATGTCGCCTCATAGCTGCTTACGGGATCCTTCAAGGTGAGATAGGAAGAACCTGTATCTAAAAAGGTGATGACATCATCCTTGTAGGTGATGTTATCGCTCATCTTGACAGCTTCGTTCTGATGGCTTACCCCATCCTCCCGAAAGGAAGAGGATTCGATTTCAAAGGAGGACTTCTTCTTGGTATAGCTATCCTTACTTCCCTGTTGATACTCCAGGTCATAGAGTCCATAGTAGTTTGCCTTGTCGATCTTGTTTCCGCTGGTCTTCCTCTTAGGATTGATGATCATCGCTCCATCCTTATAGATGACGGCGTTGAAGTTTCTGCTGACGCTGCCTCTTTCATTCTGGCAGATGACTTCCACCTCTCCTTCCTTCATGGCTCGGAGAAAGTATTTCCCGTCTTTTTCCTCGACCCTGGCATATTCATCGTCACTCGTATTGATCTTCTTGGTCTTCCAGATGAGATTGTTGCCGTTTGCAAGAATCATGTCAGGATCGACGATCGCTGTTGCCTCTAGAGCATACGTCTTATCTTCATCGATACGGAAGCCTTCGTTCTCTGAGTAGTTCCATTCGATCCCTAGGATGTCGACAGCTACGGCATTATCCAGTATCTTGATGGAGACGAAGGTAAGAAGGGAGATGATGAAGGGGATGACTAAAAGGACAGCCAATGTTTTCTTTTTCATCAGTTATGCACCTCCATCTTCAAGAAGGCATCCGTAAGCCTCTTTCGGAAGTGAAAGAGAAACGGAACCAATAAAAACAGGCTAAAGAAGCATCCCAGAAGATATAGGGCATAGCCAGGAAGCCTGAGATACACGGAAAAGAGGAAGAAGAGAAGGAAGATGATGAGAGGAAAGATGAGAGGAACGATGTTGTTGATGAGGCTCAGCTTGATTCTACTAGGATTGGGATTCCTATCCTTCATATCTGCATAGATACCAAAAACGTTGTTGAAGAGGGTCATGACGCTTCCGATGAACAAGGAGGAGAAGAAGACGGAGATGCTGATGATGCCAAAGGATATTAAGACGATATCCGTCACCAGAAGGGAGAACAGGGATAGCATCAAGGGAAGGGCAATCTTACAGAGAATCTGTCTTAACGGGGAGATAGGAAGGGTCTTGATGATCCATACGGCCTTTCCTTCCCTGCTGACAGACAGAGATGCAGAAGCATTGATGACACCGGAAAAGAGAAGAATCAAGGTCAGATTGATACCGCTGATGAGCTCTGGGAAATAGGAGGCATAGAACTTGAGATTGTCATAGATGATGCTGTTCAGGGAGGATATGACAAGATAGGTAAGAAACGGACATAGAATCAACAGCGAGGTATAAGAGAACAGGTTCGTCTCATCCTTGAATAGCAAGTCCATCTCCTTTCTGAGAAGGATCTTTGTCGGACTCATCATCTTTCCTTTGAAGTTCTTTCTTTTGGTATCATGATTCTCTTCTCCGTTCTTGATCTCATGATAGAAGACAAGGCTTGCACTTCCGATTCCCAAGACCAGAGAAAGAAGGACCATTCCCAGGCTTAAAAGGATATCGCTTTGGACGTTGGTCTTCTTTACCATCATATCCAGTATCAGGCTGACCGGAGCAAAATAAGAGACCATCCGATGGAGAGTCTCGACAAAAGAAGAGGAGAACATACCACCGACGGAGGAGTCATTCAAGGCTCCTAAAAAGAGATTGAGGACAAACTGATATAGATAGCATAACAACACCATCAATATGGATGCCGTCACAAACTGGACGATGTCATTCTTTCTGACCAGCTTATAGACCTGCTGATAGGCTAGAGAGAGAAGAAGTCCTACCCCGATGATGAAAAGAGAGATGAAGAAGGGATATAGGAAGCTGAAGATGTAGTAATAGGGAATGAATCCTCTAGTCGATCCATAACAGACCAAAAACGGGGTATACAGGATCAGTCCGGACAACGAGCTCTCGACATAGAGATAGGCAACCTTGCTTAGAACGATGGTCGAAGGGGATATCGGAAGAGGCATGCTGACAAGAGAGTCTTCCCTGTCAAAGAGAACACCTCTTGCCTTGACCATCGATAGGATGATTCCGACGACCATCGATACCGAAAGGAAGAGAGAGAGGAAGTCATAGTATCCATAGGAGGAGTACTTCTCAATCTTGCTATCCAGATTCAAGGAGATGAAGCAGATAAGAGCGATCACTCCCCCATAGAGAAGGGCATGTAAAAAGATAGAGAGAATCAAGGCAGGCTTGCCTTGGTTCTCCTTGCTTCTTCTTTGGATGAACTCTTTCCGTAACAGTTCAAGAAACATCCTTGTCTTTCTCCTTGATGTAGGTATCAAAGAAAATCTTGCCAAGATTCCTTCTCTTGAGCGGTTCCTTCTTGAAGTCGATGAGCTGGTCGACGACACCGTTGTTGATGATAGCAACCCTGTTGCAGATCCTCGAGACCATGTCGATGTTGTGGGAGGTGACAAAGACGGTCCTGCCGTTTCTTGCAAATTCACGAAGCATGTCCATCAATGTCTCATAGACGATGATGTCAAGTCCGACCGTCGGTTCATCCAAAATCCAGATGGATGGATTGTGGATGAGAGATGCCATCAGGCAGACCTTCTGTTTCATACCATGGGAATATTCACGGATCTTCCTGTTCAGGTCATTGTCATAGATCATGAACTTCTTCTTCAGGAATTCATAGTTCTTATCAAAGGCTTCCTGATACATGTTGTAGCTGCTGGCGACAAACTGGAGATATTCGTTTCCGGTCATGACTTCATAGGTGACAGGTTCACTTGGGACATAGCCTAGTTCCATCTTGGCATCCAGAGGATTCTCCTTGACGTTATGACCATTCAAAAGGATGGTTCCGGAATCGAAGTCCTTGAGTCCGACGATGGAATCGATGGTGGTGGACTTTCCTGCACCATTCTTTCCGATGAAGCCGAAGACTTCTCCCTTATAGACTTCAAGGTTGATGCCTTTCAAGACTTCCTTCTTTCCATAGGACTTATGGAGGTCTAAGATCTTCAAGGCAATTTCCTTGGTCTCTTCATCTGTCTTCTCGTTCTTCTTCATATAGGAGGCAAAGGAGAGATCCATGTTTTCAATATCGTCAGTCATCGATACTCTCCTTTCTGAAGGACATCAGCCACATCAAAGAGGCGGACTTCACCTTCACCAGGGAATAGCTGGAGTGACATTCCTCACAGGTGAACTTCTTTCCGTCAAAGATGAGCTTCTCCTTTCCACATACAGGGCAAAGAGAAGAGTAGACTTCTCCATTGGCTTCAAAGAGATTGGAAGCCATGCTGAGAAGATCGTAGATCAGATCCATGTTTCCTTCATCATGGAAGCTGAAGGTGAGAACGTCATGATACTTCCTGATGACGTTCTTGCAGGTGACAAGAAGCACCTGGTCATATTGATGGACGATCTTGTCCTTGAAAAGAAGGATGTTCTTTTCATTCTCCTTGACGTATTTCTCCCTGATGATGAGATAGTAGGAAGAAGCATGTCTTTCCTTGTCATCATCTTGAAAGGATACGTCCATCCTGATGGCGATATTCTCCTTATCGATAGCAAAGGAGAAGGTAAACGGTTCATGATAGAAGCTGAGGTTTTCAAAGGAGAGAATCTCTTCCCTGTCAAGGAAGAGGGATGGAACCTGTTTTAGAAGGCCTAGGGAAAGAAGAGCCTTGACCAGGCTTGCACTGACATAGTTCAGATAGAGGATTTCTCTTCTTCTGGCACTGGTTGCGACATTCTTGTAGTGGTTGACATAATATCGATAGCAATAGCTATAGAGAGGATCATGAATGAGGATGTTGGTCGGAATGACGTTTCCGTTCTTCATCTTTCCATGGTTGACCTTATAAAAGAGCATGGATTTCAGATTCCTGAGTCTTCTTTGAAGCTTCCTGGTAAGAAGAAGGATTTCATCCCTCTTGTCCTT
>JBNMLQ010000055.1:0-10207 GCA_050874925.1 Candidatus Enterosoma sp. | reverse complement strand
TCCCTTCTTTTGAGGATTCTAAGGTTGTCCTTCCCGACACGTTCGACACGGAAGCACATCATGGAAAGAGTCTTTCCACGTTTCGATACCATCGGAATCAAAAGGAAGCAAAGAAGAGTCGAGACCAGATAGGAAAGATACGTCGATATGGAGATGATCCAGTCCTGCCTGTTTTGATTGGCATCAATCTTCTCCTTTGACAATCGATATTGATATAGAGGGCTTTGCGAAGATATTTTTTCATTGGATAGAAGGTCTTTGACAAGTACTGAATAAAGGTTCGGAAAGAAGGACTCCGTAAACCTGCGATACATCTGGCTTCCCTGGCTTGAAAGGGTGTCCTTCTCATCCAAAGAAGGAAGAAGAAGTGCTTTGATATCTTCCTTCATCACCACCTTGTCCGTGACAATGAAATACGTCGTACCATTCTTCCGATAAAATTCCAGATAGGAAGGCTCATCTTTCAGCAGATCGACAAAATAATGCCTGAAATAATCACTTCCAGTCTCGTCTTTAAGGAATCCGGAAAGATAGCATTTGCTTGAATAGGTCATGGAAAGAGTGAATTCCTCTCCTTGTTCCTGGTAGGAAAGCAATCCGTTGTCAAAAAGGACTTCAGCCATCTTTTCTCTGCTTGCCTTGCTGTCCTGGCTGATGGAATCATATCCGGTAATCCTGCTTCCGACAGGAAAGAAAAGTACCGAAAAGAGAAGCAAGGACAGGAAAAAGCTCAAAAGCATGTCGCAGAAATGAACCAAAAAACGGGAAAAACGCCTGATCGGATGGATATCGACATAGGTAGGATTGATAGTGCTCATGGAAGCTGCTCCAAATAAGTCTTGATTTCTGAATAGTCGTCGATCCATATGACAATCAAATCAAAGGTGAAGAAATAGGAGGTGAGATCCTTATAGACCGTCTCGCTATATCCTTTGGTCTTCTTTAAGAAGATGAAATTGAATTTCAGATAGTTGCTGGCAAGGTCGAGAAGTCTCTTCATATCAGGATCCGTAAGGGAGATGCCGATAAAAAGACATGCATTGAATTTGAAGTCATGCAGTTGCTTGGAAATCGACCAGCTGTAAGGATTGTTATAAAGATAATAGTACTCGGCTTCATTGAAAATCAGGGAATCCGTATATTTCTTTTCCTTATATTTGTCGAAAGGAAGAAGACCATGGACATGGTAGATATCACTCTTGGCCTCTTGGTCGACAAAGGAATTGTCATCGTAGACGACGGTATACCGAATACCTCTCTTTTTGAGAAGATATTCCAGATTCGTATCATAGTTATAAGTGATGACAGACGTATGTTCGTGCTTGTCGATGTAATCGACAAGATGATACAAGGTTGCATCCGGATCATCAAACCCCTTGGCCTCCTTGAACAGATAGAGTTCCCTGTTAAGAGATTCATAAGAATCAAATCCAGAAGTCTTCATCACCATCGAAGAAGTGAAGAGCTCCTTTCCGACATAGGTTTGAATCTCCTGAGCAAACTTATAGTCGCCTTTATAAAAATCATTATTCAGGGAATCCAGAAGCTGAGCCCAGTTCTTGGCACCATAATCCTGATTGATGCCGGCTCCGAGGATAAGATCGACATGGAGCTTGCATGTATAGAACCTCATCAGCCAAAGGACAAAGGTATTGGCAGAATCGTTGATGTTCTCATTCTTCTTGTCATGAGCAAGGTGATAGAAGAGGTCATCCGTGACGGACGTCTTTCTTGAATTATAGTGAAAGGCAACCTTCTTTCCTTCCAAATAGCCCGTTGCATAGAAATTATCGTTGTTGAAATAGATATTCAAGGATGCCTCAGGCTCGTAGAAATCATAATCCAAGGACTTGATCCGTACGATATTGACATTCCCCATCACATCCATCTTCTCAGGATTGAATCCCTGAAGCGAGGAATAGATGTGAACGACATATTTATGATAATGTTGTTTCTTGCTCTTGACGATGGCCTTGAAATTGCAGGTCGGATCGAAATGAAAGCCGAAAGAACGAAGGACCACGGAATCATAACTGACATTGGCATAGTAATACATAAAAAGAAGAACAAGAAGGGATTTCTTCTGATAAAGGTATTCTTCTTTCTTGGCTTTTTCCATAGGTCATTCTCCAGTTCAATATATTATATAAAAGAAAGAGAAAAAAGCCTACGAAAAACCCGCCTCCTGATCAGAGAGACGGGTTTATTTTTACAGATAGTTGTATCCTGAAATCTCGAGATTAGTCGATGATTTCGGAAACAGTACCGGCACCGACAGTGTGACCACCTTCACGGATGGAGAACTTGGTCTGGTTTTCAAGAGCGATAGGATGAATCAACTCAACAGTGAGAAGAACGTTATCGCCAGGCATGACCATCTGGACATCATCCGGAAGGGTGACAGTTCCAGTGACATCAGTGGTACGGAAGTAGAACTGAGGTCTGTAGTTGTTGGTGAAAGCAGTGTGACGGCCGCCTTCTTCCTTCTTAAGGACGTAGACCTGACCCTTGAACTTCTTGTGCGGAGTGACGGAACCAGGTTTGCAGATGACCTGACCACGGACGATCTGGTCACGATCGACACCTCTCAAAAGGGCACCGATGTTATCGCCAGCCTCGGCGAAATCAAGAATCTTACGGAACATTTCCATAGAGGTGCAGACGCACTTTCTGGTGTCCATGATACCGACGATTTCGACTTCATCGTTCGGCTTGAGCATACCACGCTCAACTCTACCAGTGGCAACAGTACCACGACCAGTGATGGTCATGACATCTTCGACAGCCATCAAGAAAGGCTTATCGTTGTCACGGACAGGATCCGGGATGTAGCTATCGACGGCATCCATCAATTCCATGACGGATTCTTCCCACTTGGCTTCGCCGTTGAGGGCGCCGAGAGCGGAACCACGGATGACCGGAACATCATCGCCCGGGAAGTTGTACTTGTTGAGCAACTCACGGACATCCATTTCGACAAGGTCAATCAATTCAGGATCATCGACCATATCGCACTTGTTGAGGAAGACAACGATGTACGGAACACCGACCTGACGAGCAAGAAGAACGTGCTCTCTGGTCTGCGGCATAACGCCATCAGTGGCAGCAACAACAAGGATAGCACCATCCATCTGGGCGGCACCAGTGATCATGTTCTTGATGTAGTCAGCATGTCCTGGGCAGTCGACGTGGGTGTAATGTCTCTTAGCAGTATCGTATTCGATATGGGCAGCATTGATGGTGACACCACGGGCCTTTTCTTCCGGAGCGGCATCAATCTGATTGTAGTCCATAGCCTGGGAAAGACCCTTCTTGGCAAGGACGTGAGTAATAGCGGCAGTCAAAGTAGTTTTGCCGTGATCGACGTGACCGATAGTACCGATGTTGACATTCGGTTTGGAACGGTCGAACTTCTGTTTAGCCATAATTTAAATTTCCTCCAAATTAGATTCTAGATGACTATACACTTTTTTAGACTTATTTTCAAGAAGAGAGAAGTGTTTAGCCTCTCTTCTTGATGATTTCTTCCTGAACAGCAGCCGGGACCTTCTGATAATTGGAGAATTCCATGGTGTAGATACCTCTACCCTGAGTCATGGAACGAAGGTCGGAAATATAACCGAACATGTTGGCAAGCGGAATCTTGGCAGTGATGACCTGGGCATTGGCCTTCTGGACCATACCTTCGACCATACCACGACGGGAAGAGACATCACCCATGACGGTACCGACATAGTCAAGCGGAGTCGTAATTTCAGCTTTGACAATCGGTTCAAGGATGACAGGCTTGCACTTCTTGGCAGCAACCTTCAGTGCTTCCTGGGAAGCAAGCTTATAGGCAGCTTCGGAGGAGTCGACATCATGATAGGAACCATAATGCAAGGTAGCCTTGACATCGATGACAGGATAGCCAGCGACCATACCATGCTGGAAAGCATCATTCAAACCATCGATAGACGGCTTGATGAATTCCTTGGGGATGACACCGCCGGTGATGGCATCGACGATTTCGTTACCCTTTCCAGGGTTCGGTTCCATCTTGAAGACGACGTGACCATACTGACCATGACCACCGGACTGCTTGATGTACTTACCTTCGCAGTCAGCTGCCATTTCGATGGTTTCACGATAGGCAACCTGCGGAGCACCGACTCTGGTTTCGATACCGAAGTCATTCTTCAGACGGGTGACATTGACATCGAGCTGAAGTTCGCCGACACCGGCGATGATGCCCTGACCAGTTTCCTGATCCGTATAATAATGGAACGTAGGATCTTCTTCAGTGAACTTGACAAGCAAGCTGGCCATCTTGTCCTGGTCACCCTTCTTGACAGGTTCGATTGCTTCAGAGATGACAGGTTCCTGGAACTTGATGGATTCAAGCTGAACCTTCGGATCACCATCGCCGACGAGGGTATCACCGGTTCTGGTAGACTGGAAGCCGACGGCAGCGGCGATTTCACCGGCCTTGGCTTCTGTGATGTTCTCGTGAGAATCGGCATTGACCAATTCAAGACGGGAGACTCTTTCCTTGACGCCCTTACGGACATTGTAGACATAGGAACCGGACTTGACAGTACCGGAATAGATACGGAAGAAGCAGAGGGTTCCGAACTGGTCGGTGGTCAATTTGAAGGCCAAGGCGACGAACGGAGCCTTTGGATCAACAGAGAGGAGGACATCGTTTCCATCATGATCGTGGGCGACAGGAGCCGGAACATCAAGAGGAGACGGGAGGTAATCTCTGACGGCATCAAGGACATACTGGACGCCCTTGTTCTTGTAAGCGGATCCCGGGATGGTCGGGAAGATCTTGCCGGCGATGACTTCCTTACGGATAGCAGCCTTGATTTCCTCGACGGTAGGAGTTTCTTCCATGAGAATCTTCTCCATCAAGGTATCGTCGTTGTTTGCAAGGTTCTCAATCATGATTTGATGATAAACCTTTGCCTGTTCGACATCGTGCTGATAATCAGCAAGAAGAGGATCATCGAGTTCGACGATCTTCGGCTGCATCTGCTCGGACTTCTTCGGATCATGATCCCACAGCCAGGCCTTCATTTCGACCAAGTCGATGAGGCCAAGAAGAGTCTGGGAGATGCCGACAGGGTAGGCAATGGCGCAGCCATTGGCACCGAGTCTTTCCTTGATGGAAGCGACGGACATTTCATAGTCGGCACCGGTAGCATCGAGCTTGTTGACGAAGACGATTCTAGGGACATTGTACTTATCAGCCTGTCTCCAGACGGTTTCGGTCTGAGGTTCGACACCGTTCTTGCCATCGAGGACGCAGACAGCACCATCGAGGACACGGAGAGATCTTTCGACCTCGGCAGTGAAGTCGACGTGGCCAGGAGTATCGATCAAGTTGATACGATAATCCTTCCACATACAGGTCGTAGCAGCGGAGTAAATCGTGATACCACGCTTCTGTTCCTGTTCGTTGAAGTCCATAGCGGAAGCACCATCATGGGTTTCGCCGATCTTATGGGTCTTACCAGTATAGAAGAGGATACGCTCACTAGTCGTGGTTTTACCGGCATCGATGTGAGCCATGATACCGATATTTCTAACTTTTTCAAGTGGGGTAGCCTCGTACTTGGCTACCATCGCCTGATCGTTATCCATTGCCATAGGCTTTTTTCTCCTTTATTAATTAGTCAACCCAGATCAGATTACCAACGATAGTGTGCATAAGCCTGGTTGGCCTGTGCAGTCTTGTGCATGTCTTCCTTACGTTTGACAGCACCACCGGTACCATTGGCGGCATCGATGATTTCACCGGCGAGCTTGTCGGTCATGGTCTTTTCATTGCGCAGACGGGCAAAGGTGACCAACCAACGGAGGCCGAGGGTGACCTTTCTTTCCGGAGCGACTTCGACAGGAACCTGATAGTTGGAAGCACCAACTCTTCTGGCCTTGAGTTCAACCTCAGGCATGATGTTGCCCAAAGCGATTTCGAAGACTTCGATAGCAGGCTTGCCAGTCTTCTTTTCGACCTTTTCGAAAGCACCATAGAGAATGGTCTGGGCAGTGCCCTTCTTACCATCGAGCATGATGCGGTTGATCAATCTGGTAACTAACTTAGAGTTATAGATCGGATCTGGTAAAACATCTCTTTTTTCAACTGAACCGTTCTTTCTAGGCATTGTTGTTTACTCCTTACTTCTTCTGGATGCTTCCGTCTTTCTTGGTTCCGTATAAGGATCTACCCTGTTTACGGTTCTCGACGCCAAAGCATTCCATAGCGCCACGGACGATGTGGTATCTGACACCTGGAAGGTCGCGGACACGGCCACCACGGATCAAGACAACCTTGTGCTCCTGAAGGTTATGACCTTCACCACCGATATAGGCAGTGACTTCATAGCCGTTGGAGAGCCTGACTCTGGCGTACTTACGAGCAGCAGAGTTCGGCTTCTTCGGAGTCATAGTACCGACACGGGTGCAGACACCCTTCTTCTGAGGAGCAGCGATGGACTTCTCCTTCTTGTTAAGAGAATCAAATCTCTTGCCGAGAGCCGGAGCCTTGGATTTGTAAACAGGGTTCTGTCTCTCTTTTCTGACCAACTGGTTAATAGTAGGCATTTTCTTCCTCCCGGATTTTATATAAATAACCTATCCACATATCCGGGTGTTTCCTGCTCTTTCCATAAAAAGAGCGGGCTCTGCCCGTAATGTGACGTAGAAAATTATAGACAATCACAATATCCATGTCAACGATTTTTTCATCTTTTTGAAACGCCCGGGTATGTGGACGGATGAAAGCAGGTCCAATTCTAATATTATATATAAGGTAATGCAAAGGCAACGCCATCAAATAGAAATCGCTCCATGACAAATGGCGGCTTTCGCCGCCATGCATCACTTAATTGTTCTTCTTGGAGAAAATGATGATGTAATAAAGAATACGAATGAAGAGCCAGATGAAGTCGACATACAGCATGAATCCGCAATAGACGGAAAGATTGGTGCTGTTTTCGAACTGCCCGGATTCGGCAAGCTTGTGGATATTGTGCATATCAAGAAGAGTAGAGACAAGCATGACACCGAAGATGACGAATTCAACGATCCAATAGATGGTTTCGGATCCAATGAAGAAGTTGACCAAGGAAATGATGAGGACACCGAGAACAAGAGAAGAAAGAATCGGCCAAAGCATGTTGAGATTCGTCTTCTTCATCAGCGCTGCAAGAACGCCATTGATTAAGAAGACACCGCCTGTGACGAAGAATGCGACACAGATCGTATTCATGCCTTCACCAGGGCCGACAAGGGAAAGGAAGAGAGAGGAGAGGAGAACACCCATTGAGAGAGCATAGATGACATACGTCGTAATGATGAGCGGCACGTTCTTTCTAAATGCCTGGACGTTGAGGACGATGAGTGCCGGAATCATCAGGATGACCGAAACGACAATACCGATGATGTAGATGGTATTCATCGTCTCCTCACCAGCCGTACCTTGGAAGAGGACGAGCAGGTTTGGGAGTCCTAGAGAGACCACACCTGTTATCAAAAGACCTAAAGCAAACCATAAATAGACTTTTACCAGGGAGAGCGTCGCCTTCTGAGCCTTGGATGCAACAGGCTTTGTCGAAGTCTTGACGTTTTCCGGTTCGAATGTATACTGTTCCATGAAAACCAACCTCCTTTTTACTGATTGTCTTCAGTAACTTCATTATACTGAAGATGTCGATGGAATGATATATCTACGACAAAAATATTAGGTAACCGGTATTCGCTTTTTACCGGCCTAAGCAAAATATAACACATTGTGAGACATTTTTTACTTTTATCTTCCTGGTATTAAAAATCAAAAGTATAAAAACTTTGGATGATTTCTTAAAATAACCTTAAAATTCTCCGCAAAAAATCAAAAAAATGCAATATTCAAGTCTAGGAGAAGAAGCATGTAAGCGCTTTATTTTCGCTTTTAGCAATGCTCATTATTGCTTTAAAAGCGCCTCAACTAGTATCATTTTGATAGAACAAGAAAGGAGCATACATTATGATTAGTACATTATTACTTTCCATAACGACGTGTTTAACAATGGGAACAGGGACCTTTATTCAAGGAAGGTCTTTAGAAAAGCTAAACGAAGACAGCAACAATCTTATACAGGCATCGATAGAATATCTGCAGCCAATAGAAACAGAAATCAATAATTTGGAATGCCCGGAAAACGACATGCGGATGATTTTATTTGATTCAGCAATACGTTCTAGAATTTGCTCGGATTCGATTACAGAAGAAATGCAACTCTACCGTGACACATATATGACACCGGATGTATTTTATACTGATTTTTCCATTGAGGAGCTTTATGACAAAATACTTCAATCATGTTCTAAATATGAAGAGTATTTTGAGCAATGGACCGAAGATCTTAGAGAAACGGATCGTTTTGTATTTGGCGAATTTGAAACGGCTGACAATGAGCAATGTCAGAAGGAAGAAATAACTATAGAAGGCACACCTCATGAGGACGAATTAAAAGATTATACAGAGCATGATGAAAATCCAGATGAAACAGATTTCACCTTGTTACCAATCATTGATGGACACGATGATGCAAAAGCAGCCATAAAAATCAATCAAAACATAGAAGATAAATTATTTATAGGTTTCGATTTTGAAGCAGATACATGCATTTCCTTCTATAACACCGTTTCCAAATTTTTAAACAATAAAGCGATGTTGCAAGGGTTAAACAGGGACCCACTATTTGATACATTAGTAGGTTTTGTTTGCAGCTTTGAATTCGGTAAAATAGCATTAGCTAAAATCGCCTCATTGTTCCAAAGCCTTTGGTCCGAATTAAATGCAGCATTTCTTAGTCTTGCCCCCTATAATCATCTTATTGCCGCATTACTCACCTTCGTTGCCGTTACAATCTTCATTGTATTGGCAAGCATATATTCTGCAGGGGCCCAATGCAAAAGCTATCGAACAGGTGCTCTTAGGCATGGTTTTCTAGATTGGGAATGGCTTAATGAAATTTATTGAAAAAGTATCACGAAAACTCGACTGCACTGACCATGACGCACTGAGAAAGACGGACACAGGACCGATAAACGGGTATATCCTTTCTATCCTGATTTATTATTTCTTCATGACGCTTGCCTCCACCTTCTTCCTGATGTCAGGATTCAGACCGATGTTCAGCTTTCAGACACAGACCGCCTTCACATGCTGTCTATTCACACTCTCTGTTTCGGTAGTCGCTTTGATGTGTCTCATCATCAATGGTATTCTCTATAAGATTTCAAGGCACACGTTCTATTTTGCCCTTCTCGTCATGATTCCGATCATCAAGTTTCTTCTTTCTCTTCCTCTCAGCATCGTCTGCACGACCTATGATGAAGAAAGTCAAAAGTCCATCACGAATGCATTGGTCTGGATTCTGACGCTTTTGCTGGATGTCAACTTTTCTCTCTTCTATATCCAGTCAACCTATCTCAGGAGTCTTTCCAAAGCTTATCTTGAAAAGAAAAAGGATCTGCTTCAAAACCATCAGTACTTCAAATAAGGCATATCTTATGACCGGGGAAGCAAGTCTTCCCCATTTTTATTGAAATCTTAAAGTTTTCTTAAAAAAGCATGGTTTTCTTTAAAAAATCCATCAATATTTTAAGTTTCATAATCAATTTCCATCATCCACTCCCTTCTATGTAAGCGGTACAAATTTATCGGCAGAAATTGATGTTATAATCGATTTTTTTGCTACTTTTTGTTAAAAATTTATGTTTTTTTAATAAAATATGTGCTTTTTGTATTTTCAAATAATATTCTTTTCCTTCACCTTTTTATATCACCTTCAAAAAAAGGAAATTATCCTAAATTCAGAATACAGGGAGGTACTATCCATATGAAAAAATTACCAAAAATCGCAGTCTTGTCGTTGTTGTCCATGATGATGGTGGGATGTACCAGAGGAGGTTCTTCATCTGAACCGGTCGTTTCTTCCAATCATCCTGAAGTCAGTGAGTCTTCCACCTCTTCATCCACTCCGGAAGCATCATCCATCTCCAGCAAAGAGGCACCCGTCTCTTCCAGCCATGAAGAGGAAGAAGCCAGCGAAAGCGTAAGCGTCAATTCCATCATCCAAAGCCAACAAAAATGCCGGTCCGGTTTCACCAAACGGTGATTCCGGGCCGGCTTTTTTGAAAGTTCAGTCTTTGTTTTCCTTTGCAATCTCGGCCT
>JBNMLQ010000054.1:0-10730 GCA_050874925.1 Candidatus Enterosoma sp. | reverse complement strand
TGGATCATCTCCCTTGCGATGATGTGCTTCTTTTCATCATAGTTTTCTTCCGTGACATCCTTGAAGCTGTCCGGATAGGGAAGGGCAGTGATGGAATAGATGGTCTTTCCTTTCGGACAATAGTCAAGAACCTGATTGAAGCATACGGCCATGAAGTACTCATAGCCATGGCCGGAATGATACGATTCCATGATCTTCTTGAAATCCAATCCGGAAGGAGCAACAAAGGTCATGTAATGGTCCATGTTCAGCTTCTCGGGAGGTTCATCCAGGATCATGATGGTCGAAAAGACACTCATGGAGAGGCTCTTGGCATTGAGCATCTGGAAAGCCTTCTGGGGAACCTCGCTTGGCGGTTCTATCATGTAGTTATAGACAGTATTGGGATAGGGGCCGCTGACGACATAGTTGGAGGAGATTTCACTTCCGTCTATGAGCCTGACGCCGATGACATGTCCGTCCTTCACCAGGATGTTCTTCACTTCCTGGTTGAACTCTACCTGAATCAACTTCTTCCTGCATGCTTCAAGAAGCTTTATGGATAACTCATGGCTTGTCTCCTTGCAGGTATAGGCACCATATCCTAGATAATCCGTCATGAGACAGCTATATAGGACATAGGGAAGGTCACCCGGTTCATTGCCAAGGTAGCACCAGTAGGCAAGAAGGATCCTTTTGACGATGTCAGGAAAGCCATAGACATCGATGACTTCCATCGTCGAATAGGACAAGGAACGGATGAGGTCGATATGGGATTGTATCAGGTCCAGATCAAGGAAGTCACCATCGGAAAAAGAACCGATGGAATCGAAGACGTTCTTGCAATCCTGGAAGAAGAGCATCAGCTTGTCATAGATTTCACCGGATTCATCACCGACAGCCAGAGAGATGTCATGGCAGGGGATTTCAAATCTTCCTGCCTTGCCGCAGTGCACCGTGCAGGAGAATCCAGGTTCGACATATTGGAAGGCTTCATCTGACCTTACAAAAGAGACGTTGACCCCGAACTCATTGAGAAATTTACGTACAAAAAGAGGATATCTCTTGCTGGATACAGAAGAGATTTCATGAAGGGATGCTTCCAGTTCCACGCCAGAACGGACAAAGGAAGTCGTAACACCTCCAGGCATGTTCTGCCTCTCCAGGATCAATATGTCCTTGAAGCCTCGTTTGGACAGCTTCAAAGCTGCCGACATGCCGGCGAGAGCTGAGCCGATGATGATGCAGCCATAGCTGTCTTTATAATACGGGGAAGACATGGTTTCAGTCGATGTTGATGCGGATCTTCATATCGGAGATAGGATAGGTACTGCAGGCATGGACATAGTCAAAGTCCTTGTCGGCCGCCCTTCTTCCGTCACCTACCTTGCAGACATAATACTTGCCTTCCAGGACCTTGATACGACAAAATCCACAGCTTCCGCTGCGGCAAGCCGTATGAATCTTCATTCCGGCACGTTCCAAGCTGACGGCGATAGGTTCATCAGCCCTTGCCTTTATGACGTCTTCCTTGATACCACGAAAGACCGTGATTTCATAGACCTTATCCTTCTTTTCCTTAGGATATCCTTCCATCTTGGTGACGTCCTTAGGTTGGCCGAAGACTTCAAAACGGATTCTTCTTTCGGGGACTTCCAGTTTTTTCAGTTCATCCTGAAGGAACGTGTACATGGCCTGAGGCCCACAGATGAAATAACTCGTATCCTTTGAAGAATACTTCTGGATAAGCTTGGCATCCAGGAAGCCTTTTTCACCTTTCCAATCAGGATTATCACCAGAAAGGACATGGATGACATGGACTTTGTCACAAAGGCAGTCGTCAAGTTCATCCTTCAGGATGATATCATCTTCACTTACGGAACCATAGAGGATGGTAAGGTCCATATCAAGCTTTCCGTTCTTGATTTCCTTTGCCATGGAGACAAAGGGCGTGATGCCACTTCCACCGGCAAGAGCCAACACATGTCCTGCATCCCTCAATGGTTCATAGAAGAATTGACCGAGTCCGACTTCAGAAAGGAAGACGTCTCCGATTTTGGCTTCATGATAGAGATAGTCCGAGATGAATCCATCTCCCTTGGACTTCCTTACCGTGATTTCGACGATAGGATGTTCTCCTCTGGTCTGATAGGGAGCTGAGGAGATGGAGTATGGCCTGGTGACCAGGCTCTTTCCGATATGGAATTCAAGGGTGAGGAACTGACCGGACTTGAAATAAGGAATGTGGCCAGTCTCCGATTCAAACGTGAATGTCTTGGCACTCTTGCTTGCATCCCTGATCGAGACAAGCTTCAGATTGAACTTTCCAGGATGAAGAAGCCTTGCCACATCACCGATAGGATCTGTGCCATCCGGAATGTCAGAAGCCCTTTTGATGGCTTCGCTTCTTCTCTTGGTGACTCTTGCCGAGCCTAGAATATCCTGAAAGAATGATTTGATTTTCATGTTACCTGCCCTCCTTTTCAAGAGAAGAAAGAATCTCCTTGGCTGCCTTACGGCCATTGGTGATGGCCGGACCCATGCCATCTCCGGAAATCTGATGTGCACCGGCAAAAGACAGATGGTCGATATAATGTTCCTTGTCATCCATGCCAAGACGGGCGACGATGCTGTCATCCATCCTGTGCTGATAACCATAGACGGAGCCACGGAAGCTTCCGGTGTAATGGGCAATGCTCACCGGTGATTCGATGACGATATCCAGTATATGGTCATAGAGATTGACACCCAGACGCTTAGACTCCATCTCGATGAAGAACTTCGCATTGAGTCTCTTCATCTCCTCATAGTTTTCCTCCGTCACCTTCATCCAGCCATCCGGTCTTGGAAGGGCCGTGATGGAATAGATGCATGTTCCCTTCTTGGTACATCCGGGATTGGCGATGTTGGTGCAGATGGATGTGATGTACTTGTAAGGTCCCTCAGTGGCGTAGTCTTTCCATATTCTATCAAAATCCATTCCTTCGGGTGCATAGAAAGTGGAATAATCATGAATATTGAGTTCTTCCGGGTCTTTATCAAGAAGAAGGACGACGGAAAAACAGGTCAGGCCAAGTTTCCTGAAATTGGTGAGCCTGACAGCTTCCTTAGGTACTTCGCTCTTCGGTGAGATCATCTTCGTATAGGCCGTATTCGGATAAGCGGAGCAGACGACATAATCTGCCAGTATCTCACTTCCATCGGCTGTTATGACACCATAGGCTTTTTTGTCTTTGACCAGGATCTGAGATACTCTTTGTCCGTATTCCATCTGCACTCCTTGGGAGACACATTTCTCAGCCATCTTAAGGGACATCTCATGGCTGAACTTCCTAGGAACCACGGAACCATATCCAAGATAATCGGCAAGAAGGAAGGCAAAGATAGAAAAAGGAAGGTCATCTACGACATTTCCGACATAAATCCAATAAGCAGAGAGAATATCCTGGACCTTCTTAGGCAATCCATAGCTATCCATGACTTCCTTGGCGCTGTAGCCGCATGTCTTGACAAGCTCTGGGAACTTCAGAAGCATCATCGGCTTGCTGATTTCATGCATGCTGACATAGTTCATGGCATCATAGACCTTCTTGCACATGTTCAAAAACAAAAGTATTTTTTGATAAACAGAGCCATCTTCATCATCAATACAAGAAGCCATCTCCTTGGCCGGAATCTCAAAATCACCATGCGTTCCGGCATGGACAAGGCAGTTTACATCCTTGTCGACATATCGATAGGCATCGGGGACCCTGATCCAGTCGATGTCGATACCACATTCCTTGAAGAACTCACCGATCTTCAATTGATTTTCATTTCCGATGGACATCATCTCATGAAGGGTCGCTTCCATCTCAATCCCGCTTCGTACAAAGGAGGTGGCGATGCCTCCGGGAAGGTTATGCTGTTCCAGGATCAGGATGTCCTTGATTCCCTTGCTAACGAGTTGAAGCGCACATGCCATGCCTGACAAGGCACCACCGACGATGACCACCTGATATTTCTTCTTGAAAAACGGACTATCCATAAAGTATCCCCCAATAAATGAAACACCAAAGAAGCAGAGAAGCTCTGCCTCTTTGGTGCAAGACAGCTTGTTTCAGAAATCAGTCGGCAAAGAAGCGCTCGACAAGATCGTGCGAATATTCGCAGGTCTCGTCCATGTCACCAAAGGACATGATTTCACCGGCATAGTAGGTGTTGTTCTCACCCTGCATGGCTTCGACCTTGTCATACCATCCATCGGCATAGTCTTCGGAATAGACATGCGGGAAGTAGTAGGTCTGGAATTCATAGATGACGTCATCCTTGCCATCCTTCTTCCTAGGTGTGCAGCCAAGCTTTCTCATATCATCCAGGACCATCTTCTTGGTATCTTCATAGCCAAGTTCCCTGCCACCGTTGAATGTCTTATGATGACGTAAGGCATAAGTGGTGATCGGCTGCTCCTTGTCGCCTTCCCATCTCCTATAATAGACCATGAGATGGCCAAGTCTTTCCTTCTTCATGTTATCAACGATATAATAAGAGACATCTGGATATTTGTCAGGTTCAATCATGACAGCCTGGGTATCATATCTTTCATAGTCGATCTTGGAGAAGAGAGCTCTTTCCTTGTCCGTGACATCAAGCCAGGTATCCAAGGACTTGGCAACCGGGTTATCCAACGGATTCTTTTCCGTAGCGACCTGAAGAGGTGCCGTGATGATGAGCTTGTCAAAGACCTCTTCCTTGCCATTGACAGTCAAGGTGACCTTATCTCCTCTGACGACCTTTTCGATGTTGCTGTTGAGAAGGGCAGGATGCATGAGTTTGTCATTGAGACGTTCGAAGATGGACTGCGTTCCATCTTTCCAGGTCCAAAGTTTGACTGCAACAAAGTCCATCATGGTCTTGAAATCAAGATATTTCAGGACGTAGGCAGCAGGGATCTCATCGAAGTAGCCATAGCCGAAGCTGGTGAAAGGCTGGATCCAGACTTCCTGGACAAGCGGAACACCGTTCATTTCGCAGAATTTGCTGAAAGGCATGGCAAGGTCCTTCAGATTCGGGTTCTCACCGGAGACAGGCTCTCTTCCTTCCGTCACGGCAAATCCGTCATACTTTCCCTGGGCAACGCCTTTATGTCCGGTGACGTCATAACCTTTGTACTTCGTCTCAAGGATTTCACCGAACTTCTTGATCTGCTTCTGAAGCTTCTTCAGATGCAATGCGGCAGAGGGATGCTTCAGGAAGAAACCGAAAGGATTCTTCAGGGCATCGGCCGTGTCCCATCGATAGTCGATTCTTCCGTCAGGATACTTATAGGCACGATTGAGCTTGGGTCCGTCATGCTCGACTCCGGCAAACTTTTCGACATCATGGACGGCGTAGTAATACTGCACACCCATGATGGCTCCCATCTCATAACGTTTTCCGTTATAGACCGGAGAGTGGCATTTTCCACCGACGTGATCCGTCTTTTCATAGATGACATAGTTCTTGTACCCTTTCATTTCCAGGTACATAGCCATGGAAAGACCAGCTGGACCTCCACCGACGATCGCAATACGTGTATTCTTATCCATATTCTGAATTGTCTCCTTTCAAAAAAATAATGGACTGCAACTATTTTAACGCAAAATAATATAATTGTAATCCCTTTCATGAAAATTATTGTACAATATAATTCGGAAGGTATAGAAATGACATTGTTCCATTCACTTTTTGAATTATTAGCCTCCTTAGACGAAGATTCCATCTGTTTCAGCCATGAAGAAGGTGACACTCTTGTCCATACCAGCGTCAGGGAATTTATAAAAGACATCGAAGAATATCCCGTCATTCCAAACCAAAGAGTCGGAATCATGATTGAAAATACCTATTCTTCGATTCTTTCCCTCTTTGCCATGGCCTATCAGAAGAAGGACATCATCCTCTTCAATCCCATGGAAGAAGAAAAGACACTTCAAAGACAGATTCAGTCAAGCGATACAAGCCTGCTTCTCGGAAGAAAGGAAATCACCGATAGATTCCTTTCATACCTGAGAGAAGACATCAAGAACAAAGATCCGAAAATCCTTTTCTTTACCAGCGGAACGACAAGCTCATCCAAAGCCGTCATCTTGACTGAAGAGCATCTTCTTGCATCCTGCTATAACGGAGGAAGCGTCCTTCCTCTTAAGAAAGGTGATGTCTTCCTTTCCATTCTTCCACTAAGCCATGTCTTTGGCTTTGTCTGCTCCTTGCTATGGCCTCTTTCCTTCGGTGTCAGGATTTGTCTTTCAAGAGGCATGAGACACATGATGGATGATTTAAGCTATTTCAATCCCAGTGTGATTTCTCTTGTTCCGCAGATGGCAGGCTTCTATGCCAAGTACAATCTTTTCAATCAGAATCTAAGACTCGTCCTCATCGGAGCCGGAGAATGCAGTGAGGACATTCTCAAGGCCATAGAGAAAAAAGGAATCCAGGTATCCTATGGATATGGACTCACGGAGACTTCTTCAGGTCTCGCCCTGTCAACAGGCTCTGATCCAAGAAGGATGACGATATGTCCTTTGGAAGAATTGAAGATTGCCCTAGATGGTGAGATACTTGTTTCATCCGATAAGATATTGGCAGAGGGTTACTATAAGTCCAGTGAAACATTGATAGACAAAGAAGGATTCTTCCACACCGGAGATTTGGGAAAGATAGAGGATGGCAAGCTCATCCTCTTAGGAAGAAAGAAGGATATCATCGTCTTGGATGACGGAAACAAGATTTATCTTCCGGAATGTGAGGAGGAACTCAAATCATTTCTGAAGGAAGAGGACCTTGCCTTGGAAGGGACCTATCCTCTCGTCCTTCACATTCATACCAAAATGGATAGAACAGATATTGAAGAGAAGATATCTCTTTACAACAAAGACAAAATCAATTCAAAGAAGATAGTTCAGATTGTCTTCGAAGACAATCCTATCGGAAAGACATTGACCATGAAGGTCAAGAGGCATTTGCTTCATCATTGACAGGAGGTTCATCATGAACAGGAACGAAATCAAGGAACGAATCATCAAAGTCATCAAGGACAACCTTCCGGACTTCAAGGATGTCGATATCCAGGAAGACACCACCATCAACCAAAGCCAAGGTCTCGACAGCATGACCTTCATCTACATCATCTGCAAGATTGAAGCTGAATTCAGCATCAAGGTCAAAGAGAATCGATGGAACAAGATGTCCACCTTAAAGGACATCGTCGATGAAGTATGTCTCCAGCTTGCAAAATGAGTGAATATAAAGAGTCTCTCAGAATCCAAAGCAAAGACTGTGATGCCAATAGAAGGCTCAAGGCTTCCAGTCTTCTCTTCCTTCATCAGGAAATGTGTATCAGACACACCACCCTTTTGGGATACGGAAAAGAAAAGACATTGGACAGAGGGCTTCTCTGGGTCATCGACAAGCAGTCCTATATCATCAACAGGCTTCCCGAATATGATGAGGAAGTCATCCTGAAGACCTCTCCGGGAAAGATGCTTCACTATTTCTTCCCAAGGTATTTTGAGATTGAAGACTTGCATGGAACTCCTCTTGTCAAAGTTTCTTCCCTCTGGTCTTTGATAGACCAAGAAAACAGAAGGATCGTCGATCCGACAGAACATGATATCCTCATCGAAGGTATAGACATGGATGGTTTTCCTATGCTTCCGATAAGAAGGAACCAGGAATATCATAACCATGCCATCATGACGGCAAATTTTGAGTCCTGCGATCTGAACGGACACTTAAGCAATGCAAGCTATGTAAAGATGATGTCTTCCCTTATCGATGATGATTATCTGCTTTCCCACTACATCTCCAGAATGGACTTCATCTTCCAAAAGGAAATCCGTATGAAGGATAAGGAAGAGTTCACTTATGAACTGAAGGATGATGACTTCCACGCAGCTTCCAAGTCGTTTGATATCCATATCGTTTATAAAAACAAAGACTTGCTTTGAACAATCTATAGTATCCACAAAAAGCAACTATAAGTCATATTTGACAAGAAAAACGTTCGAACCATACGGCGAAAACGTTTACTTTTGATATTGACAAATATATATATATATTAAAATTAATTTAACAACCAAACCACCTTTTGAAAATCCATTGTATATGGAAAGGTTCTATGACTGAATCACCCTCAGGTTTTACAAACCGGATACAGTACAACAATTTTCAGACATTACCCAAGGTTCTAACTGTTTTCGTCATAAAACCGTTCTGATTTTCCAAAACGATATCAAATGTTCATCATTCGATATAGCTTAATAAGGAGGCCCATTATGACCAAAAAAATATTGTTCCTTCTGTTCCCCCTTCTTGTCTCTTGTTCCGGAGGATCTTCATCGGTCCAACCTTCATCCGAAGATGAAAGAAAGAACATCCAGGATGATGTCGTCCTTGAATATGGCTACAATACCTTCAAAGATTTCCAAAATGCCTATGAAATATTCAAGAAGACAAACTCTTCCTTCCCAGCCTTGGTTCCAGACTTCGACAAACGTTCCGGATATGATACGAAATACACAATCCAGGGTGTCGGTTCAATCGAAAGCAAAAAGAAACTGGAAAACACCAGACTCTTGATGCCCAAACTTATCTTCACATATACCTATGACGGATTCACAACCGAAGAAAGCGAGAAGGATGCCATATCTTTGGAATTCTCCTATGCTTCACCGATGACGGAAATCAACGGCTATGACAGCAGCCTATTGAATTTCACCAGTGAGCACGAAGAAATCAAAGTCTATTATTCAGGTATCTTTCTTCTCAGTGGAAGCATCAGATACGATGCTTCAAAAGTCAACATCGACACCGTTTCTGACTTCAAGGAATCCTTGAAGCAGGATATGAAGTATATCGCATAATCTTCCATAGCGCCCAGTTCATAAAAGGCACCTATTCAATCCTCGGGTAGGTGCCTTTTTTCATAAATGGATGATACCCTACCATCCTTTCAGGAATCCGACTTATTCCGCATTCATAAAAATTAGACTGTCTTATCAATACAAATTTCAATCATTTTGTTTTTTATTATTGTCACCTTATGGACATCCAGACCGTCATAACCTATAATTTCCATGGTGACCTCCTCTTGCCATGTGGCGTTGCTACATGACGGAAATTTTTACAAACCTATTATCTAGCATAATCCACGATATTGGTAAGACGAGAGGTCACTTCGTATTGTTCGTCAATTTTTGTTTTTCTATATCGTCTGAAAAATCAAACTTTTGAACAAAACATAAAAAGAATGGTGACATATGGAATATCAGCATTGCATCAACATAAAAAAATCATCAAGATTCAAAAAACTCCTCTTCCTTTTTCCATGTCTTTTCATGCTGACAGGATGCCGTACCTTTTCCATCATCAAGCTTATCAAGGGGAAGTTCCAGTATGAAGATACCATCTATCTGGAATGCACAGGAAGCATCTCCCATGAACAATGTCCGACAGGTTGGATAAAGCTGAAGGATGATAAGAAATATGCCTTCGATACCGATTTTAGCTTCCGCGCTGATTTTGGCATCTACGACACAGAAGGAACATTGGGGCTATATAAAAACATGATGTTGGATGTCTACTTCAAACTGACAAATGAAGGCATGTCCATGAAAATCATAAGAGACTGCACCGGTACCTTTGAAAAAGATGCAGTCTTCCTGTTGGAACGGATTCAAGACTGAGTTCTGACCACTTTAAAAAGTAATAAGAGCAAAAAGAAATCAAATCGCGTAATAGTAGATGTCGTTTTCAGGGAACTTGAGGTTCTTTCCCGAGACTTGGTCGCTCTTGACGTCACCGGTGGTCGTCATATCTCCGACTTCCTTAATCTTTGTAATCTCATAAGGATTCTTTCCATCAAAGTACTTCTCCGCCTCATTCCAGTAGACGAAGTACCTTTTCATATAGGTATCCTTGGCTTGATCCATGGTGATATTCTCAAGCTTGGTCAGGCTGAACCTGTTCTTGTCAGAACCGGATTTCAATGTTATGGAAAGAATGCTGAGGACCTTGATTTCGGCATCGACTGAAACATAGGAGAAAGGCTTCTTGCCATTCTTTTCCTCATAACCGATCGTCAATTTCAAATTCTTGAAGGAAAGGAGGGGAACACTTAAAAAAGAGCCCAAATCAAAATCAAGGGTGATGACATGGTTTGTCCTATCGATGCCTGATGATGTGGTCTTGATGGCCTTGGAGAAATCCATGCCGATGGTGGCACTGCTGTCTTCTGTGCTGTTCATGGCATCATATATCTGATTCAAGGCAATCTTACCCGTTTCCACGACCCAGGCTGTCTTGACTTCATCAAATTTCAAAGAATACTCAAGAAGATAGTAGGCGATATTCTTCGTTATATTTTCACTGGTCGTCTTATATGCCGTATAGGAATACGTATTCGTGTAATTGCTCGTAAACACGATTTTGCTCCTGGAGGTCCGTGTCTGATTGACATAGACTTCCTTCTCTTTGATGAAGTATTCCGTACACTGATAGCCATCGGCATCGGTTTTTCTATTGAACGCATTGATTCTCAGATAAGCATAAGCCGTCTCATCCTGGACAAAGATGGCAGCATAGGCAGATGCCGTCAATGTGGTCGACAGATCCGTATCAAGGTTCAGATTTCCTTGTATCTCCATGAAGTTGTTTTCCGTCGTATCGATAGCGCAATCCAAAAGAAGCTTTGCTCCATCGATGTCGACAAAATAGTTCTTGGTGGAATCCTGATA
>JBNMLQ010000053.1:0-11062 GCA_050874925.1 Candidatus Enterosoma sp. | reverse complement strand
TTTTTCTTTTGGTTTGTGATATACTTATGTAGTGCTAACAAGCACTACATAAGTGAGGCGATTATGGCTTTTATTCGAACGCAGAACATAAAGAGAAACAGTGAGGGAACCATCCTCTCCGGCTCGGCTTCCGTTGCCAAGAGCGTCTACCAAAAGGATGCCAGGCACCATTCCAGGCAGGTGAACATCGAATCGCTCGGAAAAGTCCTGTGGCTTTCCGATGACGAGAAGTCCGGGATCTTCCAGTCTCCGACCAGAGGTCTCGTATCCTACGATTCCAAAGAGGATACCTTCTCCTTCGTGGAAACAGATGATGCCAGGCTCAAGGGGACGAAGGCGGAATTCCGGCCTCTGATCCATTCCGTATTCGGCGATGCCTATCTGTCCCTTCACTGTCTTTGCAAATACGGAATCACAGGGCTTCTGAAGGATGTGTTCGGAAAGGAACTGTTCACAAGGGCCTTGGCACATGTCCTGTATTCCTTTGCCTCCGACGGATCGAAGATGACCTGTGCCAATTTCATCGGGAAATCCATGTTTTCCTATTTCCTGGGCAATGTGAGTCCCGATTCCCTGAGGTACGACGAATACTATTTCAACGCCCTCGGCGATGACAGCCTCAAGGTTTCGTTCTTCCGCAGGTTCGTAGCCATGATGAAGAAGAAGGACAGGGATTTCGGAACCTCGGTCTACGTCGATTCCACTCCCATCCCGACCGACAGCGACAACCCCATGAGCAGGCTGTGCTGCCATGGTACAGGTTCCTCCTGTACCCAGATAAGACTTGCCTTCGTCCTCGACCAGAAAAGCGGGCTTCCTGTCTGGTACGACATCATACCGGGCAACGTCCTCGATGTGAACAACCTGAAGGATGAACTGACCGATGTCGAGAAAAGCCTAAAAATATCGATAAAATCGATGGTTCTCGATGCCGGATATTCCTCCAAGGAACTTCTCGGTTCCATCAATGACGGCAGGAAGCTGATCATCAGGATGCCGGAAAGGAAGGGATATCCTTACCAGGAACTCTTCGATTCGGTCGAGAAGGAATACAACAATCCCGACAGGATATTCGTAAGGAACGGCCACAATTATGTTGCGGTCAGGAAGCAGATAGAGCTGTTCGGTGACGTCGCAATCGATGCCTACAGCTACATCGACAAGGACAATGCGGAATCCGGCATGAAGAAAGCGGAAATCAGGATGAGCGAAGACGGCAAGGCGAAGAAGGAATTCGATGCGAAACCGGAAAACGAAAGGAAAAGATATCTCATGGAAGGCGGCTACTTTGTCCTTCTGTCCAACTACGGATACGACGAGAAGAAAACCCTGGACGAATATTTCGGAAGGACGCACATAGAGAACTTCTTCAAGGATTCCAAGGAAGGAAGAAGACTGCTTCCTTTATGCAAATGGGATGACAGAAGCGTACGGGGAAAGATACTGTCAGACATGATATCGACGATCCTGTACACCCTGTTCAGGAAGGAGATGTCCGAGGCAAAGTGCCGTTATAGCGAAGGCGGAAAGAAAAAGGGAAGAAAGCCGAAGGACCTTCTTCCCCTGAACCAGATAACCGTTTCCGAGGTACTTTCCGGATGCTCGACGCTGATGTGCATGAAGGACGGGGATACGGTCTATATCGATACGCCGATGAAGGAAGTGAAGGAATATTTCGGCTTTTTCGGGATAACGATAAAGGGAAGCATGACGATGGACGAAATCCGGTCGGAACTCGGTCTGTCGGTGTAGTGCTAGATTTGGAATTAACTAAGGTTGAATTTATTGTTACTGAAAATTACGGGATATGCAATTCCTTATTGCACTGATGAATTTTTCCTCTTAGAGATACTCTTTCAGAAATTGAACTCGACGCAGGTATGGAGCTTCTTGGCAAGGTTCAGCATGTCGATGACCTTCTGAAGTCCGTCGATGTATAGTTGTTTCTTGTACCTGTGCATCCAAAGATCACAGATCTCAAGGGCTTTGTCCACCTGGGTGTGGTCAATCCATTCTTCCTCCCAGGCATCAATATAGATGCCAAGGGCTTCGTTGATGTCGAGGAAGACGGTTATCAAATAGACTTCCAATTGTTCAATATTGATTGAAGCCGTGGTCACATTTGGTGATGAGCTATACCACATCTTACCCTTGTAGTCTGGGTCATGTGGGACGACCATTTCCCTTGGTATGACTGGCTTTACAGGTTTCTTTTTCATTTCATCTCCTCCCTTCTTTTGATTCTGAAGTGAGTCCTCTTGAGAATTTCCTCTTTGGAAAGTCCTTACTGTCACGTCAGTGTCTTCCCTGTGTAATAGTCAACGAAACTATCTTCCTTGAGGTTTTGAATTCGTAGGTATCCGCTTGGATCACAGGAGACGACATAATCTGATCCTTCCGTATGAAAGTTGATTTTGTAGCCTTCAAAATATGGACTTGATCCAGGAGCATACCTGTCGATGACTTCATTCAAATCGACAGGACGCATCTCGTCTTTATGTTCCTTATAACGCCTTTTGGCACTGCTGATCTTCCCGGCAAGATAGTTGGAGTACTCCGCATCATGTCTTTGAACCATGAGGGAGCGTTGGTACTTCAATTTTGAGTCGCCCATAGTATTAAGCCTTTCTGAATGGCTTGTTGCCATTCCCGCACAATTTTCATTGATAAATCCATTCTATTGTCATGGATTTCATGATGATGAAATTGATTATGTTCTGCAGAGAGGTTAACATTGGTTGAGTCTTGAGGAGTCAACCACTCCCAGAACATTGTCGGCATATGGCTGCAACATATGTCGATTTTTTTGTCGATGCAATTCCTCATTTTTAGATTTAAACCATTGTTTGATCCTTTCTGCAGGCTTAGATAATGTTTTTTACCATAGCTGAGATGACTTTTGACAGCATCTTTTGCTCATTCATGCATATGTAGCTGTAATACATCATTATAGATATATGATGATAATTTAACTATAAGCGTTGGATTTTTGAAATCATTGTTTAATTTCAAGCTTGATAGACGCCGAACATTACCTTGCTCTGCCGATAGCATGATACTACGCTGAACCACCATAAGCAATGGCTGCCTCGAATGAAAGTCGTTTTCAAACTTTCTAGTATCAATTTAGTATCGTGTGGAAGCCTGTTGGCATTTGATAAATTTTTAAAATTTAGCTCAATTGGTTTTGTTTTGGTGATTTCCTGATGCATTTTCGATGGCTGTTGAAACAATATTTGTCTGGTTGTTTTTCGTATTTTTGATTCAAAAGATGTTTACTTTCACCGCAGTTTTCCTACAATATACCTGAGGAAACGAACATGATCATCAGCTTTGGAGAAATTCTTCTCGATACATTTACGGATAAGAACGGAAAGACGCAGTCCTTTGTCGGAGGAGCCCCTTTCAATGTTGCCTATCAGGCACATCGGATGGGAAATGACGTCCTCTTTGTCGGCAACGTCGGTGATGATGAAGCAGGAAAGAAAATACAGAAGTTTTTTATTGACAATGGCTTGGATGATGAAGGCCTACGCATCGATAAGAAAAGAAGGACGACTCTTTCGAAGGTCGAATTGAAGAACGGAGAAAGAACCTTTACGTTTGAAAGAGATGGTGCAGCCGATCCATATTTTGATGATGATTCCTTGGATTTCATCTCTCAGGGAGACCTTATCCATGTCGGATCGCTGATGCTGTCTGTCAAAGAAGGGCGAGAATTTGCATCTCAGATCATCTCCTTTGCCAAGGCACAGAAGAAGACATTGTCTTTCGACATCAATTATCGGGAGGATATCTTCAAGGATGAGAAGGAAGCAATTGATATCTATGAGGAATTCTATCCTCAGTTTGACATCGTCAAGTTTTCAAGAGAGGAGCTTCAGCTCTTTACCAAAGAAAACGATTTGGAACTTGCATTGAAGAAATTGAAGAAAGGTCCGAAGCTGATTCTCGTCACCTTGGGTAAGGATGGAAGTCTTGCCTATTGCAACAATCGCATCATCAGGGAAAAGAGTTTCCGTGTCAACAGTATCGATACGACCGGAGCAGGAGATGCCTTCTTTGGAACCTTCCTTTCCGAAGTCGATTCCATCGGATTAAGGGAAATCACCTTCTTGCCTTCACTTCTTCAGTCCAGCCTGAAGTTCGGCAATATCGCGGGTGCGCTCACGACGATGAAGAAGGGTGCTATTCCAGCCATTCCTTCCTATAAGGAAGTCAATGCCTTTTTGGAAAGACAGACGTTTCAAAGATGACGACATATAAAAACAGGCCTTGAATCTGGCCTGTTTTTATTTCAGAAGCTTGTGTAGATGGAAGAGAATCACTTCATAGATATTGCTGTGTTCTCCTACACGGAAGAAGGATGAGGTGATGTCGACAAAGGTGTTCCTATCTCCCTTCCAGTCATAGAAGAGAATTTCTAGATAGAGATGTACCATGAGATACAGGGCAAGGGAGATGCCCTTTGTATCCTTTAGAGGAAGAAAAGGAAACTTCATATAGGAGAAATGATTGATGAGGATTTTCGAAATCCAGGTTTCAGTCATTCTGTTTCTCTGACTTAGAACAGTGAGAATCTCATCCATGGTCTTATCTTCCTTGATATCTTCGAGATAGGAAGATATGGAAATGGAACGGATGAAAGCTTCTCTTACTTTCTTTAGGACAGAAGAAACATTTTCTTTTGTCAAAACGGAATCATCATCTTTCAGATAGGAGATGATTTCAAGAAGCTTTTCTTTTAATCCTATGTCTTCTTGCATGATTTCAATGCAATGGTTTCGGATAGTGATGTAATCCTTTGGGGCTTCTTCCTTTTTTTCGTCATCCTCAAAGTAGAAGGATAGCTCTTTAGATAAGGTGTGGAAGGGAGTCTTTTCGTCAATCATCCTTTCAATGACCAATTCACAGCTGTTGGATATGCAGCATTCTTTTTTAGGATAGAGACGTGGCGATCGCGGATAATACCGGCAGACAGAAGGAATCTTCTCTTCCCCACATTCCACCTGCAGCCCGCAATATCCGTTTTCAAGCCTCAAAGGGCATTCTCCAAGATAATTGAAGTTGATTCTTGCATATTCATCTATGCTCGGATGTGGAAGGACGGAAACGTAGGCTTCGATCTTCTCTTTCATCACTTTGGAGCAGTCGATGCTTTGAAGACGGAAATACTCATCCTGTGTGAGGGTGATTCTCCAGCCCTGACAACAGCAGTTGCGGCAATCCTTGCCCTTGCAATGGAATTCCGGATAATAATCAGGTACCTCAAAAAAGTCTTTTATCATGATAAAATCCTCTTCATCGGTGGTTTATTTTAGCTGTTTTTTTATCAGATGGCTGAATTATTTTATGAGAATATAATCGTTTAGGAGGCTTTCGTCATGTTCTAAGAGCAGGATGTTGTCTTTTGTCGTCATGCTGTTCTTGTATTTTGGATTGAGGAAATAGAAAAGATGGATGACCATGGCTTTTTTGATGTCGTCTTCAAGGTCACCTTCCGTAAGGAAGTCATAGAAGTCCTGGATGTAGGATAATTCATATAGATTGTGGCTGTCTATGGCTTTTTGTATCTTGGCTAGCATATGATTGTATTTCTTCTTGTCGGAAAGGATGGCTTCAGCCTTCTTTTCCAATTCCGGATAGATTCCTTCAACAAAGGAAGCATCTAACTTGGCCTCTGTTTTTCTTGCTTTGGAGGATAGGGCTGCTTTGTGGATACCACCTTTTCTGACAAAGGAAAACAGATTTCTGATATCCTGATGGAATGTCTCTTTTCTTTCCTTTTTGTGGTTTAGACTCTCTTCTTCTTTCAAAGCTTCTTTCTTTTTTCGATCCTCTTCAATCTTGCTGACTCTGTCTTTTAAGAAGTCTTCGTTTTTGATTTCTTCTGCTTCTTTCTTTCTTCCGTTGATACCTTCCGTGAAGTCGTGGAATTTACTGTGAAGCTTGTCTACGGGATGGGTGACGAATTCTATTTTGCTTGGCAACGTCGATTCCTGGTAGTCGAGCTGAAGGGCTGTCTTCAAGAGTGACAGATATTTGCTGAAGAGGAAGCTGAAGAAGAGGTAACCTATCTGGGCAAGTAAGAGAATGGCTAAAGCGATGGCACAGATCTTATCGAAGTCGCTGCTCCTTCCTTCGGCAATCGGAATGATGGATAGGACAAGAAGGGCAATCTTGTCGATGATGGAAAAGACCTTCAGAAGACCATGGGCAATCTGATGGTTCTTTTTCTTTCCTTTGTCTTTCTTCTGCCTGTAACGATAGATGACTTCTTCGATGAAGATGCCGCTGGATATGACAATCAGCACAGAATAGAGGACGATGTAAAGGACACTGTCTATGTGCCTATAGACGGCATAGGAATAGTAAAGGAGAAGGAAGAACTGAACGATACAGTTGATGATAAAGCCGATTTTGGATAGATCGTCCTTGACCTTCTGATAAAGGGCCAGGGTATGTTTATATTCTATGAGTCTCATAGAAGTAGTGTAGAATATCCAAGGAAAGCTTGCAAGAAATATCGGATGGACATTCCCTTAGGAAGAAAAAGCAAGGAACGATATAGGAAGGAACCGATGCTTTGGAATGAAGAAACTTTGTTTGTGATCATGATGTATTTCCTCTTTTTCTCTTGAGAACAGCAAATCAGGATTTTATGTTGAAATGGGTTTCACCAATTCATAAAAAGTGTTGTTTTCTAGTTTAAAACATAGAATGAAAGCGCTATAATAGCCTACGAAGCCAACGGAGGCACTATTATGGATTTTCATAAACTGCAGGGACGCATCAAGGATTTGGCCAAGGAAATCAATTATCCATGCAAAAAGACGGATCATCTTGTCTATGCCATGAAGCTATCGACGGTTCCTGGTCATGTTTTCTTCCATTCCGGATTCGAGGCAGTCGGAAAAGCTCTTGTCGATGCCGTCAATACCCATTATCTCTTCACCAGAGGATATCATACGGAAAAGGACATCAATGAAGCCAAGAAGCAATACCTTGCCAAGGGAAGCTATGTTAAATTTTCCAAAGAACACTCTTTGTGGAAATATGTCTACAACGATGAACTCTTTGCTGATGAAGCGAAGCGCGGAATGATGCATTCCAAGGACAATGACGAGACCTTGGTCTATCGCATCATCGGTTCTATGTACTATGATTCTGACTGGGAAGTCGTCAAGGATTGGATCATCAACAATCTTGGTATCCGAGTCATGAAGAAGACCGGTTCCATCGAAGGAACCAAGTGATTTTCTAAGAACATCGATCGTATCAGGTCCTTTCCTTTGTTGTGGAAGGGCCTTTTTCATGCTGGCTGAATACCATTATGTGGTCATCACATCCGTTTATAAAACAGGTCATAAACAACGGCTTTTTTCAAACGAAAATTTCATTAAAAACATCTTGACCTAAAGTTAACTTTAGGTATTAGAATCCTTTTGAACCAGGAAAGGAGAAATTTCAAAATGCTTGGTAATTTTACATATTGCAATCCTACAAAGATATATTTCGGAGAAGATTATCTTACCCCTCTCCATCAGGAACTGAAGAAATATGGAAAGAAGGTTCTGTTGGTCTATGGAGGTGGTTCCATCAAGAAGAACGGCGTCTATGATGCTGTTATGAAAGTCCTTATGGAAGAAGGAAAGGATGTTGCCGAAGTCAGTTGTGTCTTGCCGAATCCGAAACTGGACAAGCTTTATGAGGGAATAAAGATTGCAAGGGAACATCAGACGGATTTCATTCTTGCCGTAGGGGGTGGATCTGTCTTTGATTATTGCAAGGCTTTGGCTGTATCCATCCATTGTGAAGACGACCCGTGGGAGAAATATTTCATCAGATTCGAAGAACCGACATGTCAGATTGTTCCCCTTGGTGGAATTCTTACCATGGTCGGAACAGGTTCCGAGATGAATGCTGGTTCTGTCATCACCAATTCCAAAACAAAGCAGAAAATCGGCCATGTCTTTGCCAGTGAGGAAGTGATGCCTAGATTCTCTATCCTCAATCCTGTCTTTACCTATAGCCTTCCCCATTATCAGATGGTGGCTGGCATCTATGATATCTTCAACCATATCTGTGAACAGTATTTCAGTGGAAAGGATGACAATGTCAGCGATTATATCGCCGAAGGATTGATGCGTTCTCTTCTGGTCTCCAGCAGGATAGCCAACAAGAATCCCGAAGACTATGAGGCCAGGAGCAATATCATGTGGACGGCTACATGAGCTCTCAACACCTTGATTTCCAAGGGAAAGAGCACGGACTGGGAAGTCCATATGCTCGGCCAGGCCGTCGGCGGATATACCAATGCCACCCATGGCATGACTTTGTCTGCCGTATCTTTGGCCTATTACCGACATATCCTTCCTTTTGGCCTTGAGAAGTTCAAGAGGTTTGCCATCCATGTCTTTGACGTAGATCCGAAATCGGGAAGCGATACGGAGATTGCCTGGGAAGGACTCAACCGTATGGAAGCATGGATGAAGGAACTCGGCCTTGTGATGAATCTCAGTGACCTCGGAGTGACGCCGGATATGATTGAGGGCATCGCTGATGTCACCTTTGTCATGAATGGTGGATATAAGATCCTGGATAGGAATGAGATTGTCGCAATCCTCAAGGATAGTCTGTAGATTATTTTAAAAGCTTAAAGATAAGGAGGTGATCCAAATGGGTTGCTTCCTTTTTTTGCCACCATACCAGATTTGTCTATGAGATTGCCACATGAGAATTGTTTTGAAAACTCCAGGACCTTCTGAGAAGACGTATACAGATGCTATGTTTTTACGGATATGTGGTATGGAATGTGTATTCCTTTGACAAAGGAACATTTAGACAAAATCCGATGGTTCAAAGATGATTCTTGTGGATACGGTAAAACCAAATATTGCTTTCCACAAGGCGACATTTAAATGTGCAGGGATATTTGTTGATGCTGTCAAACGATACATTTCATTGAAAGGAAAACAACCATCGGAAACAGCTATACGATAAAGAAATATAAATGCGGATTTGTTTTGAATTGACAATTTATCTATATTAAATATGAATTGTTTCATTGTCCAAGCTTTTGAAAGCAAACCTTTAAAATATAACTTCCATGAAACCTTTATAATTGGTAAAATAAACTTTGCTGTTTTGGAGGTGTCGCCATGGGAGAATCACAGAATGTCTTTGAAAGAGAAAGCATCGGAAAGCTGCTTTTGAAGTTTTCCCTTCCGTGTGTTTTGTCGTTGCTCATTTCTTCCTTATATAATATCGTCGACCAGATTTTTGTCGGCAATTCTTCTTTGGGATATCTTGGGAATGCGGCGACCGGAGTCGTCTTTCCCATCGTTGTCGTCACCCAGGCTTTTGCCTGGGGATTTGGTGATGGCTGTGCCGCTTATCTTAGCATCTGCCAGGGAAGGCAGGAGAAAGACAAGGCCAAGCATGCCATCGGTACGGGAATCACTTTGACTTTGATATCCTCCATATTGATCATCATATTCAGCTTGATATTTGGAAGGCAGATCCTCACCTTCTGTGGAGCAAGCCAAAATACCCTTGAAATGGCTTATTCCTATTTATTTATCCTGGCCTGGTTCTTCCCGTGCTTCATGCTTCAGAACATGCTCAATGGTATTATCAGAAGCGATGGTTCTCCTTTGTATGCGATGCTTTCCACCGGTGTCGGAGCCATCATCAACATCTGCCTGGATCCTCTTTTCATCTATGTCTTTGATTGGGGAATCAAAGGGGCTGCCTGGGCTACCGTCATCGGCCAGGTGGTTTCCTTCCTGATCGGTGCTGTCTATTTCTTCCGTTCCAAGACGTTCCGTCTTGATGTGAAGTCTTTCATTCCGAATCTGAAGGTTTATAAGGAACCTTTCTTCCTTGGCATCAGTTCCTTCATCACGCAGATTTCCATCGTCGTCATCAGCCTTGTCGGAAACTTTGTCCTGGTGAAATATGGAAACCTATCCAAATATGGTCAGGATATTCCGATTTCGACGACTTCCATCGAGAACAAGGTCTTCACCGTCGTCCTGAATCTTGTCGTGGGTATCGTCTTAGGAGGACAGCCAATCATCGGATACAACATGGGTTGCAAGCGTATCGACAGGGTCAGGAAGACCTATTATCTGATCCTTGCCTGTACGCTGGTCATCGGCGTTGTCTTCACTTTGATTTTTGAACTTTGCCCTGAAGTGATCCTTGCCATCTTCGGATCGACGGACAATGAACTGTATGTGGAATACGGAAAGCTTGTCTTCCGTCTCTTCTTATGCACGACCGTCCTCACATGTTTCATCAAGATGTCTTCCATCTTCTTCCAGTCCTGCGGAAAGCCACTTGAGGCAACCATCGCTTCCCTGTGCCGTGATATCCTCTTCTTCTGCCCCAGCGTCATCATCATCCCGATGATCATGGAAGCCAACGAGCCGGGAACGGGTGTCGTCGGAGCATTGTATGCACCGATGTTTTCTGATACCCCTGCCTTCCTGATCGCATTGTTCTTCACCATACGCCTGTTCAGGCAGTTCAAAAGGATGGAGAACGTGGCGTAAGCATATTCCCACATCCTTTTTTCTGCTTCCTTTATAATATCGGCAAGGAGGAAAGTTTCATGAACGAAAAACTTGCCAGATTACTTCAGACCCAGGCCAACTGGGAACTCTATTCTGCCTACGCCTATTATGCTGTCAGCGAATTCTATCGCCGGAAGGGATTGAAAGGATTCCATGGCTTCTTCACATCTCAGGCCAAGGAGGAAATCGAACACGCAGAGAAAATATCGGAATATCTTGCCGACCATGACATCGAAGCTGTTCTTTCCGATATCAAGGCTCTTGATAAGAAGTTTGCTTCTCTTCGTGATCCTCTTGTCTTCTTTGTGGAACATGAAAAGGAAGTCACATCTTTGATTCATACCCTGTATCGCGAAGCAAGAGAAGAAGACGACCTTGAAACGATGGAATTCCTTAGCTGGTACATCAGCGAACAGATGGAAGAAGAGAAGAATGCCAAAGAACTTCTTGGAAAATACGATCTCTTTGGCAAGGATGATTCT
>JBNMLQ010000052.1:0-11125 GCA_050874925.1 Candidatus Enterosoma sp. | reverse complement strand
GACAAGCTTACGATGTCCTTGATCCAATTCACTGTCGACAAAACGGAGAACATCCAAAAGTCTGATGACTTTTTCGATATTGCTATTGATAAAACCGGGTTTGTTTCCGATTTCTTCTATATATTGCCTAGAATAATTCATCAGGAATGTCTCCTCCCATATCGACCATAAGTTTCCATTTTTTATTCAACTTTGCATGTCCGACTTTCGCTTCAAAATAAACAGTTTTGTCTTTGACATGACTCAGGCACTTTTCATAGAACGATTCTTTGATTTTTGTTCCCAAATGTCTTTCCAAAAGATATCCGACTTTTTGATAAAGAATATCTTTATCATAATGTTCCAACATCCTTTCCACAAGCGAAACATCCAGTTTCGGAACATTATCCAACACATATTCGATTTCTTCCAATCCGCCGGCAAGGCCAGGACAATCGATGGAATCGACAATCGCACGTTCCAAAGAAACGACACGGACACCTTCTTCTTTCATTCTATCATTGATCTGGATGGAACAATCCGACTTCTTTGCCTTATAGACAACACCTTGAAAATCAAGATTCCTTGAATAAGCATGGGAAAGATATACAAAATCAGAAACGAATGACTGATTGGCTAGACCATAATACGTCAAAGCCTCATGATAGGAAAAGAATGCACCGTCAGAAAGCTTGGAAGCAATTTGAAAACATGAAGCATAGATATCACCCGTAGATGGATCCACCAAAGCATATAGTCCTCTTTTTATCTGCTTGATTCTACCTTGCTTCAACATACGACAAACAAAAGAAGAAAAGCCGGTCGGTGTCGGATAAAGTTCAAGAAAATCACGATGAGAAAAAAGTATTGGGATTTGTTTCATATACCATATTTTAAGCATAATATACTCATTTCGCAATATTACGCATACAATTTGGTAATTTATATATGAATCAAGCAGGGTGGGAAGCTGAAGTTATCTTCAATTCCCATGCCCCTTTCACACCACCCATCATGTCGCTTAGCAATAGGCGGTCCAATCCTAGTCCAGACATTTTCTCTTGTCTTTTCTCCTTTCTGCATCCATGTTAATATCTTCCTACGTCTCTTATCATCTAGACCATGAATACCCCATGGAGTATCTTGGCTTTGTGAATCGCTACATAGCTCATCGACAGCTACGCCTATCTAGACTTTCACCCTAGAGCAATGACATGCCCATCATACCAAAAAAAGGACAGCCTCATGACGAAGCCATCCTTGAATGCTATCTTTTACTTATCCAGCTTGAGAGGATCAAACGTAGAAAGATATTTCATGATGCCATTGGCGACATCCTTTAACGTATCTCCGTCCATCGGGTTCTGGATTCCGGCATGCTTGAGAAGTTCACGGAAAGGATATTTTCCACCAAGCCTGTCAAAGGCAAGATACTTTTCAAACGCCTTCTTGTGATCGACCTGGGATTCCTCAAAGAACTCCAATGCGACAACCTGGGCGATGGTGTAGTCAAGATAATAGAGCGGGTTTTCAAAGATGTGATGCTGTCTTTCCCAATATCCGCCGCTGGCAAGGAAAGCATTGTCCTTGAACTGGCGATGCGGAAGGAACTCAAGCTCAATCCTTCTCCAATAGGCCTTCCTCTGAGCATGGCTCATCTCCGGATGCTCATAGCAATACGTCTGGAACTGATCGACGATACAGCCATAAGGAATGAAGGTGATGGCATCACAAAGATGCTGATAACGATATTTGTCGGTATCTTCCCTGAAGAATAGAGACATATAGGGATAGGTCAGATATTCCATGGACATGGAATGCATCTCGGCGCATTCCATACCGGGCGTACGATAGCTTGGAACGTCGGTCTCCTCAGCACCTAAGAATCCCTGCAAGGCATGACCGAATTCATGGGTGAGGACATCGACATCACCGGAAGTTCCGTTGAAGTTGGAGAAGATGAGGCTGGTCTTAAGTCCGCAGACATAATCCATGTATCCGCCACCTGCCTTGTTCTTCTTGGCAACCAAATCCATGCAGCCATGGTCGACCATGAAGTCAAAATACTTGCTTGCCGTAGGATCCATCTCGGCATACATCTTTCGGGCAGCTTCGACAAGCTCTTCCGGTGTTCCCTTTGGCGTAGGGTTGCCACTCTTATAGAAGATGTTGTAATCCACGCTTCTGGTATCCTGACCATAGCCAAGTCTTTCCTTTTGATCGGCAAAGATGCGTTCAGAAAGAGGAACGATGTATTTCAGGATCTTCTCCCGATAGACCCTGGCATCCTCCTTGTTCCAGTCAAGCCTTCCCATCCTGTCATAGCCGAGCTGGACAAAGTCCTCATAGCCGAGCTTCTTGGCAATCCTGGTCCTGGTCTTGACCATCGCATCATAGATGGCACCGATTTCCTCGTCCTTCTCGGCATAGAAAGCCATGACCTTGTCATAGGCTTCGATTCTCGTATCCCTGTCAAGGGAAGAGGTGAACTTTCCCATCTGAGGAATGGATACTTGTTCCCGCGGAATTCGATGACGGCAGAGGAAACAAGTTTGATATAGGAAGAGACTTCCTTGTTCTCTTCGACGAGGTCAGGAACGATTTCACTGCTGAAGGTCTTCAGAGAGAGGGCAATCTGATCAAAATAGAGCTGACCGAACTCTTCGACAAGCTCCTTGCGGAAAGAAGAGTCAAAGACATCCTTCTCAAACTGATGGATGGCTTCCTCGATGGAAGGAAGAATCTCGTCAAGAAGGTCCTGAAGCTTGGTGTATCTCTCATCGGAAGTGTCGATCGTATGATGGAAGTTGACCAAAGAGACGATGCTGAAAAGATCATCCTGCAGAGTGAAGTATCTTCGAATGACAGAAGCTGCTTCCTTTCCGGAAGCGGCCTTCTTGAGATCCGTGTCAAGAAGGGTGATCTCATGGATGATGTCATCCTTGTCGGGTGTCTCAACCTCGACGTCCTTAAGTTTCTTGAAATCCGGGCTGAAATGCTGCATTTACTTTTCCTCCTTTTTAGCATTCTTGATATCGGTCTTGGTAAGATGATAGAGCTTGGTGAACTTCTTGGTCAGATATTCGACATAATCCTTGGCGGAGAATTCCTCACCGGTGATCTCCTTGATCCACTCCTTGGTGTCAAGCAAGGGAGCCTTGGCAAAGACATTTTCCTTCATCCAATCCAGGATGACATTCATCTTGCCTGCCTTGACAGTCTTGGCAAAGCCGATTTCTTCATCCATCTTCTTCAGATACATGACATTCATGGCATTTCCCATGGCATAGGTCGGGAAATAGCCAAATCCGCTCGTCCAATGGACATCCTGGAGGATACCTTTGCAATCCGAGGAAGCCTTGATTCCGAAATAGGCTTCATACATGTCGTTCCACTTCCTGTTGAGCGTATCAAAATCGACATTTCCTGCCATGATTTCCTTCTCAAGGCGGTAACGGATGATGATATGGAGGGTATAGGTGAGTTCATCGGCCTCCGTACGAAGAAGGTTCTTCTGATCGATATAGTTGACACCTTCATAGAAGTCTTCCTCGCTGACATCAGACATTTCTTCGGCAAAGAGCTCCTTGAACTTCGGATAGATGGCATGGATATATTCCTTGCTCCTGCCGATGACGTTTTCATAGAAGCGGGAGACGGATTCATGCTTGGCCATGCTCAGACATCCTTCTCCAAGATGGTAGGTGAACACCTCCTTGGGAATATTCAATCCGAAGATGGCATGTCCGCCTTCATGGATGACGGAATACATGTTAGAGACGAAATTATCTTCGAAGTACTTCGTGGTGACTCTGACATCATCCTTGCCAAACTGTTCCGTAAACGGGTGTTCGGTCGTAGATAAGGAACCTCTCTGGAAATCAAATCCGTTGAATTCCAGAAGATACCTGGAAAACTCTTCCTGCTTGGCGATAGGCACCTTGCGATTCAAGAAGTCATGTCTGGGAACATATTTGGACTTTCTGACAGCCCTGTAAAGAGGGACGATTCCCTTCTCAAGTTCATCAAAGAAGACATCCAGGTCTGCACTGGAGAAGCCATGTTCGAAGTCTGAAATCAATACATCATAGGCGTTCTCGCAGGTCCCCGTCCTTGCTTCGACCAAGGTTCTTTCCATATCGGCAATCTTCTTCAGCGTATCCTTGAATTCCTCATAGGAATCATCTTCCTTGGCCTTGATCCATGTGATATAGGCCTTGCTGAAGAGTTCGTTTGCCTCATTGTCAAGGCTGGGAGAGATGCCCTTCTGCTGCTCCAAGTCCCTGTGAAGAAGTTCGATGAGCCTTTTAGACCACACATCGAGGGTATCATAGTCAGTCGTAAAGAGCTTATGGACGGAAAAGATATAATCCGGATCCTTCTTGAGCTTGAATATTTCAGCCTGAAGAGAGGTGATGTTGTCGGCATCTTCCATCATTCCGCCCTTGGGAGCAGCTGTCTCCATATCATAGCTTAGGATCTTGCAGATATGTTCCTTTCTCTCCCTTTGGGAAAGCTTTGCAAAAAGTTCGTCCAAATCACGGCGAATAGCACCCATAAAGTACCTCCAAATAAAACATCCCTATTATAAGTATCCGACCTCGATTCATCAACATTCCATTTTCATCCAAGCCTTGCAAAAGGAATCATCATGCCAAAGGGGATAATTTACAAAAACTATCACGCAAGGAGCCGCCGATATGGTAGAATAACGCCTGTATAAATAAATATAGAGGTAAAAAAATGTCAAAAAGTGTGTTCACTCTCGACTTCTACGGAAAGACGCTGACCGTAGAAACCGGAGAAATCGCCAAGCAGGCTGACGGCTCTGCTTTCGTCCGCTTCAACGACACGGCTGTCTTATGTGCAGCCTGCGGTGCCAAGGAAGCCAAACTCGGGCAGGATTTCTTCCCGCTCACCGTCAATTATTTTGAAAGACAGTATGCTGCCGGAAAGATTCCGGGCAGCTTCTTAAGAAGAGAAGGAAGACAGTCTACCCGTGAAACATTGATTTCACGTCTTATCGACCGTCCGATCCGTCCGATGTTCCCGGAAGGATATGTCAACGAGACCCAGGTCACCTGCCAGGTCATGAGTGCCGATCCTACCGGATGCCCGGATATGACAGCCATGTTCGGTGCCTCCTTGGCCCTTTGCCTCTCTGACATCCCCTTCGAAGGACCTATCGCCGGCGTCCATGTCGGCAGAATCGACGGACAGTTCGTCATCGATCCTAGCGAAGAAGAGATGAAGAAGTCTGACATCGACCTTTCCGTCGCCGGTACCTCAGTCGCCATCAACATGGTCGAAGCCGGTGCCCAGGAAGTCAGCGAAGATGATATGCTTGATGCCCTCAAGGCAGGTTTTGAAGCCATCCAGAAGCTTTGCGCCTTCCAGAAGGAAATCACTGCCAAGGTCGGCAAGACCAAACGCCCGCTCAACATCTACCATATCGATGAAGCCTTCAAGGACAAGTGCCTGAACTACATCGCCGAAGGTCAGAGCGAAACTCAGCAGGTCAGGATCACCAAGGCCGTCTCCATCTTCGACAAGCTCGAAAGACAGAACACCATCGACGCCCTTGAGAAGGAAGTCATCGACCTCGTCGACAAGGCCAACTTCCTCACTGGCGAAAAATACGAGACCACCCAGGCCCATGACCTTGCCGTCAACGAAGCCAAGGAAGTCCTCGAACAGGTCGTCAGGGACGAAGTCAGAAGACTCATCACCGTCGACAAGGTTCGTCCGGACGGAAGAAAAGTCGATGAAATCCGTCCTCTTGATGCCCAGGTCCACATCCTTCCGAGAGCTCATGGTTCTGCCATGTTCACCCGTGGACAGACCCAGGTCATCTCTGCCTGTACCTTAGGCGACTTGGACGAAGCCCAGATTCTTGACAACATCACCGGTGAGACATCCAAGCGTTGGATGCACCATTATAACTTCCCACCTTTCTCTGTCGGTGAACTCGGCAGAATGGGCACTCCAGGAAGAAGAGAGATCGGACATGGCAACCTCGGCGAAAGAGCCTTGAGCTATGTCATCCCCGATGAAGATGAATTCCCATATACCATCCGCTGCGTCGCCGATGTCTGCGAATCCAACGGTTCCTCTTCCCAGGCCTCCATCTGCGCATCCTGCATGGCATTGATGGATGCCGGTGTCCCGATCAAGGCACCGGTCTCCGGTATCGCCATGGGTCTCATCACCTCCGGCCCGCTCGATGGAAACCACCCCTATACCATCCTTACCGATATCCAGGGTATGGAAGATCATCTCGGTGACATGGACTTCAAGGTCGCCGGAACACCTAACGGCATCACAGCCCTCCAGATGGATATCAAGATCCGTGGCATCACCTTCGATGTCCTCAGAGAAGCCCTCTATCAGGCCAAGCCTGCCAGAAAGCAGATTCTCGAAGTCATGCTCGCTGCCATCCCTGAACCGAGAGCCGAACTTTCCGAATTCGCTCTCAAGATGAAGAGATTCAACATCAATCCTGAGAAGATCAGAGAAGTCATCGGATCCCAGGGTAAGGTCATCAACGGCATCATCGCCGATTGCAACAACGAAGTCAAGATCAACATCAACGACGACGGAAGAGTCATCATCTACTCCGTCAAGAAGGATATGATTGAAAAGGCCTATGACGAAGTCATGAGCATCGCCAGGGAAGCCCAGGTCGGTGAAGTCTTCGATGCCAAGGTCGTCAGAGTCGAAACCTATGGAGCCTTCGTCAGGCTCTTCGGCGCTACCGATGCCCTCTGCCACATCTCCAAGCTCGGCTGGAACCGTGTCGAGAAGGTCGAGGATGTCTGCAAGCTCGGTGACACCATCAAGGTCATCGTCACCGGAATCGACGCCCAGGGAAGAATCGATGTCTCCCACAGAGACCTTCTTCCGAAGCCGGAAGGCTATGTCGAAAGACCGGAGCGTCCTGCCGGCAAGAAGCCGTTCCATCACAACAGCCACTAATCGATATAAGCCCTGCCCAGTGCGGGGCTTTTTCATTGCCTTTTTCCTGAAATCCTTTATGAGAGAGGCCTGATTTGGTATAATTCTTGAAATGAAACACAGAAACAGAATATTGCTAGCCACTCTCGGCCTAGGTCTCCTCCTTCCTTCCTGCAACAATTCCATGAACGGAATCATCTATTTTGAATTGGAGGGAGGTTCTTTCACCGACCCCAGCTTTGCCAGCAACTTCCTTCGCGGAGAGCAAGGCACCAAGGTGGAGATTGAAATCCCCGACCCTGTCAAGGAAGGCTATTACTTCGTCGGATGGCGTGAAAAGACCAAAGACGGAAAATACCGCGTCATCAACAAGAGGCTCGATTCCACCGATGGGAATTCCTACTATTACTACCCCTATGGAAGCGATACGTTCTATGCCTACTTCGAACCTCTTGTCACCATTCAGTTTGACCTGACGCAAGGAAAGGAAGAAGGAAAGCTCATCGCTCCGGAACTCGGAGCAGAGAACTTCACCGACAATAGCCTGAGAGGCTATGCCACCAAGAGTCTCTTCTCCAATCGCTATCTTCCTACTGCCGATGCCAAGAGCATGCATCTCAACTTTGCCTACTGGTATACGGAATATCCCTTCGTCAGTTCGACGGATGAAAACGGCAACGAACATTATTCCTTGGACAGCAGTTCCACCAAAGGAGAATATCCTTTTGATAAGTCCTTCTCTTCCAACATGCAGTTCCCTTTGGATTCCTCCATCACCCTCTTTGCCAAATGGAACCCTGATCCGAAGATCACCATCCATTTCAACATGGAAGGAAAAGACGATACCTACTCCTTCCAGGCCGTCGATACCATCCAGCCTGAACTGACAACCCTGATGAAGGATGAATTCAACATCGATTATTCCGTCAATGCCGATGCCTATTACTATACCGATGCCAACGAAAAGAAATACCGCTTTGCCGGGTTCTACCTGGATGAATCCTATACCAAGCCATTCCACCTGGACAACAACATCTATTCCGATGACATCGACCTCTATCTGAAATGGGAGAAAGAACTTTTCATCACCTTGGATTATAAAGAAGGTAACAAGGACGGAAAACATCAGATGATTCTGGATGAATATTATGAAAATGACATCCTCAAGGAAGAAGACCTGAAGGAATATGCTCCTACCAAGGAGAATGCTGACTTCCTAGGATATACTAGAAACGGTACCGACTATCGATTCAACCTTCCTCTTCATGAAGACATCACCTTGGAAGCCAAGTATGACGACTATCCGACATTGACCCTGCATTATGATTATCCCATCGAATATTCGGAAGCTGACAAGATAGAGGATACCAAACTCACTTTGAAGAAAGACAGCGACATAAAGGACGCTCTCATTCAGTTTGAATCCGGTATCCAAGACGAAAGCCTTGTCAGCAAGGATTACTATTATACCGAAACAAAAGACGGCAAGGAAAAGACGATTCCCGTAAGTGAATTCAAGATGCCTTCTTCTTCCATGACATGGAACCTGACTTTGGACTATAAGGCAAAACTGATCTTGAAGACGATGGCAAATATCTCACTTGACTATGAAGAGCTCTCCAAAGAAGAAGTAGAAAAATACTTCAAGGAAGATTCCTCCCTTTCGGAATCCGACTTTCCTGATTTGAAGAAGGAATACAAGGAAGCAAACAACGAAAGACCTTATCTCTTTGACGGACTGTATTCTGACCAAGGACTGACCAAAAGCATCTTCCTTCCCATCTTCCAATCATCCTCCCATACAGAAAGACCGACGCTCACCATCTATCGAAAGATGACCAAGGCCATCCTCCTGTCCTTTGAAAAGGAGGACGGAAGCATCTACAAGGATAGCTTATATGTCATTCCTGAAGCAAAGCTATCCGACTATCTTCTTGAGATTGAGAAGATCATCGGAAGCAATCAGAAGTTATATCTGAAAAACGATGACGGAACAGAGACCATCCTTTCCACCCTTCTTCCCAGTAAGGACAGCACCATTATCGTAAAGAGTGCATCCTAGTTTCCATCTTTATTACGTCAGCAAAAGAACGAAAATACGAAATCCATACTTAAAAAGGCATCTATCGGTTAACATGACTGATAGGTGCCTTTTTGTTTTCTAATCTTTGAGACACCCTATCGGAATGACAAAGACGCCATCCTCTCTTTTATACCCATATTGGCTTCCGGTTACGATTATTTTCAAATCAGGCAATCTCAATGGACACTGGCTTTCTTTTTTGTTGCTTTCGGCAATCAGCTTTTCGATCTTGCACAAATGTTTTGCGCCGTCATCAATTTCTTTTGTTCCAAGTTTAAATTCAAGCAGGGCATATCTTCCATCTTTTAAATGAAGAACTCCATCAGCTTCCAACCCATATCTATCATGATAATACGACATTTGCCCATTCATGCCCGATGAATAAATACGCAAATCCCTTATGCATAATGACTCAAAAAGAAATCCCAACGTCTTAAAGTCAGTATTAAAATACTCAGGCGTGATGCCCAACGCTGCCACTGCTATGGATGGATCGATTAAATTTCGCTTGTTGCCTGCTCGAATAGCCTCCTTTGATCTTATAGACGGACACCATGCAGGAACGTCATCGATGATGTACAGCTTCTCAAAAGCTTGAATGTAATCGTAATAAGTCTGCCTGGTCATTTCCGTAGTAGAAGTCACATCGCCAAAGATTGTTTTTGTTTCAGCCAAGGTACAAATATTCCTTGCGTACGATTTTAGGATTTTTTCCGCCCAATTCGCATTTCTTTTTACGCTATCCACATGTGAAATATCTCTGTTGCAGGTCTGAAAAAACAAATCATTTGCGATTTCTAACTGAGATTGAATAGATTTGTTATATAAAGACCTAGGCCATCCACCCCTGCAGATTGCATGAATCAAACCATCCATCGTCAATTTAGATTCGACAAAGTCCATTTGTTTTGTCTGAAACAATCGAGAAAGAGAGACCTCACCAGATGATTCTCCGCTTTCATAAAGACTCATAGGATACATCTTCATCGTTGATATCCTAGTAGTTCCCGTATGTGGTGTATTTACATCCTGAGAAGACGAGCCTGTCAAAATATATAGTCCTGATTCATTTCTGTCATCTATGGATTTTCTGACTGCGCCCCAAATTTTAGGAGCATCCTGCCATTCATCAAACAATCTCGGATTATCTCCAATCAACAGTTTTGAAGGCATTGTCTCGGCAACGCTTAAATATTTTTCTCGATTATCCTCATCTTGAAATTCAATGATGCTCTTTGCCTTTTGTTTTGCTGATGTAGTTTTTCCACATCCCTTGGGACCGACAATCAGCACACCACCAAATGATTCCAATTTTAAATCCAAAATACTATCAACAACTCTCTTTCTATACTCTTTCATCATCACCACCCCCAAAAACATCATATCACATTTTACAAATTTGTGGTGTTTCATTTTACAAATTTGTGATATTTCATTTTACAAATTTGTGGTATTTCATTTTACAAATTTGTGATGATTATCCTTGCTCAATTCCATGGCAAATGAATAATACAAAAGAGTAAGACTCTATATTACTTTCTTTATCAATCATTCCCACTCATCTTCAATCAGCACGAAAACCATCAGATATCGTTAAAAAAATAGAAAAGACAGGTCAAAAAACTAGCCAACACCACTCATGTACGGGTTAGGGCTTTATCAAAAGAGGGGTTAGTTGAGTCAGGCTTCAGCCTGACTTTTCTAAGAATCCATTTTACTACTCATTGAGAAAACAAAACGACATTTTTAACAATACCGACTTTCGGCATCGGTCTTCTTTTCTGAATCGTTTGATGGCATCCATGAAACTGAAGAATACTCTTTTATGCTACTATGGCTGCCGATCGACTCAAAATGTTGAAAATCAATCGAATCGTCCATAATACATATCAAAGTCAGTCGATTGATAATACTCATCACTCATTTTTTAAAAATAAACGCATTTTGCGGTCGCAAAAGTATAATCTTCGTAAGCGTCAATTAGGGTCTTTGGATATTTACCCCATCATGGTTTATACTTCCTCCAGTCAAACGGAGGAAGACTTTTTATATGATAATGGAATTGACCCAAAGGCAGAAGGAGATATGTGATTATGCCGAAGAGCATGG
>JBNMLQ010000051.1:0-11150 GCA_050874925.1 Candidatus Enterosoma sp. | reverse complement strand
GGCATAGTCTTCACTCTGACCGTTGAGGAAGTCCAAAGTCTTCTGGTTATAGGTCAGATCAGCTTTCGTAGGAGCCGTGGGGAAGGTACCAGCAAAGTCAGCTCTGGAAAGATAGGTGATACCCTTCTTCGTATCGGCATCACTGACGGTGACACCGACCTTGTTGGTGTTGTATTCGTCATCCTTGGAGAACCATGCTTCGATTTTCTTTTCGGTCTTGGCACTGTTCTTGACAAGAATGCCGGTCTTTCCCTTGGTTGCCGTCTTCGTTGCAGCAGATGCATTCTCGTTGACGGTGTAGTTGACCTTCATGTCATGGGTGGTGGTCTTGTCCTTCAATACGGTATGGGAATCGCTCTTGACAGAAAGCTCATAGTTACCAGCTTCCAGTTCATAGCCGCTGAATCCGTTGCCATTGGCATCGTTATAGTCGAAGTCGGCCATATCACGTGCCTTGAGGCTGAGAGTCAGAACTTCGGATTCACCTGGTTTCAGGCTCTTGGTCTTGGCAAAGTCAGCCATGTTGGTGCTGGCCTTTTCAATGCCACCCTCGGTGTAGTCGCTGTTGTAGTAAAGTTGGACGACGTCCTTTCCTTCTCTATCACCAATATTGGTGACCCTGACCTTCACGTCAATCTGCTGATCGGGCGAAGTGATGGTTCCACCGGTGGTATCCACGAGTTCATAGGCAAAGTTGGTATAGCTGAGACCATATCCAAACGGATAGACGACATTCTCCTCATACCATTTTCCCTTCTCTACTTCGCCTCTGGTCTCATAATAACGATAACCGACATAGATGCCTTCCTCATAGCTGACTTCAGTATAGGAAGTACCATCGAGAGCAAGCGTTCCATCATCATTCTTCTTGGAGTTCCATCCCTTATAGGCCTTGCCATCGGGTCCAAGAACGGTGGTCTTATCCGTAGTGACAAGCTTTCCATCTTTGTCGAGTGTCGTCTCGACCTGGCTTCCATCGGAGAAGTTGAACCAAGTCGGATCCTTCTTGAAGTCCTTCGGATAGATATCGACGGTTCTTCCGCTAGGCTCGGCATTGCCGACAAGGACATCACCTAAGGCAAGGATACCATTCTGGCCGGTATAGCCGATCCAGAGGATGGAGTCGACCTTGTCAGCCAGCTCACCGTTGACGATTGGATCAAGTTCCATAGGAGAAGCGGAGTTGATGAGGACGACGACTTTGTCAAAGCCCTGTGCCTTGACATATTTGATCATCTCTTTTTCATTGTCTTCCAGCATCAGGATGTGGTCCTGCTTGTTGGAATGTCCAGGGACGTTATAGGTCTTGTTATCGGAGAATTCAGAGCCAGGTCTGGAGATGACGATGATGGCTGCATCATGATAAAGCTGATAGGTTCCTTCGACCGGTTCGAGGAAGGAAGTCGGCATTTCGGAGACGCTCTTGGAAGCGAAGAAGCCGAAACCGGAAGTGACGGCATGGTTGTCAGCCCAGTCCTTGTTGAAGGCCATGAGCTTCGGATTGACCTTGAGGCCGGCCTTCTCGAGAGAGTTCGTGATGGTCGCATCAGCATCCGTACCGGAAGAACCGGAACCTCCGCCACCGGAACGATAGTCATATCCGGCATGGCCGAAGACGGAAACGTTCTTGACTCTGCTGTCGAATGGAAGGACGTTATTGTTGTTCTTCATCAAAATGGAAGACTCGGCTGCCATCTCGATGTTAAGTTTCTTGGCATCGACCATTTCCTCTTCATGAGTGTCGTAGTCGACATAGAAACGTTTCTGCTTGACTTCAGGCGTGGCTGCACCAGCTCTGAACGAAGTAAGAGCCATAGCAAGAAGTGTCGGAGAGAGCAACAACATACAACTCTTCATTTTTCCCATATTTGATCCTCCTTTGAATCTTTAGGAAATGACCTGACAAGAGGAATCTCTCCCTCCCTAAGGTCTTAAAGAGTATATTTGAAAGCGCATTCACTTTTTCAGGAATGCCTCAATCTTGATGTTTTTCCCCCTAACTTTTCATTCCTGAAAGAAATGTAAGCGCGCACAAAATGATTTGTGATACATTTGAAAAACAACTCAGGAAGTCCTGAGTTGTCTATGATGGATGGCAGCTGTCTGTGGGGAAGAAAATTTGAAGCCGGAAGATGCCGTCGTCGGTGGTGATCTTCATCACGCCATCATACCGGTCGACGGTCTTCTTGATGGAGACCAGACCGAATCCGTGGTACTGGCTGTCTTTCTTGTCCGTCAGTATCCTTCCACCCTTGACGTTGAGTTCTCCTTCGTAGGGATTGTCTTCCGTGATATAGACGCCTCCATGGGATTTGAAGATCTTCAGAGTGATGATACGCTTCTTCTCATTCTTGATCTTCAACATGGACTCGATGGCATTGTCGACGATGTTTCCAAACAGGGAGGTGATTTCATTCTGGGAAAGGAAATCAATCTGCTTCCCGTCGATGATGCAATCCAGGATGACGTTGTTCTTATGGCAGAAGAGGGACTTCTCGCTTAAAAGAATATCCAGCGTTTTGTTTCCGGTTTTGACCCTCGTATCATAGATCCTCAGCTTGTCTTCGATGTCGGCAAGTTCCTTTTGGATCTTTGGATCGGATATGGATTCCAAAGTCCTCAGCTGATGCCTCAGGTCATGGCATTTGACATTGATCATCTCGATGTTCTGCTTTGAGAGGTCAAACTGCCTGTTCCTTTCATATTCCAGCTGGTTCATGACGGCAATCTGGGACTGGATGTTCACCTGCCTTGCATATCCGAACATGATGATGAGGGTCATGATGCACAGAATGACGTTGAAGGTGTTCATCCAATATTTGACAATCGCCTCCTGATAATTGAAATACATCAAGGAGAAGCAGTTGAAGATGATGTCGACAAGGATGGCAAGACCGCTGATGACCAAAGTCATAAGCGGAGGGACCAGGAAGATTCCCTTGTTGTTCTTGATGACCTGGTACAAACCAAGGAGAAGAGGTGAAAAGAAGACATAGAAGGCAAAGCCGAAGACGTATCTTTGTATATAGATTGAAATTTCCAAATCGGGAATCAGGTCTGCCAGCATGAAGTAGAACATCTGCGTCACAAGATAGATCATGTGTCTGCAGGTATAAGCGGCAAAAGACAGGAACAATGCTGCTACAAACTTCATCTGGAAGCAGCAATAGACAGCCAGGGCCGAATAGATGGTGGAAGCCGCATAGGTTATCGTCGTCCAGAGAAGGAAAGGAAGGAGTCTCGGAATGGCATTCGTGCCGACCAAGGCGAAATAGACCGCAAGCACGGACAAGGAGACACGGAGGGCAAAGTGGTTCCGTTTCTTGACCGAACAGGAGAAAAAGAAAGTCAAAAGAAAGGAACACATTCCCACGATGACGCTATATGAATAGAAGTGGGATAACATCACAGCGTCTCCCCGAGATAGTTCATCATGGACATCAGAAGACCTTTCTTCTTCGGATGGGAAATCTGAAGGGTTTCACCCGTAGCCATCTTGACATCGAATTTTTCCACGCTGCTGATGTATTTCATATTGACGATGTAGCAATGATTGGACCGATAGAACTGATCAGGAGGAAGAAGCTTCTCCAATTGGTTCAAGGGAATACTTACATGATTTTCCTCACCTTGCGTATGGATGATGGTATCATGGGACTTCACCTCGATGAAGACGATATCGTCGAGGTTGACGGCGACGATTCCTCCACCCGTCTTGATCCTGAGCTTCTTTTCTTCCTTCCGCTTCATTAGGAAAGGTATCAGACGGTCCAGCTTCAAGGTCAGATGTTCCAGGTTGACCGGTTTGACGATGAAATCATAGGCATCGACCTCATAGCCACGGATGGCAAACTGGGCAAAGTCCGTCACAAAGATCAAAGAGATGGCGCCATCGATCTGCCTCATCTCCTTGGCGGCATCCAGACCATTGATGCCAGGCATGTTGATATCCATGAAGACGATGTCATACGTTCCTTGCTTGAAATCCTGAAGGAATAGAAAGGCATTGTCGAAAACGAAGAAGGAAAAGACGGCGTTGTGCTGCTCGGCATATTTCTTCAGCAAGGAAATGTTGTTCTCCTGCTGAGTCTTGTCATCTTCGACAATAGCGATTTTTAGAATCATTGATGTAACCTCTTACAAGCCTATCGGCTCAATATCTTATCAAAAGACAGCATAAAAAGGAAGCCACCAGAAAAAGACCTGCCGGCCTTCCAAATATCAAAATGATGACAACATAAATCAAAAAAACACCACTGAAAAAAGCAGGACCACAGGCTACCTGGAATCCTGCCTTTATCCTGCATTCAAGGGAAGATATCCTAAGAAAGTCAGAATCATGAGAATCACAAGAGGAACAAGGACGATGATAGTGTTCCTGATCATCAGAAGCCTGGACATCTTCCACTGCCTGACCGTGAAGGCACGGACCTTAGGGATTTCAAGGATGTTCAATACAATGACGGCGGAAAGATAGATAAAATAAAAGTTGATGAAGAATAGATAAAAGGCATTGGCCATCTCTATCCATCTGGAATTGGCAAGACAGAAGCCGACCGTACAAAGAGGCGGCATCAATGCCGTCGCAATGGCAACACCGGGAATGACGTTGTTATACTGTCCCTTCCTGGTCTGGCCGATGATGCCTGCAATACCGCCACAGACGGCGATGATGACATCATAGAAACTAGGCGACGTCCTGGCTAGAATCTGGGCAGTAGGTTCCTTGATGGGTGAAATCAAAAAGTATATCGTTGAAACGACGATGGATATGACGACCTGAAGGAAGAATCCTCCGGCTCCTCTTTTGAGAGCATAGAAATCGTTGCTTGCCGTGCCATAGGAAAGAACGATGATTCTATTCATCAGGGGTGATATCAGCATGGCGCCGATGATGACGGCGACGGAATCCGTATTCAGACCGACGGAGGCAATCAAAATGGCACAGATCATGATGACCATGTTTGTCCCACGAAATTTACCGCCGGACATAATCCTATCCTTGATTTCCTCATGGCTTGCCACATCATCACGGATAGAGAATATCATTCTTAAATGATACAACAATCTTCTGAATGCGTTATGGGATTTCTTTTCCTTCGCCAGTTCGATATGATCTGCGATATCGATATTGGTATCTTCGGTGATTTCCTCGTCTCCAGTATAGAAGGTGAGGTTTTCCTCGTTCTTGTTCTCGTTTTCTTCCATATCAGTACTCTACGGAGAAATATTCTATACATGTAAAGTCCATATGGAAAGATTTATTTTGAAGATGGTACCATTTTCAAAGAAGAATCTCCAAGGCCATCATCAGGGCAAATCCGATCATGAAGGCCCAAAGTCCGTAGTGTTCATACCCGCCTTTCCTGGATTCCGGAAGAAGCTCATCCAGCGTCACATAAATCATCATTCCACAGGCGATGCTAAGAAGCCATGGCGTGATGAAGCTGAGCTGGGCCAAAAAGAGGCCGCATATGCCAAAGATAGGTTCGACGACACCGCTGGCCGTTCCGAAGAGAAAGCTCTTCGTCTTGCCCATGCCATCCGAAAACAAGGGTATGCTGACAGCAGCTCCTTCAGGAATGTTCTGGATAGCAATACCGATAGCCAAAGACAGGCAAGAAGAGATCAAGGAGGCTTCTCCGCCCTTCAAGGCAAGGCCACAGGCAAAGCCGACAGACAAACCTTCAGGAATATTATGCATGGTCACAGCCAGGAAGAACTTGATGTTCTTTCCTAAAGGAGATGTTCTTCCCTCCTCCACTCCTGTCGATTTGTGGAAATGAGGCACGACCTTATCTAAGATATAGAGCAAGACCCCACCAATCAGAAATCCGGCAATCGGAGCAAGATAGCTGAAATCAGGAAAGAGTTCCTTGCTTTCCTCAATCGAAGGAAGGAGAAGGCCGAAGAAACTAGCTGAAACCATGATACCTCCGGCAAAGCCAAGAATCATGTTGCCGACCTTGTCAGAGAATCCCTTACGGAAGAAAAAGACCAGCGACGAACCAAATGTCGTTGCCAGGAATATCATCGAAAGGGATATGACAGATACCATTGCTGCATTCATGTTCATTACCTCCGAAAATCAATCACAGGTAAATACTAGAAGCAAGAAAAGAGAATGTCAAGAATAAAGTTAGTTATTTCTAACTCACTTGCAAAAGAAATACTGCAGGTTTCCCTGCAGCAGTTCTTTACTTGTCGTATTTATAGAATCCTTCCCCAGTAGACATACCAAGCTTTCCTTCCTGGATATACTTGCTGAGGATCTTCTCCATAGCCTTGAAATTATAAGGCATCATCATCTTCTTGAGAAGAGGTGAGAAGAAACCAGGGACCTTCTGATACTGGCTGACGATGTTATAGGCAGTCTTGAGTCCGACGGTATCAAAGATTTCAAACGGGCCTTTAGGAGAGCCGGTTCCCCTCTTCCAGGCCGTATCGATGCTCTTAGGGTCGGAAATACCGTTGGCATAGAGATCCAATCCGGAAAGAAGGAAGGGGACAAGCATGGAGTTGAGAAGATAACCATTTTTCTCCTTCAGGACAGGAAGTCCGATCATGTGGATGTCATTGGCAAACTGCATCACGGCATCAAAATACTTCTGTTCAGTCTCAGGCTGAGACATGACTTCAGCCGTATTGTTCTTCCAGATGGAATTGGCGAAGTGCAAAGAAAGATACATGTTCGGTCTTCCGGTATACTTGGCAAACTGACTTGGAAGAAGCGTAGAGGAATTGGTGACAAGGATGGTCTTCTTGGGAAGGACAGGAGCAAGCTTCTTATAGAAATCAATCTTGGCCTTGCAGTCCTCAGCCATGGATTCGATGACGATGTCGGCATCTTCGCAGGCTTTCTTCAAATCGAGTTCAAGCTTCAGTCCGGAATAGGCTTCCAGCGTTCTCTTGACGGCATCATCATGGTCAAAGCCGTTTTCAAAGACAAGACCACGGCACCAAAGAGGAGAATTCTCATCAACATCCTTCATCTTTTCAATCGCCTCAAGATACGTTTCCTTGAGATGATCGATCTTCGGCTTCGTCCTGGTGATGCTCGATTCGCTTCTGAGCCAGATCGTCACATCAAAACCACAATAGGCTGCCTGGAAGGCAATCTGGCTTCCGAGGACACCGCCACCGGCGACAACAACCTTTTTAAGTTCCATATTCTTGTTCTCCTTAAACAATTAGTGGCATTATAGCGGTTACATTTCGAAAAATCCACTATAAGTTTATAAGAACAACAATATTCAAAAAGATATTGACCATTCCGATAAATTCCGTTGATTATCTTTGCTGTTACTGATTTCAAATAAGAACAAACGTCATCGAAAAAAGAAAGAGCAGCTGTGCCAGAAGATACGTAGACATGATATAGAAGTCCCTGCGCGGAAAATCCTTGATGAACATCGAATAGGAAAGGATGGAATCTGAAACGATAAACAACACAAGGCCGAAAAATCCATAGATGAAGAATCCACCTAGCATCAGAAAGGCCACCATATTCATCATGCAATCCATGACCAGAATAGTCATATAGAAAGAGCCGAAGACAGTCAGGACAGAATCGATATGAAGCACCTTCCTGATACCGAAGAAGGAACAGACAAGAAGGATGATACAGACGATCGATATGCTTACAAAAAAGACTGAATCGAGTTTTCCTTCAAAGGCGAGGCATTTCCCGATTTCAAGGATATAAAAAAGATGGTTCAAAAAGAAAGACATCATTCCGCATAGGACACACCACTTTTTGTCTTTAAAGAGAAAGAAGATATCTCCGACCATGCCAAAAAGGCATCCTACATAGAGAAACCATTCCGTTGGAAAAAGGATAGCCATCATGATACCAGCAGAAAAGAGGCAGAAGGGTTTGACCCTTTTACGCCAATTTTCCTTTTCCTGATAGGCAAAGATGACTTCCAAAACAGATATCGCAAGATAAACAAGAAGGAAGAAAGGAAGGAATACTTTCAGATGAGATGAAATGAACTCAGGCTGATAGACATTCATAGACGTTTCCCCTTTACTTCCTTCATTATACCTGAGATGTATTCCTATCTACAAGAAAGAAAAAAGGCCTTACAATGAAGACCTTTAGGAAAGACCTGGTATCCCTCCTTCCCGGATGGTCTGGACCACTCGGATGATGGAAAAAAGGAGCAAGATCACAGCACATACGATGGCAGGAATGGATAGGATGAAGGCATCTCTGGAATCCCTGTTCTTCGAGCTGTCCGGAAAGGAACGGATACAGCAGAAGGTGGCAAGGCAAAGAGAAACGATAGGAGAAATCATAAACGCCCAGCTTAGGCCAAGGAAAAGAAGGTCATGGAATCCTTTTCCATCTTCCTGTTTTCCATCAAGAAGCTTCTTCCCGCATTGCGAGCAGAATGAAGCTCCATCTTCGATTTCTTCGTTACAATAAGGGCATTTCATATAGAACCAAACCTCCTGAAGCATGTCGCTTCAAAACTAGACGACAATAGATATGAAGGAAGAGCAAAGGGTATTTTCTTTATTTAGGCGTGGGCACTGGTTGCCTCGGAGATTGTAGAACAAGCTCTTTCGCAGATGAAGTTGAAATGGTCGCCGCAACGTTCCAGATTTCCGACAAGATTGACAAAGACGTTGGAATTCTGTGGCTTGCATTCACCTTTGGAGAGTCTGGCCATATGGTCATTGACCATCTTGGTTCTCAGATTATCGATGTCATCCTCGACCTTGCTTGTCTTCTCAAGAAGTTCAAGAGAAGGATTCTCAACGATGAGTTCGGTATTCCTAAACTGCTCGTTCAAAAGTGCCTTCATCTCAGAAAGCTGCTTGAAGACAACATCGGAAAAGACAAGGTTCTCATTGACTTCATGATTGGTATAGCCGGCAATGTTGTCGGCAACTTCGGTAAGACGGATAAGGTCGGCAATGTCAAGCTGCATCTTGCTCAGCCTTGAATAGACTTCTTCAGCAACGCCTAAAGCCTGGATTTTGACAATGAACTCGGTCAAATTCCTCGACATGCGAAGAACATCATTTTGTATTTCGTCGATTTCCTGTTTCTTGCCGATATCCCGATTCACAAAGGCATCGATGGCAAGGTTCAAATCCATAAGAGATTTCTTGGCAATCTGATGATAGTAACGAACAGCTTGGGCGTAAGCGATAGCCGTATTCTTCAAAAAGCGTTCATCGATAAGATCGTTGACATTTTCCTCTCCATCCTTTTTCTCCGGAATGATGAGGGTCGCAAGTTTGACAAAGACCTTGATGAAGGGGAAGAAGATGATGGTGCAGACGACGTTGAAGAACGTATGGAACATGGCGATGGCTGTCTGAGGACTTCCGGCAAACCATTTGTTGAACGTTTCCTCATTGAACTTCGGGATGAGAATCAGGATGATGAAGAAGAGTATAGAGCCGAAGACATTGAATAAGAAGTGGATGACGGCAGCTCTTTTTCCGTTGGTCGTAGAACCGATGGCTGAAAGTAGGGCCGTGGCCGTAGAACCGATGTTGGTTCCAAGGATCAAAAACAGAACGCCGTTTCCTCCGCCACCGACGACCGCACCTGCCATCGCCATGGCGATGACGATGGATGTGATGGCACTTGAAGACTGGACTGCAGCTGTGGAGATGATGCCGATAAAAAGAAGCAGGAAAGGATTGTCCAACTCTGTCAGGAAGTCTTTGAACACTGAGCTGGAATCGATGATGTCCTTCATATATAGCGTCATCACTTCCAAGCCTAGGAACAACAGACCGAGACCGATGATGAGCGTTCCGCAGTCAGCGACCTTTTCGTATTTCTTGGCAAAGATCATCTTCATCAGCACTCCGACCAAGGTCAAGGCAATCATGACCTGTGAAATCGGAAGATTCGCAAGAGCGACAATCTGCGCCGTGATGGTCGTACCGATGTTAGCTCCCATGATGTAGGCCGTTGCCTGGGCCAAAGACATGACGCCGGCATTGACAAAACCTACAACCATGACGGTCGTCGCACCGGAAGATTGCATGATCATGGTGGCAAGGGTGCCGATACCCATGCCGACAAAAGGATTCTTACTCGTCTTGGCAAACAGTTTCTTCAGACCGGTCGTTGCCAGCTTCTCCGTTGCGGACTGAAGAATTTCCATACCGACCAGAAAAGCACCTAAGGCGCCGACAATCAACAGAATGTCTTTAATCAATGTTGCTGTGTCCATAACGGATTTATTTTACGGACAGGCCTTTTTATAATCAACTCTAAACGTAAAATCATTTCAACCAAATGTAAAAATTGTATAAAAAGGGCTTTATTTACAAATGTTTTATTTGCATTTGGCATTTCAAAGAACGACTTCTTCATGGCAGGATTGCTTTTTCATCCAAAAACATTACAATTGACTTATCATGAAAACCGAAATTGATTTAAAGACCTATCCCAAGAGAAACCAATACCTCTGCTTCCATAAGTTTGCCGATCCGACCTATGGCTTTAATGTCGACATCGATGTCGATGCCGTCGCTAGACTTGCCAAAGAAAGGCATCATTCCTTCTTTCCTTACTTCTATTTCGCCATCCTGAAGGCTGTCAAGGACGTTCCCGAGATGCGCCTTCGTGAAGAAAAGGGAAAGATATATCTCTATGACGAAATCGAACCGACGTTCACGGTCATGACTGACTTTGGCATCTATCAGAACGCAGGATGCCAGATGACCTGGGATTTCAAGGAATTCTATAAGAGGGTCGAAGATACCATTTCAGAGGTCAAACACCTTCCCATCAGCGATGAACTTGATAGGTTTCCTGTCTGCAAGCTTCCCAACGTCCTCTATACGACCTGCATTCCCATCCTGTCCATCAAGGGTATGACCCATCCGACACCGGCAGGGGACTATGACTCCTTGAGCGTACCAAGGATCTGTTGGGACCGATATAGGATTGAAGCAGACGGGCACTACCATCTGACACTGAACATCACCGTATCCCACACTTTGGTCGACGGCTTTCCTTTGGCTGACTGCTTCAAGAGAATTCAGGAATATTGCAAGGATGCCAAAACTGTATTCAAGGAAGCCTTTTGAAAGCGCATTCAGGTCTTTTCTAGATACTACAAAAGAATAAAATTTAATCGTTATATTTTACTTTTTATAAAAAAATATTGATT
>JBNMLQ010000050.1:0-11221 GCA_050874925.1 Candidatus Enterosoma sp. | reverse complement strand
GGCTTCATCCAAGGCTTCTTCATTGACAGGTCTGAGATTGGAGAGGTCTTCTTCCTTCTTTTCTTCGATGTCAGGAAGGACTTCGATCTTCGTCTCATATAAAGGATTCAAAGCATCCAGCAAGGCGACTTCACGGATGGTCGGAATAAGCTTGCTTTCTTCGGCAGCGGCAACCGGCACAGGCTGCTGAATCGGAGCAGGGGTTTGAACTTTATCTTCGTCAACGGCAACAGGAGTCGGGGCTTCCTTGACTTGAGTGACCTTGCTGGCTTTTCCAACAGAGGCAACGACAAGGCAGATGAACTCAAACAGGACAAGCATCACATAGAACCAGATAAGCGCCCAGGCATAATGGTTGTTGCTGATGCGTTCGATAACCAGGACATTGAGAACACCCTTTGGCGAAGATCCCTTGGCAGGAGCAAAGAGCCTGCACCACTGGGCACCTAAATCAATGACCCATTTATAGGCTGCACCGAAGTCCTTGATAAGACGTCCGGAGAAGAAAGCAGAAGCGACGGCAAGGAAGACGCAGGTAAGAAGTCCGAAGCATGTCCAGTTGACAACCTTCCTCCAGGCCTGGTTCTTGCCCTTGACCTTGTTTCTATGATGAATGACAAACGGCAGATACCACATGAAGAGAGAGAACATGGTACCAAAATAAATAGCATAGAGATACAAGCATGAAGTGAAGGTGACTCCGTGTCCTCTGAAAGTCGTAGGAAGGTTGAATACCTTTACGACATGCCATTTCATCCAGCTGTTGAGTGCAGCGGCCCAATCCTTGGCCCAGGAAGTCTCCTTCAAGGTTGCCTTGATGGATGTAGCGACCGGGGTCACCATAAGAATCGGAACGACGATGGCAACGACCAGGGCGATGATGAACAGAATGTTGATCACCCTGATGGCTACGCTCTTTTTGGCTTTTGTCTTCTCCTTTGTCTGTGCCATTTTTGAATCCTCCATTTGAAAGGAATACAAAATTCCTTACATTTGTAGATAGTTTAACACCAACAAAAGTGTAGATACAAGAATTTTCTTGATATATAACCACAAATCCTTAGAAACAACTTTTGATATTCCCTATATGCTCATATCAAGGTGCCCGGCAAAAGAAAAAACCTGCCGTTATTGAATAATCAGCAGGCTTTTCTGTGTGCTATTCAATGGAATTGAATTATCAAGCTCATCGGAAATATTTTAGCGAAGTGAAGAAGAAAAAAGCAAGAAAAACGAAAGAAATCAGCAATCGTTTGGTGCAAAGCAGAGGCAAACAAAACATGCACATACTTATAGATAAAAGTTGTTTGTTTCTCTTTTTATTTTATTTTCCACGTTTTCCATTCATTTCATCATTCTCTTGGCAAAACATGGTAAAATAAAAAACAGGAGATTCTATCTATATGGCCAATAAACTTCAAGCCGTCTTCTTTGACTGTTGGGACACTCTTTTGGAATTCCATGATCCTGACAAGAAGTGGAACATCAACAGCCTTATGAAGCATGCGATCAACAAAGAGGATTTTGACGAAGAGGTAGTCTTCCGATTCACGGATGACTTCTTCCACGCATATTACCAGGCCCATCTTGATTATGAACTGACCATCCTTCAGATCCTGAGGCTGGTCAAGGAATATTTTCATATCCGATTGGATTGTCCCTTGGAAACATGCACTCATGAGATCCTTACTGAACTTGCCCCGAGTCAGGTTCAGGGAGCTGATGATTTCCTGAAGTTCCTTCAAAGCAGGGATATTCCCTTCGGCTGTCTTACCAATACCGTATATGACAAGGAAGATACTCTTGCATTGTTGAATAAATTCTATCCGGAACGTCATTTTGCCATCGTCCTGGCCTCCAGTGAAATCGGGGTGAAGAAGCCAAATCCGCTTTTCTTCCAGACAGGGGTGAAGATGGCTGGCAAGGAAATCACATCATCCATGTATGTTGGTGACAAGCTTCTTCAGGATGCCTATGGTTCCTATAAAGCCGGCTTTGCCATCTCCTGCTTCCTTGACTGGAAGAAGCAGAAAGAGAAACAATTGCACATCATGGAAAGTCTATCCATCGACACGGACTTTCCTTATGTTGAAACAGACGGATATCCGTCTTTGAAGGAGTACCTCATCAAACATGAACTTGCCTGACATCAGCAAAGAGAATCCTTCCTTTGAAAAGGTAGACTTTGTTCCATCCTTTGACAGCAAAGGCCATGTCGACCTAAAGGATCTCATCCATCATTTCCAAAGTCTTGCGACAAGACAGATCGACAGGCTTGGCATGGGAGAGGAATTCGAAAAAGAGAATTCCTTCTTCTATGTCGTATTGCGTTATAAGGGTTACTTCCTAAAAGAATTAGAAGCAGGAAGACATTACACCATGGTCACCTTCCCGACCTACCCAGGTCCTCTTCAGCTATATCGCTACTGCTATCTGCTTGATGAAGACAAAGAAGTCTGCTTCTATCTCATCTCCCTTTGGGTCCTCATGGACAGCAAGACAAGAAGACTGAAAACAGCCAAAGCCTTCCGTGACAGGATTGAAAAAGAAATACCAAACCTGAAAGACGTCAAGCCATTGACAGAAGAGACACTAGGGAACTTTCCTCTTGAGGAAGATGGCTTTGTCAAGTGTGACACCTATCAGGTAGGGAAGCAGGACATCGACGAAAACGGTCACATGAACAACACCGTCTACTTCGATATCCTGAAAGATCATCTTCCCGAAAAGAGCATCCATACTTTTGAGATGAATTATGAAAAAGAGTGCCTTTTTGAAGAAAAGCTGGATATTTTCGTAAAAGAAGGCAGTTGTCTTACTTTCAAGGGAATGAAAGATGACGGACTGTCTTTCAAAATAAAATACACATTCATGGAATAAAACCCGTCTCTCATCACAATATATGGTGAGATGGAAAAATTCAGATGCGAGAGATGTGGTAACGAAGACTTGCGTTTTACCGGAATCAGGAACGGAAAAAGATACTGCAGGAAATGTATCTCCTTCCAAGGAAACCTGGCCGATACTTCTTTCGTATGCAAGGAAGGACTTGGATTGTCTCTGAAATATCCTTTGAGCGACAAGCAGAAAGAAGTATCCGACAAGGTCGTGAGCATACTCAGTCAAAAAAGAAACGTGCTCATCCATGCCGTCACCGGGGCAGGAAAGACCGAGCTTGTCTATCAGGCGATGGAAAACGCCTTGAAAAAAAGAGGACATGTCGGCTTTGCCACTCCAAGGAAAGATGTCGTCATCGACCTGCTTCCACGAATCAAGGAAGCCTTCCCAGAGGCCGAGGTCATCTCCGTATACGGCGGACATACGTTTTCCTTGGAAGGAGACATCATCCTTCTTACCACCCACCAGCTCTATCGCTACCGACAGTATTTCGATCTTTTGATTCTGGATGAAATCGATGCCTTTCCCTACAAGGGCAACGATGTCCTGAACCATTTCTTTTATGATGCCGTGAGAGGCAATTATGTCCTTCTTTCGGCAACCCCGTCGAAAAGCGACATCGAACATATCGAAAGAGACAACGGGGAAGTCGTCTCCCTCTTTGAAAGATACCATAAAGGAAAGCTTCCCGAGCCAGTCTTCATCCAACACAGTTCGATTCTCCAGAAGGTAGCCGTTCTCCGATTGCTGAAGAAATACCAGGAAGAAAGAAAACCGGTCTTTGTCTTCTCTCCTGAGATCGAAGAAGGAAGAAACCTGTTCTTCTTCTTAAGACGTTTTTATCCAAACGGTGCATTCGTCTCCTCCAAGGAAGATTCAAGAAGGCTCGACATCGAGAAGTTCAAGACCCATGAGTTGGATTACCTCGTCACAACCTCCATCCTGGAAAGAGGCGTCACGGTCAAGAATCTCCAGGTCATCGTCTATATGGCCGACAACGACATCTATGATTCCGCAACATTGATTCAGATTGCCGGAAGGGCAGGAAGGAAGATGGATGCCAGGGACGGAGATGTCATCTTCCTAGGAAGGGAAAGCAATCCGGAGATTGAAGAGGCCATCTATGAAATCAAAAGATACAATCGAAAAGCACATCTACTGTAAGGCCTGCATGAAGGAGATGAAAACGTCTCCCATCCGGAACCTGTTGGAAAGAGAACCCCTGCTATGCGATGAATGCATTTCTGAAATCATCAAAAAGTTGGAAATAAGAAGAATATTTGATATTCCAATCCTGTTCCTATCAGAATACGACGGTTATCTAAAATCACTGCTGATGAATTACAAGGAGTATGGCGACATCGAGCTTGCCGGCTGTTTCCTTTATATCTTCCTACCCTTCATCCGACTGATGTTTCCCGATTCCGTTTTCCTTCCTCTTCCAAGCAGCAAAAAGAGGATTCAGAGAAGAGGCTTTGCCCACCTCGAAGAGATGCTCAAGGCCAGTCACTTGAATTATCTTTCCGTCTTTGAAAGAGATGATGACATAGAGCAGAAGACACAGAAAGGCTCCCATCGATTCCAGGACAAGGGAATCTATCTCGGAAAGGAGGCTGAAAAGCTGATAGGAAGGCATGTCGTCCTTTTTGACGATGTCATGACAAGCGGAAGCACCTTCAGGGAATGCCTGAAGCTTGTCAGGAATGCTAAAGTCAGAAAAATCAGCGGCCTCATCCTGATGGACCATTACAACAAGGGCAAAATCACCCACTAGGAAATTGCAAGACTTTATTTATAAGTACAATTAAATTATAATTTATCTATCTTCTTTAGGAGGCGGACATGAACAGAATCTTACTTCTCCAACGCAAATGGCTCACCATCGCTCTCTTTCTTGAGGCTATCGGCTTAGGTACGCTGATCGTCTTATACTACTACGTGCCGGACTTTCCCTATTATTTCATCACTCTTATCGCCCTCACGTCCTTCTTTATCGTTTTTGATTTCATCTCCGTCTTTGTCTTCAACCTCATCCTGACGAAGAAAAAAGGCAAATCCGAACTCAGGGCTGCCGAAATCATCGGAAACGACATCTCCGAAGCCTACCAGTTCGGTGAAATCGGCCTTGTCGTATGCGACCATGATGACAACATCGTCTGGGTCAACGACTTTTTGGGTAACCGTTTCAAGGACATCGTCGACACCGACATCAAGAAGAGCTTCCCGGAAACCTACCAGTTCAGCGACCCCAAGAAGCAGGTCGATTCCATCCGTGTCACCTCGGAGAACCATATCTACCGGGTCGAATACCTCAAGGAAGCCCATCTCTACATCTTCAAGGATATCTCGAAATACGAGGCCTTGGTCGATGCCAAGAAGAACGAAGCACCGGTCATAGGCTATCTATGCATCGACAACTATTCCGATGTGCAGCTCAACATCAGCGATGAAACAAGATTCACCGACATGCTGACCGACGTCAGGAAGCTGATTTCCAACTTTGCCGCCAAATACCATTGCTTCATCAGAAGGATCAAGGATGACCGCTACCTCTTCATCACCACGATGAAGCAGTTCGATCAGATGCAGCTTGACAAGTTTTCCATCATCGACGAGGTCAGGAAAGAATACCAGAACGGATTCACCATCTCCATCGGTGTCGCCTATGGCTTCCCGGATGACTATCCGAAGAATGCCGAACTTGCCTCAAATGCTCTTGATGTCGCCCTCTCCAGAGGCGGTGACCAGGCCGTCATCCAGCCGTTTGACAGCCAGCTCATCTTCATCGGAGGCAAGACGGAACTCCAGCCTAGCCGCAACAGAGTCAAGCTGAGAACCAATTCCACCGCCTTCACCAAGATCCTCTGCAACTACAAGAACGTCATCATCATGCCACATGACAATGCTGACTTCGATGCCATCGGTTCGGCCCTCGGTCTCTACCTCGTCTGTCGAAGCTTCAACATCCCGGCCAGGATCTGCTGGGAAGAGCAACATATCGAATCCCATGTCAGAATCGCCGTCGAAAGCGAATATACCAAGGAAGAGATGGATGAAATCTTCGTCAACATGAAGAACGTCGATGCCGAAATCCACGGAAAAGAGACCTTGCTTTTGTGCACGGACCATAATGACCCAGGATTATCCATCTTCCGTGACCTCTTCAACAAATGCCATGAAGTCGTCGTCATCGACCATCACAGGCCGAACGCCAGGACCATCGAGAATACAAGGTGGGACTACATCGACACCAGTGCCTCCAGCGCATCGGAAATCGTCACGATGTTCATCACCTTCAACGAGAAGAAGATCAACATCGATGAAAGGACGGCAACCTTCCTCTTTGCCGGCATCTGCCTTGATACGAGATTCTTCAAGGAACATGCGACGACCAACACCTTCGATGCTTCCGCCCAGCTCAAGAACGCCAGGGCCAACGCCCTCAAGGTCTCCGACTATCTCAAGGATGACTTTGAGAACTACCGCCAGAAGGTATCCATCCTCAACAGGGCCGTCATGCCTCACTATGGTGTCCTTGTCGCCGTGAGTCCGGACAACGACAAAGTCGATGATGCGATGCTTGCCATCGTCGCCAATGAGGCGATGAACATACGTGGCGTCTATTGCAGCTTCTGCATCGGCAGGATCAGCCCGACCAAGGTCAAGATTTCCGCAAGGAGCGACTCGACGGTCTCCGTCCAGCTACTCATGGAAAAGCTCGGCGGAGGCGGACACCTTGCCGCAGCTGCCTGTGTCAAGGAGAATATGACGGTCGACGAACTCAATACGGCACTCTTGAAAGTGCTTGATGATTACCTCGAGGATGCCAAGCTCAATCCCGAGGACGAAAAGAAAGGAGAATAATCATGAAAGTCTTAATGAAGAAAGATTTGCGTAAGGTCGGAAAGAAAGGCGAAATCGTCGAAGTTTCCGACGGATATGGGGCAAACTACCTGATTCCCAACGGCTTTGCCGTACTCTATACGGCTGAGGCACAGAGGCAGTATGCCCTCGAACAGGAAGAGGAAAGAAAAGAGATTCTCCGCAAGACCGAAGAAGCCAAAGTCCTTGCCGAAAAGCTCAAGACCATCACGCTTGAATTCTCTGCCAGTGCAGGAAGGAGAGGCGAGATGATCGGCACCGTCTCCTTCAAGAAGATCCTTGAAGCCCTGAAGAAGGACTATGACATCCGCTTCGACAAGTCTCAGATTGTCGAAAAGGACGTCATCATCAACGGCTTCGGCCTCACCACTTTGAAAGTCGACATCTTCAATGGCGTCATCGGTGAAATCAGAATCCACGTCTCCCTCAAGGAAAAGAAATAGAGATGGCCGATATTTCCGATAACAGCAGTCTTCAGCTCGATGAGATTTCCATTCTCGGAAACATCCTGATGGACACCACTGGAGACTGCATGCTCACCGTCTCCCAGCATCTGGTTCCGGATGATTTTTGCGATGGAAGAAACAAGGCCGTCTTCTCCTCCTGCATCGCGGCCCAACAGAAGGGTCGAAGCGTCGACCTGTCCAGCGTCACCGAAGAGCTGAAGAATTCCAAGCTCTATGACAGCATTGGCGGGGATGACTACATCCAGACCATCCTGGAAAAGACGGTCCGCATCGCTCCGGTCGAAAACTATATCACCACCGTCAAGGAAAAATCCTTGCTCAACCGCTTTTTGAACAAGCTGAGCAACATCATGGATGATGCCAAGAACAAACCGATAACCGACATCTCCGATTTCATCGGAAAAAGTGCCGATGACATTCTTGAGATATCCCAGCAAAGAAACGTTGCCGAAGCCAAATCCCTCGACCAGGTCAGCGATGACGTCGTCAAGAAGCTGGTCAAGCAGACTGAGGAATTCCAGAAAAACGGTATCAAGGCTAACGGCGTCACCGGTATTGCCACGGGTTATGACAAGATGGACTTCTATACCAAAGGCTGGCACAAGGGGGACATGATCGTCATCGGTGCAAGACCTAGCGTCGGAAAGACTGCCTTTGCCCTGAACCTTCTTTACAACGTTTCCAAAAAGAAAAAACCAGTCATCTTCTTCTCCCTGGAAATGTCTGCCGAATCCATCGCCTTGCGTCTTCTTACTCTGGCCTCAGGCCTGTCCACGGATGAAATCAACTCGATGGAATTCCGTCAGGGGTCCACCAAGCAGCATCTTCTTGTCGACACCCATGGTGACAGCGAACTTGCCGCCAAGGTCAAGAAACTTCAGCGCGGTCTTGATGAACTTGTCTCCTTACCCTTCTACATCGATGACAACCCCGGTTCCAAGATGATGGATATCTCCACTAAGTGCAAAAAACTGCAGAACCAGATCCGTGAAATCAAGAAGCAGGACGTCGCCTTGATTGCCATCGACTACCTTGGCCTTATCACCGGTCCTGGCGGAAATGACAACCGTCAGCAGGTCGTCGCCGACATTTCGCGTCAAATCAAACAGATGGCAAGACAGCTTGAAGTACCCGTCATCGCCCTCACCCAGCTATCCAGAGACAGCGAAAAAAGAGACAACCATACGCCTCAGATTTCCGATATCCGTGATTCCGGTGCCATCGAACAGGATGCCGATATGATCTTCATGCTCTATCGTCCCGACTACTATACCAAGCAACAGGGTATGGGAAAGGATTCCTCCGATGAGGATAGCCTTCCGGAAGACCCAAGCGAGAGTACAAGCGAGAGCAAGGTCAGCGTCATCCTCATCAAGAACCGTAACGGTTCTACCGGAACCATCAACTATATCTTTGACAAGGAGCACTGCAACTTCACGGTCCTGCAAGAGGACCAGACGGAGGGCTTCTGATGCTTTTTGATGTCATTTCCTCCGGTTCAAAGGGAAACAGCACCCTTGTCATTTCCCATGGCAAGGCTCTTCTTTTGGATTTCGGCATTTCAAAGAAAAGAGTCAATGAAGCCTTAAAGGAATACGGGCTTGCCTTTGATGACATCTCTGCCTTTTTCATCACCCACACCCACAGCGACCACGCCAGCGACCTATTCAATGCACCGATAGATAAAGTCTATTCTCCACAGCCAAAGATTCCAAAGTTCACATCCCTGATTAACAAGAAGCATCTTGTCACCGCCTTCCAGGAATTTCATATCGATGGATTCACCATCACAGCACTTCCTATGTCCCACGACTGCCCGAATACCATGGCTTACCTCATCGACGACAGAGAAGAGACCCTCTGCTATGTCACCGATACCGGATTCATCCCCGAAAAGGACTTTCCCTATCTGGAAGGCAGAACCTATTACATCTTTGAATCCAACCACGATGCCAAGATGCTCTATGAATCCAAAAGGCCGGATTATCTCATCCGGAGAATCATCTCCGACACCGGTCATCTAAGCAACACCGACAGTGCCTGCTATCTGAGCAGGTTCGTCACCAAAGACACCAAGGAAGTGATCCTTTCCCATCTTTCGGATGAATGCAACACCCCGACTCTGGCTATCAGCACCTTCGAAAGCGTGATGATGACACAGCTTGGCTATCTTCCGGAATGCATCCTCTGCTGTGCCAGCGACAAAAAAGAAACGAAGGGCGGAAGATGAACATCCGTTTCCTCATTCCCGGAAAATGCCGGGAAAAATATATCCAGGACGGTGTCAACGAATACCTGAAGCGGCTTTCCCGCTTTGCCAAGGTAAGTCTTTCCTATCTTCCTGAAGAATCTCTTTCCGAGGATCCTTCTTCTTACGATATCCAGAAAGCACTTGAAACAGAAGCCCGAAGAGCCTTGAAGGTGATACGTCAGGATGAATACCTCTTTTTGGTCGACATCCATGGGAAGAAGATGGATACCCAGGAATTTGCCTTGAAGATCAAAGAGGCTACGTCCAGAAACGGAAACCTGGTCTTCCTCTTCGGCTCTTCCTATGGAATGGATGATTCCTTAAGGAAGAGAGCAGATTTCTCCTTCTCTCTTTCCGACTTCACCTTCACTCATTATATGGCTTTGCTTCTCTGTGTCGAACAGGTCTATAGAAGCTTCAAGATCATCCGTGGTGAGACGTATGACAAATAGATACGATTTCAAACAGGCACCAAGATTGGTGCCTGCTTTTTATCTTAAATAATGCTTTCAATCATAACAACCGAAAGTGAATCGACGAATTCATTTAGACCTGGATGACTATTTCAAATATCGGAAGCCACAGGCAAAGGAAGCATCGATAAAACCGACAGGATGAGCCCATCTTTCATTCTCATAGAAATACAACAACACTCCTTCAGAGGATTGGATGATATTCGTCACGACGTAATGAACATCAATCTGATAGATGGTGAATTCCTTAGTCAAATGAACGTTATTCTTATATTCGTTTTTGCATAACGACATGATTTCATCCAGCTTCGCATCCGAATCCAAAGGTTTGCCATGGGCATCGACAAGTGCATCCGTTTCTTTTTTGGCATCGAAATAGAAGACGTCGAAGTTTTCTGTCTCAAAGTCGTCTGCAGAGACAGACATCGTGAGGCTGGAATCAAAGCATCTCTGGAACCTTCGATTGTTCCTATAGAATGCAACCTGGACATACCCATCCTTTTCAACATCAAATGGAGGAGTGTTTCTTTTATTTTTCCTGATGATGAACGGAATGGCATAAGCGATGACAAAGCTTCCTAAGCCAAGGATGCATTCCAATGTGATTTTCAATGCTTTCTTCATATTATCTTACAAAGTTGTCAAGGACCTTGATCCTGCCTACATGCTCATCAAAGCTTACATCGTAATAAATTCCTATTTCACTGACGAACCTGATTCTTGTTCCGTCAAAGACACATAGGCTGTTCATCCAATGTCTTTCTTCTATCTGAACATCCATGAAGAATAGATCTTTGTCCTGGATAACAATGCACCCGTCAAAAAGTCTTCCTTTCCCATCAAGAGCAGAAAGAACCGGCTCAAAAGATGAATCATCAATCCTGTTATCACATTCATCCTTCAGATAGCCTTGATTGTTTTCAACATCATAGACATAGGCATAATAGATATTTTCATCCGGTTCATACTCTTTTGAATAGCGCATTTGAACGGAAAAATCTGTATTGACCCAATAAGAACCCTTCCCGAGTGAATAAATCAATGCGCCATCTTTTTCAACATCATACTGTGGACTCTGACTGGTTCTGCCAGTATAGAAAAGGCTTGCAACAGAACCAAAAAGCAGGCCACCTCCAAAAGAAGTCACGACAATCGCTAAAACAGCAAGGATTGTTCTGATGATACTTTTCTTCATAAGATATTGTTCTTGATATCCATATCTCCGCCAGAGGTAAGACTGTCAGCATAGG
>JBNMLQ010000049.1:0-11253 GCA_050874925.1 Candidatus Enterosoma sp. | reverse complement strand
TCTTCAAGGGTCTCTTCGATCTCTTCCTTGCTTGCCGGCATGGTATTCCTGTCTTCCAAGGAAACCATGGTGACCTTGTTGGCTTTGAGACGATGGGCATTCCTTGCACAGTCGACGGCGACATTGCCTCCGCCGATGATGACGACATCACCGGTGAATTCTTCCTTCTTTTCAAAGGATTCACGAAGATAGTCGACGGCGATTGTGGTTCCCTTGGCATCATCGTTTGCTACGCCTGGACGCTTTCCACCCTGGCAGCCGATAGCGACGTAGAAGGCTTTGTATCCTTCTTCCTTGAGTTTGGAGATCGTGATGTCTTTTCCGACTTCGACACCGCATCTGATTTCGACACCCATCTTTTTGATGATGTCGATCTCAGCTTCGATGACATCCTTCTCCAGCTTGTAGGAAGGGATGCCGTACATGAGCATGCCACCAGGCATGGCATTCTTCTCAAAGACGGTCGGGGTATATCCCATCTGGGCAAGATAGAAGGCGGCAGAAAGGCCAGCCGGACCTGCACCGATGATGGCGATCTTCTCATCGAACTTTCCCTTGATGGACGGAACAATCTTTTCAGGGATGAGACGGTCTTCGCTATGGATGTCATAGTCGGCAACGAACTTCTTGACGGCATCGATGCTGACGGCCTTGTCGATTCCTGCACGGGTGCATTCCTGTTCGCATCTCTTGTTGCAGATTCTTCCGCAGACGGCCGGGAAGGGATTCTGGGTCTTGATGAGTTCAAGGGCTTCTTTGTATTTTCCTTCATGGGCCATCTTGAGATAGCCCTGGACTGGCACATGGGCAGGACAGGCGACCTTGCATGGAGCCGTACCGGTCTCATAGGTGTCGTTCATCCTTGCGGTATCACGGTATTCTTCATCCCAGGCATACTTGCCCCAGGGCAGGTTGTCCGGAAGCGGAGCCTTTGGATAATTTTGCTTCGTTCCGTCTTTCTTGCATAGCTTCTGACCGAGCTTGACGGCACCGGCAGGGCAGTTCTCGACGCAAAGGCCGCAGGCGACGCATTTGGTCGGTTCGACTTTGGCGGTATAGGCGGATCTGGACATGTTGGGCGTATTGAAGAGAAGACTCGTTCTCAAGGCGTTGCAGATTTTGACGTCGCAGTTGCAGATACCGATGATCTTGTCTTTTCCGTCGATGTTGGTAATCTGATGGACGAAGCCGTTCTTTTCACTCTTTTGGAAGATTTCCAGGGCTTCTTCCTTGGTGATGTAACGACCTTTGTTGGTCTCTACGCAATAGTCGGCCATATCGCCGACACCGATACACCAGTCATCCGGGTCATCGGCACAGCCTTCTTTGAGGGCGGCTCTGGAAACACGGCAGGAACATAGTCCTGCAGAAAGATGTCCGTCATATTTCTTCAGCCAATAGGAAAGATGTTCGATGGGAAGGGACTTGCTTTCCATGGAGATGGCTTTTTCGACAGGAATGACATGCATGCCGACACCGTCGCCACCTTCCGGAATCATCGGGGTGACCTTGGCAAGAGGCACGAAGGTCATTCTTTCAAAGAAGGAAGCAAGGGCAGGATGTTCCTTTAAGACTTCCGGATGCATGTTGAGGAATTCGGCACTTCCTGGAACGAAGGTCGGAAGCATGTACCTCTTGATTCTCGGTGCATCCTTGATAGGTCCGTCATCGTTATATTGATTTCCATAATCGAATTCGAGAAGACCTATGTAGGCCATCTCTTCCAGAAGCTTCTTGAGCTCCTCTGGTCTGTCCTGGTAGCTCGGATTGAGCTTCAGGATTTCTTCAAACGGATAGTGATGTCTCACCTTCATGGTCAAGGCGACATCAGCCATTTCATCCGTGATGAGTTCCTTCAGACCCCAGTATTCGGCATCCTGGCTTGTCACACCCTTGATTTTGTGTGGGATGACATCGGTGATCTTCTGGCCGAGCTTGAGGATCTTCTCGCTCGGGTTCTTCTCTCCCTGATGGATAGGCTTGACGGACTTGTATTGTTCTGGCATGATACGACCTCCTCGTATGGAACAAAATAAAAAATAGACGACAAAAAAGTAACTCTTCAACAATTTTACTTGAATGAGGTGTGAAATTCTAGAGCAAAAGGCTAAAAAAGCAAGAAAAACAGGACAAAAATTGGTTATATTATACTAACTTTTGTCAAGAAACAATTTCTTGGACGAAAACATGTATACAAGATGAGAAAGCGCTACCTGCTTCTTCTCCTCTTTTCATCGCTGAGAATGGACTTCGGAAGCCGGCGTATGAGTATCTTGACTAAGACAGCATTGAATAAACCGGTCAACAGAGACAGAGGACCGAGGATGGCAAGGTAGGAGAAGATATAGAAAGTGTTGAAGAAGATGGCATACATGAGAAGCTGACCCAAGGTATGGAAGAGACTTGCCATGATGCTGTTTGAATAGATGCTGGAACGAAGGACGTAATAAAGGAACAGGGCCATCAGCATCGATAGGATGCTTCCTGTCAGGGACATGAAGAACTGGATGGAGAAGCCTGAGGAAATGAGGGCGACCAAAAGGACTTTCACGAGCATGACAAAGACATAGCTTCCTCCACCATAGAAGAAGAGGGCAAAGAGGGTGATGAGATTGCTGAGTCCCAGCCTGAATCCGACGATTGGCAAAAAAGGAGGAATCAAGGATTCCACATAATGGAGGATGACGCTGAGAGCCACAAGCATGGACAGGATGACGAGACGCTTTGTTTTCATCAGTTGATGAACTCCGGGTATTTCTGATCGACGATGACTACCTGTATCTGGTTAGGAAGACAGACAATAGGCGTATAGGACTGATAGACCCTTCCCATCTTGGAACAGTCGTGGTTGGGACAGGTGATGTCTTCCTTCTTGATTTCGACGGACTTGTCGCTATATAGGGTGATGGTGAGGCTGTCGGAAAGGAATTCAAACTGCGAAAGACCAGGAATATAGATGCTGGCCTCCTCTTTCTGGAAGGTCAGTCTCTTCTCCCCCTCCGAGGGAAAGGAGATGGCCGTGCTTCTATCTTTGTCATCCTTATCGAAGAGAAGGTGATCCTGATATTTGATTTCAACGCATGCATTTCCGCTTTTTGGCTTGGCAAGGAAGCTTGCAAGGGAGACGACAACGATGATCAAGACAGCCAAAAGAATCAAAAGAGAGTCCTTCAAGGGCTGGAATTTCAATCGGTCATGCTGATTTTTGATGCTGTTTTCGCTTTCCATGGACACCATTATAACGGATTATGAAAAACAAATGCCGAAAAAGGTTGTTGAATTATCATTTTTTTGAAAAAGCTAGTATAATGGTATCGCTTATTGAAATATAAGATTTTCAGGTTCAACTGAAAGGAGAAATTGGTTCAATGAAGAAAAAAGTTTTAGTCTTGTCTGCTCTTGCCGTGTTGTCTTTGGTCGGATGTACTGCCAGAGGATATACTTCAAGTAATCCTGCCGACAGCACCGGCGATGAATCCACGAAGCAGGACGACAGTTCCACGGGTTCCGGAAACAACTATGGCGGCCAGGTCTTCGATGACCTTGACAATGTCCAGATCCGTGTTGCCTATGGTGTCGATTCCGAGAACATCATCCGTGCTGAAATCCAGGTTGCCGACAATAAGGTCGTCAAGGCTCATTTCGATGAAGTCAAGTTCGACTCCAACTATACCGGTGCCATCAAGAGCGGCGTCAAAGAAGGCGCCAATGTCATCTCCGGTGAAGTCAACAACTGGGGAACAAAGTCCATGGCTTATCGTGCCAAGTACATCACTGTCGATGGAAAGGTCTGGACCGGCAGCTATGCCGATGGTGCATTCACCTATAAGAACGGGGAAGATTCCTTCAACGACTATTATTCCAACTTCGCCAAGGATGAGGATGCCCTTCTTGCAAACCAGGACAAGCTTGCCTCCCTTTATTATTCCTTGGTGAACAATTATGTCTATGCTTCCGACAAGGATGGCAAGAAGGATGAATCCATCGCCATCAACACCTACAGCAAGGCCAGTTCCGATACCAATTACTGGGTCGTCGGCGACCAGTCCGAAAAGCAGATCGAAGGTTCCCAGTGGAAATGGAACGTCTACAAGCTTGAGGATGCCCTCAAGGGAAAGAACCTTGCCGATACGGCTACCATCCAGAAGCTGACTCGTAAGGATAGCCAAGGCAAGTCTTCCTTCACCTGGGTCGTCAATGGTGTCGATACCGGTGCCACTTTGACGGCTGGTACCATCTATGTCAAGCTTGCCCAGTTGGCTTTCACGGGCAAGACCCATGCTGCCGTTTCCTATTCTCCGGATATGTCCAGCGACACGGTCGGTGGAAACAAGGCCTGCATCGCCAAGGTCGAACTTGTCTGCGACGAGGAAAACAAGGTCAAGAAGGCCTTCCTCAACGAGACGGTTGAATTCTTAGGTTACTATGCCATGGTTCCGGATGGAGAAAGCGTCTCCTATCCGACCGTCGACTATAAGTTCAAGGGTTATGGCACGGTCCAGGGAAAGGTCGCCAAGTATCTGTCTGTCGATGGAACCATCTTCACGGCCAATCCGTATACGGATGAAACCGTCGCCCAGTTCGATCCAGCCAGCTGGTCTGCCTCCGGCATCAATGATGCCTATGAATATTACACTTCCAATGTTTCCAGAAGCGCTGACTTCTACAACGCCGTCTTCGAACATCAGGTCAAGATCTCTTCCGATGCCAATGGTGAGGAACTCTTACCTGCCATCCTTCAGTTCACCACGGCTACCAAGGCTGAATATGGAAACACCTACTGGAAGAGCAGCACTGCCGATGATCCAAAGAGCCTGGATGGTTCCCATTGGAAATGGAACATCCAGAAGGTCGAAAAGTCCTTCGAAGGCATCGATTTCAAGACTTTGAATCCTTCCTTTGGTCAGAATGCTGACGGAAACAAGGACTGGAACTTCAACGATACCCCTACCGGTGCCACTCTTGTCGAATATCCGTCCTGGGTGAGAATCGCTCTTCTTGCCGGCTCCTATCTTAAGTAATCCGTTTTTGGTATAATGCATACGCCAGGAGAAATCTTGGCGTATTTTATCTCATGAAAAAGAAACCACTGCTATTGCTCTCATCGCTTCTTGTGCTCGCCTCGTGTTCCGACAGGAACGCTACTAAGGAGGTCGTATTCTCCCTTGGCGAGGTCGTCTACCTTCCGACTGTCTCATCCACGGAAAGATTGAAACTGACGGATTCCTCCTTTGTGATGCCTTTCAATACATATATATCCGGAAATGTCTATTGCCATGAAGGAGACTACACCTCAGAGCAGATTCAGCGTATCAAGGATGACTTTACCTTCGAGCTGCAGTATGACCATGCTTTGAGTGACAGACATCATTCCTATACCTTGGATGGGTTACCTCTTGTCAATGTCAAGAGCATCAACGACAGCTATGGAAAAGATGAGAAGATCCAGGTCGACCCTTATCTATATGATCTTCTGAAGAAAAGCTATGAATTCTCCCTTCAGAGCGAAGGAACGTTCAATATTTTCCTAGGGAAGATCAATGACATCTATGAAGATAAGATTTCCCGCATCCAGTCGATGGAAGGAGACCCTCAGCAGACCAAGCTCGACTTCGCTCTTTCCGAGATGGCAAACCTTCCCTTTTCTTCCTTCTCTGAGGAAGAAAAGAAGGAGATTGCTTCTTATGTCGCATCTCTTCCTACCCAGGAGGAGATGAAGGATATCCTCACGTTCTATCCTGAGACAAGTGAAGTCCTTTTCCATTCCTTAAAGGATGAGAAAGGGAACATCAGGCCTTTGGAAATCTCTTTGGGAGGATGTGCCAAAGGCTATGCCACGGAAAAGATCGTCGATGGTTTCAAGAAGGAATATCCCGACATCTGCATGATCCTGAATTCGGGAACGAGCTCCATCAAGGCAAGCGGCATAAGGCCGGATAAGAAGAACTGGAACATCCGCTATGTCAATCCGGCCTATCAGGAACAGAAGGAAGATAAAAACGTCTATAATGACTATGAAGTCATGATATCCGTCCAAGGTGGATTCAACCTGTCTACCTCCGGATATTATGAGAACTATTTCATCGAGAAGGATGGAGATGAATTCCAGATCCGAAGCCATATCTTGAATCCGAAGACGGGATACAGCGTCAACTTCTTCGACCAGGTCTCCGTCTATCTGGATGATGCCTTCCTTGCCGATATGTATACGACAAGTCTGATGAACACCTCTTCCCTTGAACAGGCAAAGTCTCTCTTTGAGAAGTATGGAAAGCTATATTCTCAAGAGGATGCTTCCTATATCTTCTGTCTCAAGGAAAAAGACGGAAAGAAGTATGACCCTGGTATGGAATCCTTCTCTCCTTTAAGCAGTCTCTCTCTTCCGATAGCCACATTGAAGAACGGAAAGAGGTATGAAGGAGACTATAGCGATATCAATGTCTATGATATCTCCTCCTTTGAAACCCAAAGGACCGACTCCTATCAGGAATGCTACTATATGAGCAAGAACCTTTACAGGCAAAGCTCTGATATGAGTGGACTCAAGCACCAAAGTTTGTCAAAGAGGGTGGAGTATTAGAGGGCTTTGTGAATATCAAACCAAGAGCATGTCAACAAAAAAATCACGCTATCTCATAGCGTGATTTTTGCTTTTGTCAGGATGTTTCCCTGCATGTCCCGCATGCGGAAGTACATGTCGTTGTCATCCTTGGTATAGCCGATGACGACCTTTTCTCCTTCCCTTGCTTCCTTGATGTAGTTGACTTCCATCTCTTTGTAAGGGAGATGGCGCAACTCTCTGCTTTTGAGCATGTTGAGGAAGTAACGGATATAGGAGATGTTGTTGAGATGGTTGCTATAGTCGATGTCGGTGGATTCGACAAGGACCTCTCTTTCCTTCTCCGGTTCTTTGTTGTACTGGGTATATTTGTTGAAGATACCTTTCAGAGGGAAGTCTTCCTTGAGGACATCAAGGCTGTGGAAGGACTTGAAGTCATCCAGGTTTCTCAGCCTTCTTGTCTGCATGTCGATGCTGGAAAGCTGGATATAGGAGGTGACCGATGGGTCATATTCAGAGATGCGGAACAGATTGGTTCTCAAGATGAAGGCGACACTTGACTTCTTGATGACATCAACCTTGGCCTGGATGATATCTCCAAGATGGATTCTCTTATGGAAGTAGATGTGGTTTCTGAGGACGACGATGATGGCGTGATAGATGTTGTTGAGTTCTGCACCGGAAAGGTTCTTCATCATGAGAAATTTCGTCGTCGCATCTTCAATCAGCTTGGCTAGGGCAGTCAAGGTGACATGCATGCCAGAGTCGACCTGCGAATAGCTGATTTCGGAAGTGATCATGATATCATTCATTTTTTAAGCTGTCCTTGATATTGATTTCATCGCTTCGGATGATGATTTCGTTGTTATCTTTGTCACGGCATAGAAGGTGTCCTTCTTTGGTAAAGCCGTCGACAAGGAGTTCCTGTCCGTGAAAAAGGATGTTCCTATGATAGATGAGGTTGTTCAGTGTGTATTCATGAAGGTTCTCCTCGAAGGATTTTGTTTCAAGAAGAGAAAGCTCCAGAAGGATTTCTTCTAAGAGGGTTTCCTTATCGATGTCATCATAAGAGGAGATACCGCAGGCATTGAGACTTGGTTTTTCTAGGAAATTGATGCCGACACCAATGACCTGGCAAAGCAGATTGTTTCCGTCAAAGATGTCTTCGATGAGGATTCCGCAAAGCTTCTTGTCTTCGACATAGATGTCATTGGGCCATTTGATGAGAGAAGGAATCTGATGTTTCCTTGTGACATTCAGGATGGAAAGAGGCATCAGGATCTCATAGCGATAAGCATTCTTCCGCAAGAGGGAAAAGATGAGGTCTTTTTCGTCGTCCTCCCATTTGCGGATGAAGCGTCCTCGTCCTGAGGTCTGGTGGTCTGCGACAAGGAGGCTCTTATCCTTGAAATAGGAGTATTCCCTTTTGAAGTAGGAATTGGTCGAATCGATTTCCTTAGTATGGAAAAGGGAATACCCTTGAAGGTTCTTGACAAAACGAATCGGATATTCCATCTTAGGCCTTCAATACTTTTAAGGCTTCCAAGAAGGAAGGATAGTCAGAGACATTGATGATATTGATGGGTGTCTTTGCCGTTTTTCTGACAAAGCTGGAAAGCGTCTTGCCAGGGCCGATTTCGACAAAGGTGTCGACACCATCCTTCAGCAGGTTTTCGATGGTGTCTTCAAAATAGACGGAATGACAGATCTGTCTTTCGAGGATATCGTTGATAGGAGCAGCTTCTTCCTTTCCGGAGACGTTATAGAGAACCTTGTAGGAAGGCTTGTTCGGACTGAATCTGTCCAAGACGGTCCTGAGCTCTTTGCCAGCCTGGTTCAAAAGAGAACAATGGAAGGCACCCGAGACATTCAAAGGAACACATCTTCTTGCCTTTGGCTTGAGAAGCTCGACAGCTTCATCGACGGCCTTGTTTTCTCCGGTGATGACGATCTGGCCAGGGCAGTTGTAGTTGGCGATTTCAACGACACCGCTCTTGACTTGGCTCAGACAATCCAAGATGCTGTTTCTATCCAGATTGAGGACGGCGACCATCTTGGTCGTGCCAAGAGGAAGGGCATCCTGCATGATTCTTCCACGGTTTGTGATGATTTCCAGAGCATCCTGAAGGGACCAGACATCAGCAAAGGTCAAGGCCGAATACTCGCCAAGAGAGAGACCACAGACATACTCAGGAAGGATTCCTTCCTTTCTTAAACTGTCAGCGATTACAAAGGAAGTCAGAAGCATGGCCTTCTGGGCAAAGGCGGTCTGGTTGAGCACACCATCCTTGTCTAAAAAGCAAAGGTCACGGATTTCAGGAAACTTATCGAAGGTATCCCTGGCAGAGATGAGATTGTCATAGAAATCCTTTCCCATGCCGACTTGCTGTGCACCCTGGCCAGCGAACAAAAAAGCTATTTTCATGTCAGTTACCTATCTTTCTGAATTTGTCGTATCTTCTCTTGAGAAGCTCTTCTTCATCAAGCTTCGAAAGCTCGTCGAATTTGTGGAGGAGGTTCTCCTTCAGATTGTTTGCATATTCCAAGGAGAGGTACCTGAGACCTCCCAAAGGTTCCTTGATGATTTCATCGATGATGCCATACTCCTTCAGGTCATGACTGGTCATCTTCATGTAGTTGACGGCTTCTTCCGGCTTGATGGAACCTTTGAAGAGGATGCTTGAGAAGCCTTCGGGAGAAAGGACGCTGTAGACGGCATTTTCAAACATGTAGATGTAGTCAGAGACAGTCAGGGCAAGGGCACCTCCGCTTCCACCTTCGGAAAGGACCATGGAGATGATAGGTGTCCTCAGCTTGCTGAATTCCATGAGGTTTTCAGCGATGGCACGGGCCTGACCTCTTTCTTCGGCCCCTTTTCCAGGATAGGCACCGGAAGTGTCGACGATGGCAAGGATCGGACGATGGAACTTTTCCGCTTCCTTGGCAAGACGAAGCGTCTTGCGGAAGCCTTCGGGAGAGGTCATGCCGAAATTGCGCATGATCTTCTCGTTGGTATCGGAACCTTTGGCCTGGGCTAGGACGGTGACAGGCATGTTGCCCAGATACCCGATGCCTGCGATGATGGCCTGGTCGTCGCTATAATACTGGTCGCCGTGAAGCTCATAGAATTCCGTCAGAAGATGGCTGATCAGGGCCTTGGACTTGATTCTCTTGTCGCTTCTTGCGATGCAGACGCGGTCCCATGGAGAGAGGTTGGAGTAGGTTTCAATCTTCAGCTTCTTGAGTTCTTCCTTCGTCTTCTGATAGTTTTCGTCCTGGGGATTCAACGTGAGAAGCTCTTCTTCCAAGGCTTCTATCTTCATTTCATTTTCTTCTAAAATCATGATCTGTAATTATGAAGCTTGAGCAGGAGGGCAAGTGTTTTCTTCATATCCTTTCTTTCGACGATGTTGTCGATGTAACCCTTGGCGAGAAGGAATTCGGCGGTCTGGAAATCCTTTGGCAGGGTTTCCTTGATGGTCTGTTCGATGACTCTCTTTCCGGCAAAGCCGATGAGAGCCTTGGGCTCAGCCAAGGTGATGTCGGCAAGGCTGGCAAAGGAAGCGGAGACGCCTCCCGTCGTCGGATCCGTCAGGACGGCGATGAAAAGTTCCTTTTCACGAAGCTTTCCGATGGCCTGGCTGGTCTTGGCCATCTGGAAGAGGGAGATGACACCCTCCTGCATCCTGGCTCCGCCCGAGCAGGTGAAGAGGATGAGAGGCTTATGTTCCTTCAGGGCCGTCTCGGCAAGAAGGGTCACTCTTTCTCCGCAGACGCTTCCCATGCTTCCCATCATGAAATAGGAATCCATGACACCGACAAGACAGGAGATGCCGTTGATCTTTCCTCTTACGGCAAGGATGGATTCATCATCCTGGCTTGAGTCCTTGGCCTTTTCCAGTTTTTCCTTGTAATCCGGGAAGGAAGTATATTTTTCCTTCAGGTCGGTAAAAAGAAACTCATACCCTTCATCCATGACTTCATGAAGCCTCTCCCTGGCATGGAGCCTTGCGTGGTATCCACAGCTTGGGCAGACATAGAGATTGGAAGAGAATTCTTCGCTGAGAAGGGTCTTGGAACAATGCGGACAGGCAACCAGAAAACCTTCCGGGACTTCCCTTGGTGCACTGGACTCCGATTTGCGGATCTGCAGCTTGTCGAGAGCAGTGTTGAACTCCTTGAGCTCTTCTTTTCTTTTATCGAATGAGTTTGACATTGTCCTCTAGCTCCTTGAGGGCTTCTTCGACGAAGGCGGTCGTGAAGTTGCCGAGAATGTATTTTGCGTGATGCATCAGATAATAATGGAATTCGATGGTCGTCGGAACGCCTTCGATGATGAGCTCAGCCAAGGCTTCCCTCATCTTGCGGATGCATTCCAGACGGTTTTCGCCATGGACGATCAGCTTCAGGATCATCGAATCATAGAAGGGAGGGATGGTATAGCCGGGATAGACGGCAGTATCGATACGGACACCTTTTCCTCCGGGGAGGTTGAGGAAGGTGATCTTTCCGGCCTGGGGACGGAAATCCTTGCTGATGTCCTCGGCGTTGATACGGCATTCGATGGCAAATCCGTTGCAATGGATGTCTTCCTGCTTATAAGGCAAGGGAAGGCCGCTTGCGATCTTGATCATCAGCTTGACGATGTCGATGCCGGTGATCTCCTCGGTGATGGAATGCTCGACCTGGATTCT
>JBNMLQ010000048.1:0-11314 GCA_050874925.1 Candidatus Enterosoma sp. | reverse complement strand
TAGGCCATAGGTCATACCGATGATCCTCAGTTTTTCTCTTCCATAGCTGATGGCGGCTTCGTTCTGGATATAGATGTGAAGAAGCATATCGGAACAGAAATAGACAAAGACGCCGGCGATGGCAGAAAAGAGAAGTCCATAGAGGCTTGAGTAGATTAGGGAGGATGTGATCCTCTTCTTGTCCTTGGCTCCATAGTTTGCCCCGACGAAGGCGACGCCAGCCTGGGCAAAGGCATCGACTCCGTTGCTTAAGAAGGATTCTATGGAGCTTTCGGCACCCGTGCCGGTAACGGCATCGGAACCGAAGGAATTGATGCTTGACTGAAGGACGACGTTGCTTAAGGAAAACAGGGCTGACTGAAGGCCGGCAGGGATGCCGATCTTGACGATGGAAGAGATGACCTTGCCATCGGGACAAAAGCCTTTCAGCCTGAGGTTGACGAAGGAATTCCTATCACGGACAAGAGAGAAGGTGACAAGGAAGGCGGAGATGGCTTCCGAGATGACGGTCGTCGTGGCAACGCCTGCCACATCCATCCTGAAGGCGATGACGAAGAGGAAGTTGAGACCTACGTTGATGGCACCGGAGAAGAGAAGGAAGAGGAAAGGCTTGGTCGTATCACCCATGCCTCTCATCAGGGCTGCGCCGAAGTTATAGATGATGCTGAAGGGGATGCCGATGAAATAGATGGTCATGTAGGTGTTGGAGAGATCGATGATGTCATCAGGAGTCGACATCGCCAGAAGGAAGTACTTGGAACAGGTGACACCGATGACAAGAAGAAGGATGGAGGAGATGATGCCAAGGAAGTAGGTCATCTGAAGGATCTTTTCTCCCTTGACCTTGTCCTTGGCTCCGACAGCCTGGGCTATCAGGACGTTGGCTCCGACAGAAAATCCCATGAACAGGGAGATGATGAGACTGGTCAAGGAAGAGGTTGCGGATATCGCGCCGACGGAATGCTCGCTTCCGAAGTTTCCGCAGGTGATCAAGTCGGCTGCGGAATAAAGAAGCTGCAGCCATCCGCTGAAGAGGACGGGCAAGGCATAGAGAAGCGTCTTCTTGGCGATGGAGCCGTCTGTCATATTCAATTGAGTGTTGATCTTTTTCATAAAAACAAAAAGATTATAGACATACCAAAAAAGGAAACACATTGAAAGTGCTTCCTATAGGTGAGTCAGCGCTTGTTGAGAGAAGAGAAGAGCATCGCATTGATTTCATACATATGGAACTCGTCATCGTCCCATATCTTGTCTCTTCTGGCTAGGATGATATAGACACCCGGCTTCTTGTCCTTACCTACGACCTTGAAGGCCAGAAGGCTTCGACAGCCTGTCTTTTCAAGGCTCTTGGCAAGGAGGGTATCCCCTTCTCCCTCCAGCATGTTGTCTAAGGAGAACCTGATAAACCAGGTGCCCTGTTCGAAATGGAAGGCCTGGAAAGGAATCTCGGAGAGCCTGACGTCCTTCTGGCTCAGATCGCTGAAGAGGATATGGACATCATCCTTCTGAGCAAATTCGACGATGGCATTCTCATAGTAGTTGGAGATGAGCTCCGAGGTGTATAGAAGACTCTCATCCAAATCCTTGCTTCCGTCATCGAAGGTCTCGAAGATGAAGTGGATGAGACCGGCGACGTTGAGCTTGTTCTTCTTTAAGTCCTTGTCGATGGATTCATGCAGGATTTTGTCATAGATGATGAAACAGTTCTTGCCCTTGCTCTTTCCCCGATAGAGAGCCTTGTCGGCAAGGGAGAGGAGGGAAGGAAAGTCATTGGCATCCAAAGGAAAGCGTACGATGCCGCTGGTCAAGGTGATGCGACCATCCAAGAAGACGTCCTTAAGATAACTCAAAGGATGGTGGCGGAAATACTCGGAGTACTTCCTAGCCGTCTGCCATACATCGTTTCTCTTTTCCATGTCAGGCATGAGTATGGCAAATTCGTCTCCTCCGAAGCGACACACGATGCCTTCATCCTGGATGCACTCTTTCAGCATCCTGGCTGAGTCGATGAGTGCCTTGTCACCGGTAGGGTGACCCAGGGTATCATTGACTTTCTTGAAGGTATCGAAGTCGATGAAGAAGAACGTGAAGGGAATCTTCTCTGAGATACAGAACTGACATATGGAAATACAGGTCTTCTTGCTGATGATCTGCGTCATGTTGTCTAGAAGGCTGTCTTTGGGAAGGGTGGATAGAAATCCGGTTATCTTTTCATTCATTTCCATTCCATTATAAAAGTGTGCACAGTTGAAGTCAACAAAGGCGGAAAGATGATTCAAATTTACCTATGAAGCCCTTACATATTTATAAAAGCGACGATATCATAACTAGGCAAGATTGTTGAAGATGGTTTCACAGGTCGTAAGGTAGGCATTGCTTTTGGGTTCCAGAAGATAGACCTTGTCGCTGTAGCAGAGCGGGTCGAGATAGTTGGGATATAAAGATAGGAAGTCGCTAAGGGAAAGGCTTCTCTTCCTTTTTTCGTCCTGATAGTAATACTCGCCTTTTTTTGCGTTCTCATAAAAGAGGGAACAAACGCTCTTCAAGGTCGGGGAATAGCCGATGGCCCTGGCGTTGGCATAGGCATTGTCTCCATCCAGCATGAAGTTGACGAAGGCATTGGCCAAGTCATAGTTCTGGGCCGTCTTGGGGATGACCATGCTGTCAAAGAAGGCAGCGGTGGACTTCGGGACATTGATGGAGAAGCTGATCGGCTTGTCATCGCTGTCATACATGAGATAAAGGGCATCAAAGAAGTCACCGGACTGGGTGAAGCATAAATCGAGACTGCCGTTTGCGACGTTTCTCTTCAGGGAATCATCGCCGAATTCATCGAAGCTTGCCTTCTTCAAAGCGGCAATGGCATCGCTTTTGATTTCATTGGAGAGGTCTCCATCCTTGCTTCCGTCATAGGAAGTGATGTTGGGATCAAGGCCGCGGCTCAGAAGATAGGAAGTAAGAATCCATCTTGCCGTGGAATACATGCCTAAGCGGATGCCGGAAGAGTAGAGGCTTCTCTCATAGAGTGCCTGAAAACCATATTGGGAGACGACCTTCTCGACCTCGGGATTGTTCTTGGAATAGAGCATGGAATAGCTTCCCCAGAAGTAAGGCATGAAGTAGGAATTGAATTCCTTTCCGTCTTCGACCATATAGGTCTTCATCAACGAGGATAAATCATCCTGGAAGATGTCCTGATAGGAAGAGAGGTTTTCATAGTCCTTGTTTTCGACGTCAAAAGGAAGAAGCATATCTTCCCTGTAGAGCTGATGGACGGTATAGTCGGAAGGAATGGCCACATCATAGGAAGTGGTCTTGGAAGTGATCTTCTGATACATGGCCTCGGAGGAAGTCACGTTCTCTTCGATGACCTGGCACTGATATTCGTCTTCAAATTCCTGTACCAGATCCTCGTTGATATATTCTCCCCAGTTCAGGAGGTAGAGGACCTTGCTTGGCGTCGATAGGACGACACAGGCAAAGACGGTAAAAAGGACGAGAAAGGCAAGGGAACCATAGAAAAGCTTTTTCATCTTTTCACCTCCCTCTTCTTTTTCTTGGAAGTCTTCAAGGAGAACAGGAAGACAAGAAGCAAGGTAAAGAAGGTCAAAAGGGAATTGAAGGCATAGGAACCGGCAGAGAAGTTCTTCTTGGTATAGGAGGAATAGACATAGTTGGAGAAGTTGGAAAAACCGTTTCCCTGGGTATAGAAGGAGATGACAAAGTCATCGATGGAAAGGGTGAAGGCAATCAAGGCTCCAGTCAGGATGGCAGTCGATAAAGATGGGATGACAGCCTTGAAGAGGGCCTTGAACTTGGAGCATCCCAAGTCCCTTGCTGCCTCATACAAGGAATTGTCTGTCTGCTCAAGCTTGGGAAGAATCATCATGATGACATAGGGAAGGGTGAAGAATACATGGGCGATGAGCATGGTGGTAAAACCGAAGATGTCGGGGAAGACAGGCTTGAGCAAGGAGAAGATGAGCATGATGGAGATACCAGTGACAATCTCGGAATTGAGCATCGGGATTTCATTGAGAAAATCCATGGCCTTCCTAGCTTTTTTGTCCAGGGCATTGATGCCGATGGATGCAAAAAGACCGGCGATGGTCGAGATGAATGTCGCCCAGAAGGAGATGAGCAGTGAATCCAGGATGGAAGTGAAAAGCTGCCTGTTTGAAAAGATTTCCTTGTAGTTGTCAAAGGTGAATCCACCCCAGCTTAAAGGGTTGATGGAATTGGCTGTCTTGTTGAAGGACTGATAGATGATGACGAAGACAGGAATATACATCATGGAAAGGACGATTAGGACAAAGCTGACCTTGAAGAAGTCAGCAAGATATTTCTTCCATTTATGCTTTTCCAACATTTTTCTTTTCCTCCTTGTTTCTTCTCTTTCCTCCCTGGGAACGCTCGAAGAGGATGACGATGGCGATGATGATGATGGAAAGAAGGATGCTTAAAAGGGAACCGAAGTTATAGTTGTTCTTCTCAAAGACCGATTGGATCAGGTTTCCGATGAGCCTGATCTTTCCCTGGCCTATCGTCTGGGAGATGGCAAAGCCTGTGGCAGCCGGAAGGAAGACCATGATGATGCCAGAGGAGACACCGCTCAAAGAAAGAGGCAAGGTGATCTTGAAGAAGGTCTTCACCGGCGTGACACCGAGATCCTTGCTGGCTTCAAGAAGGTTCCTATCCAGCTTTTCAAGCACCGTATAGATAGGGAAGATCATGAAGGGAAGATAGGTCGTCACGGTGACGAAGATGACGGCGGGCATCGTTCCGACAAGCTCGAGAGCCTTTAATCCGTCGGTCGAGAACAGACGGAGCCAGGAGACGATCCTAAGCATCGAGTTGCTCCACATCGGAAGAATCAGAAGAAGAAGGAAGAGCATCTTGTTCTTCAGCTTGGAGAAGGAGAGGAAATAAGCTACCGGATAACCTAACAATATGCATATCACGACGGTGAAGAAGGCTACGACCAGGGAATTCCATATCGCCTTCAGAATGGAGATGTCATGAAGTCTCTGATAGGCGTCAAAGGAGGCGGAAGCATTGGAAAAGTCCATGCCGTTCGTCTTCATGAAGGTCAGGATGAGCATCACGACAAGAGGCAAGGCGACGAGGAACAGAAGCCATATGAAATAAGGAATGGCAAGGGCCTTGAATTTTTTCATTTCTCAGATTCATCCATTTCCAAGGCAAGCTCTCTTGCCTTTCTTCTGGCTTCACGAATCTCAGGACTCTGACATTCGTCTTCGACTTTCATCAGATGGATCTCATAGAAATCGACATGGAGACCGACGATATCGCCGACCTCGACGTTCTGATAGTCCTGGACCATGACGGTCTTTCCCTGGACATCGATCCACAGGTTGAAGGTGACTCCGGTAAAGGCTGTCTTTGTCACCTTTCCTTGTAAGATGGCCTGCTCAGGATTCTCCAAGACGAGGTCGAAGTCTTCCGGACGGATGACGGCATCGACGACCTCACCTGGCATGAAGGTCGTCAGATAGGTCCTGAATATGGCTCCTAGGAAGGAAACCCTCTGGTTTCCGAGATAGGTTCCTTCGAAGATGTTGGGGTTTTCATAGTTGGCAAGGATCTTGGCCTTGTTCTCGCTTAGGGACTCGCAATAGATGTTTCCCGGTGCGACCGTAAGACCGATCATGGTCTGGAGAGGAATCTTGTCCTCGCTTTCGGCCTTGATGATCTTATCGCCTACCTTGACATCGAGAAGGTACTTGTTCTCCTCGTATTTCGAGGCGACGACCCTTCCCTGGATCTTGGCTGCATCCAAGGAGCAGATGTCGAAGTCTTCTCTTTCAACGATGACATAGATCTGTTCGTTGAGATGGAAGTCCATGGAAGAAACCTTGAATGTCCTGTTGAGGATGTCAAGTCTTCTAGGTGCGCTATATATGCCACGGAAGATATTTGCTTCGCCGATGAAGGTGGCGACGAAATTGTTGACCGGGGAATTGTAGATGTCTTCAGGCCTGCCCATCTGCTGGATCTTTCCGCCGTTCATGACGACGATGGTATCCGACATCACCATGGCTTCCTCCTGGTCATGGGTGACGAAGATGAAGGTGATGCCAAGCTTCCTCTGAAGCTCACGCAGTTCAAGACGCATGCTCTTCCTAAGCTTCAGATCCAAGGCGGAGAGAGGTTCATCCAGAAGGAGGATCCTGGGCTTGTTGACGATGGCTCTGGCGATGGCGATTCTCTGCATCTGTCCTCCGGAAAGGGAGGAGATGTCTCTGTCTTCATATCCTTCGAGGTTGACGAGCTTTAAGGCCTTGGTGACTTCTTCCTTGATGACGTCTTCCTTGAAATGCCTGTCCTTGAGCTTCTCTATCATCTGGAAATAGACATCCTCAGAAGATACCTTCTCGATGACCTTCTTCTTGATTTCCTTGAAAGGCGTATCCAAGTCAAAGGAAAAGGTGTCCTTGATGCCATGCTTGGAAATAAGGTAGGATAAGGTATCCTTGCAGTCTTCATAGGTCTTATAGTGTTCGCTTTTGCCAAGATTGGTAAGTTCTTCCTCTATCTGGCTGCTGATAGAGAGCATCGTGAAATAGTGGATGACGTATTTCTTGACGTCCTCCGGCTTTTCGATGAAGGTCAGCTTGTGGATCAGGGCATTGATGTCTTCCTCGTCAAAGCCGTTCTTCTCCATCATGTTCATCGTTCCGATGTCATAGACATTGGAATAGATGTTGTTCCTCAATCCGAAGGCGATGTTGTCATAGATGTTCAGATGGGGAAAGAGGGCATACTTCTGGAAGACGGTGTTGATGGGTCTCTTGTGGCTGGGAAGGCTGGAGATGTCAACGCCATCGAGAAGGAGGCTTCCCTTCTGCATGGTCTCGAATCCGGCGATGATTCTCAGCGTGGTCGTCTTTCCGCAGCCGCTTGGTCCTAGGAAGGTGACGAATTCATTTTCATTGATGGACAGACTGAGGTCGTCAAGGATGACATTGTCGCCATAGGCTTTGTAGACATCCTTCAGCTCTAAGATTTTTCGTGCCATGTGAATCCTCCGGGGATGGGTGATATCCGTTTTTGACGGATATAGATTATAGCCCCCTTTTATGAAGATACAATGATTATTTGTAGTTTTTTTAGGCAGGGAAAAGAAAAGGGGCATCCTTGAATGCCCGATTTAGGTTCAGCTTGTCTTTTTTAGACTTGTGGTGAGGCAGAAAAGCCTTGCGATCATCTTCAAAAGGATGACTTCCTCATCGGAGAATATCTTCTCTTCCTCCGCTTCGCAAAGAATCATGTCGTTCTCACTGACTCCCTCAAAGCGGATGATGAGGACGGAATGGACGTTTCTTGCCTTCATCCTCAGATAGATGTCATCCTCATGGTTCAGCCTGGAATAGTAGTAGATACGGAAGTTCTCCTTGTCCGAAAAATGGTAATCGGCAAAGTGAAGGCTTGGAAGAGGATCCTTCTTTTCGCTGGTCAAGGAAGAATAGAGAGGGGTGCAGTCCTCTTTGGAAATATAATAGATGTTCTTGTCGCCATAATAGTTGCCGACGATATGGCTGGACTTGACCATGGCCTGGGTAGGTTCCTGTGTCATGAAGTTGCCAAAAAGATAGTCCATGAAGCCAGTGAAGCTTAGGTCGGCCTTCTTGTGTTCGATATCGATGTCTCCATGTAAGCTCTTGTTATAGATGATGAAGCAGTTCTTGCCCTTGGTCTTGCCTCGATAGAGGGCCTTGTCGGCTAAGACGAGAAGATCATCGCTTGTCTTTGCATCAATGGGGAATCGGCAGATGCCGCTGGTCACGGTGATACCGGATACATTGGGGTCGCTAAGATAGGGGAAGCAGGCCTTCCTTACCTTCTGGTGGTAGTTTCTGGCGATGGTCCAGACATCGTTATACATGGTGATGTTGGGAATGAGGATACCGAATTCATCATCGCTGTATCTTCCGATGACGCCTTTGGCACCAATTTCCTCTTCCAATATCTTTGCCATATCCTGAAGGACCATGTCTCCGACAGGGTGGCCATAGGTGTCATTGATTTTCTTGAAGTTATCAAAATCAATCATGAAAAGGGTGAACATGACGTTTCTTTCGGATAAGTTCTTCATGTATTTCATGAAGTATTCCTTGTTGACGAGATTCGTCAGGGAATCAAACACATGTTCTGCATTATGGGATGAAAAGAAGGAGCTGTCTTTAATCATAACGGCAATATTATAGCTCATCGAATGAGGATTTTATGAAGAAAAAAGAATGTTTGGTCTAGCAGCACAAAAACAAAAGGAAAACCTATCTCTGATGCATTTCATTTCTTTGTCTTTTGAAGTAAACTATGGGTGTATGCAAGAGATATATCTGGATTCCTTCTTTCGGAAAGTCGCTTTCCCCATCTTGAAGGATCATCGCTATCAGGAGATGAAGAAGTATGTGACTCATGGAAGGTATACCCTCTTTGACCACTGCTTCAGGGTGAGCCTTCTTGCCTATTCCCAGGCTAGGAGGAAGGGGCTGTCCTTGAATTATGAAAGCCTGATTCGGGGTTGTCTTCTTCATGACTATTATCTTTATGACTGGCATAAGGCTCATGAAGGACATAAGTTCCATGGCTTCAGGCATCCCTATTTTTCCCTGCGTAACGCAGAACGTGACTTCTCTCTTACAAGGAAGGAGAAGAACATGATCCTATCCCATATGTTTCCCTTTACCTTCTGGATTTTTCCAAAATCAAGAGAGGCCATCCTCTTGACCTGGGCTGACAAGAGGTGTGCCTATCAGGAACACCACAATACGTTTCATGAAGCTAGGAGGGAAGAGATTCCTCTTCCCCTGGAAAGGAGCAAGGCATGATCAAGAACATCATTTTCGATATCGGTGGCGTCTTAGTAAGACATGACCCCAAAGACATCCTGGATAAGATGGATATCCCTAAGGAGAGAAAGGAACATCTTCTGGAGCTCTTCAGGACGGACAGGTTCTTCAATGACGTCGACCTAGGTCTCTATGAAGGAATGTTGAAGGCTCTTCCCTCCTTCCAGGAAAGACATCCGGAAGCCAAAGATGATCTTCAGGCTTTCTTTGATTTGGGATTCCTGGATAGCTATACTCCGCTTATCAAAGGTCAGGAACTTCTTAAGAGGTTCCAAAAGGAAGGATATCACATCTACCTTCTCAGCAACTTTTCCAAGGATGGCATCGACATTCTAAAGAAGAAATTCGATTTCTTCTCCTATGTCGATGGAGAGCTCATCTCCTACAGGGTGAGAGTCATCAAGCCGGATGTGAGAATCTATCGTCTCCTTCTTGAGAAGTTTGACCTGATGGCAGAGGAATGCCTGTTCCTTGATGACAGGAAGGACAATGTCGAAGCAAGCAAAAAACTAGGCTTCCATGCCATTGTCTTTGATGAAAATACGATCGATAGTCAGTTAAAAGAATACCTAGACTAAAAAGCGAAGGACAAGAAGAGCCACGGCAAGCGTCGGGATTCCGACGGGAAGAGAATATCTGAGAAACTTCGGATAGTCGATCTCTACGCCGTGGCTTTTGCATAGGTTGAGAAACATGATGCCTGCCAAAGCACCCATCGGCGTAAGATAGGCAGAGAGGTTGCTTGAAATGATGGTGGCATAGAGGGCTTTTTTGGTTGCTCCGTCTAGCAGGCCTTCAAAGAAGACCGCCATCGGGATGTTGTTGATGAGGTTGCTTATAAGGGCTGAGGATATTCCATAGGAGAAGGTGGTATCGAAGCCGAGAAGGAAACTTCTCATGGAAGAATAAAAGTCCGTCTTCTTCATTCCGATGACTAGGACGAACATGGAAAGGACGAAGGGAATCAAGGTGTAGGGAAGCTTCTTTAGCAGTGGAAGGACGTAGTTCTCCTTCTCGTGGAAGGAATAGAAGGTGCAGAATAAAAGAAGGATGAAGAAAGCAGACAGGCTTACCAGATACATCTCGATGTTTAAAAAGTCGGATAGGGCAAGAAGGAGGGTGGTCGTAAAAAGAAGGACGAGACCGACGATGAGGGGAACTTTCCTCAGATGTGGGCATAGCTCCCTAGATGGATGAAGAGGCTCTCCTAGCTTCTTATGGAACATCAGAAAGATGAGGAGAAAGGAAGTAAAGGAACAACTAAGGGTAGGAAGCCACATCACTTTGAGATAACTTAGGAAATCAAGCTTGTAAGCGCTGGAAAGATAGATGTTGGTCGGATTGCCGATGATGAAGAGCATCGAAAAGGTATTGGCCGAGACGAATTCCATGATGAGGTATGGAACCGGGTCAATCTTGTTGCGGGAACAGAAATAGATGAGAAACGGCGTAAAGGTCAGGATGATGATGTCATTGCTGGTGAAGACGGTAAGAAGGGAAATCAGGACATAGAAGGCAAAAAAGAGAACCTTCTGGTTCTTGTCAAAGCGGATGGCAAGCCATTCGGCCAGGAAGGAAAAGAAGCCAACTTCGTCAAGAAAGACGGATAAACCGGTCATCGAAAGAAAAAGAAGGAGGATCTTCACCGGGTTGATGCTGGAATTGCCTAAGAAGGAATCCTTTAGGTCATCAAGGCTGACAAGCCCCAAGCATATCATCAGGATGGCAAAGAAGAGAGGAATGAGATAGAAGGTGTTAAGTCTTACCTTGCCAATCTTCAGGCTAGGGAAAAAGAGGACGGAGAGAATCAAAAGGATACAGGAAGAGAAGAAAAGGATGAGCGTCAGTGTTTCCATAGTCACTTCAGAAAGAGTTTGCTAGGATTCTTTTCAAAATAGGAGATGGCAAAAGAGCAGGTCGCCTTCAGTCTCAGCCCGTTATCCAAGGCATAGGATCGGATATCTTCCATGAGCCTTTTGGCATAGCCTTGTCCCTTCAGGGAAGGATCGACCATCGTCTTATCGATATTCAGAATGTCACCTTCTCTGGTAAAGGAGACGAAGGCCAGTTTCCTTCCGTCGTCGTCAAGATAGCATATTTCATTCTCAAGAATCTGTTTTGTCATGATTTTTACCTCCTAGATAGGGTAGCACAAATCTAGGGCAGAGTGAAAAACGAAGCAAGAAAAAAGGGCCGAAGCCCTTTTTTCTATAGCGGTAGATCCTTCTTCTGGAAGTTGATGGAACCAAGGATATAAGTGACGACGGTGATGATGAGAAGGAAGGAGAGTTTGAAGAAGAAGGTTGAGTAATCCTGAGCCATGACGGCCATCGGGTCGAAGAGGGAATCGATGGTCATGTAGTTGAAGAGGGACATCGAGGTGATACGGATGGTGCCAGGGATGGCCTTGGTAGCAAAGAGACCCAGGATGGAGC
>JBNMLQ010000047.1:0-11397 GCA_050874925.1 Candidatus Enterosoma sp. | reverse complement strand
GTTGAAGAAGGACCTCTTGATGTCCCTTGCATGGTTCTCTATGACGGAGTGGGACAGGCAGCATTCGATCATCTCCGGGATTCCAGGTTTCTTCTTCCTTGCCGGGACCAGTCCGTCCTTTTCCGTTATGGTGCCGATGTAGTTCTGGCTGAGTAAGGGATAGTCCTTTCCCTTCACGCGCTTTGAGGTTACCTCCAATACGTGGAATGATTCCCCGACCTTCCTGAAGGTAAGTCCGGGGCGGTCGTATTTCCTTGCCCATTCGGGCAGCTCGCTTTTCTTCATGTCATCTTCCTCCTTTCCTATATTATAACATAAATATAATACAAAAGGAAGTAAAAGAAAAAGGGACCCCGGAAAGCGTCTCCGGAGACCATGAGCGCGTGAGTAATGACTACTTTTTACTCCCTGAGGTTGAGGATTCCTGGCTTTTTCACTATAATATTGGCATTCGGAAACACCATCATGACATTTAAAACAGCAATCGTCGAAGACGACGAAAACGCCTATGCCGATCTGAGAGATCTGCTGAAGCGATATTCCCGGGAAAAGAACAAGGAATTCGATGTCCGCCATTATCCAGACGGTCTTACTTTTCTAGACCATCTTGAATCCTTTGACATCGTCTTCATGGATATCCATCTTCCTGGCATGGATGGTCTTGAAGTCGCCAGGGAAATGCGGAAGCACAACCTCGAATCTTTCCTCTTCTTTGTGACCGATCTTGCCCAATATGCCATCAAAGGATATGAAGTCGATGCCATCGATTATATCGTCAAGCCTGTCATCTATGACCATCTGGCCATGAGGCTGGATAAGGTTGTGACACTCTTGGAAGACACCCACAACCAGCCAAAGATCACCGTGAAGTCAGATTCTGGCATCCATCTACTCAAACCTGATGACATCTACTATGTCGATATTCTCGGCCATCGGCTTTCCTTCCATACCAAACAGGGAGAATATTCGACCTACGGAAGCCTCAACGAAGTCGAAAAAGAGCTTCCCACAGCTGATTTCATCCGGTGCAACCACTGCTACCTCATCAACATGAAATACGTCACTTCCATCGAAAAGAATGCCATCGTCGTCATGAACGAGGAGCTAGCCATGTCAAGGACCAAGAGAAAAGCATTCTTGGAAGCCTTCAGCGAATATCAGACGAGACACAACTGATGGAGATCACGATAGAAAACCTATTCAACATCCTTGTCGAAGACGAATTTCTTTTCCTGTGCTTCTATTTTTCCTGGAACTTCAAGAAAAGGGAGCATTTCCCGATACGTCTCATCCTATGCTTCATCATCGCCCAAGTCGTTCCCTTTTTATCCCAGAGCATCAATACCGGGAATTTCATCTTTTCGATGACGCTCAACTACATCATCGTCTTTCTTCTTGGACCTCTCTGTCTTTTCTTTTGCTTTGACTACCCCTTCAACTCCTCCATGTTCCTTTCCATCGTATCCTATTCCTTCCGCCATACCATCTATCTTCTCTGGCAAGTCATCACCAACATCTTAGAAGACACCCTCTTTTTGAACCTTTCGACCTTCTCATGGATTTGGATTGTCGTTGCCTTTGCTCTCATCCTTCCAAGCATTCCCATCGCCATCTTTCTATACTTACGCATCAAGGAATACCCAAGCGTGGCCGTTCCAAGCCTCAACGTCATTCTCGCCTCTTCGAGTGCTTTGCTTGTCACCATCATCCTGAACAACTTCGTCCTCTCATTTGATTTTTCCAAAATCGATCATACCATCCATTACATCCTGAACATCTTTGCCTTGCTTTGCAGTTTCATGATCATCCTGATTTTGATGGGGAACGTCAAAGAAGTATCCTTGAAAGGAGAGATTGTCGCTATCAACCAGCTTCGCCACCAGGAAGAGAAACAATATGAGATCTCCAAGGAATCCATCGACCTCATCAACATCAAGTGCCATGATCTGAGACATCAGATAAGACAGCTCAACAACCAGGAGAAAATCTCCAGGGAAGACCTAGCGGAAATTGAAAACGCCATCCGCATCTACGACACCAAGATGAAGACAGGCAATTCTTCCATGGATGTCATCCTTCAGGAAAAACTTCTCTTATGCAATAAAAACAACATCGCCTTTGACTGCATCATCGATGGAAAACAACTTTCCTTCATGAAGAAAAGTGACATCTATTCTCTCTTTGGGAACATCCTAGACAATGCCATCGATGCCGTAAGCCACATTCCTTCTTCCAACAAGAGAACAATCGCTCTCAAGGTCCGAAGACTCGCCGGTGGGGTCTTTGCCAGTGCAGAGAATCCCTTCCAGGGAGAAATACAGTACAAGGATGGTCTTCCCATCACTTCCAAGAAAGATCTGCGTTACCACGGCTTCGGCATGAAGTCCATCCGCAATATCGTCAACCACTATAACGGAACACTGACCATCACTTCCGATGGCGGCATCTACAAGATCTCCATCTTCTTCCCTGAAAAAGAAGTCTGATTGTTGATAGAAAGGAGCCTGATATGAAAAGAAGTCATGTAATCCTATTGCTTCCCTTTCTTCTGGGAAGCTGCAGCAAAGAAGAGATATCCTCCAGTCCAGAAAAGCCTGGGGTCATCATCCTCAAGGAGCAAAGCAAATCTTCCCTTCTTGTCGGTGACACCTATCAGATCGAAGGAGTAATCCAGTCCGAGTATGAAGACTCTCTCTTTTTTTCTTCCTTGACCAAGGAAGTCCTTTCCGTCGATGAAAATGGTCTTGTCACAGCCTTAAAGAAAGGAACAGGAAGGATTCAGATATCATCAAAAAGAAATCCTGAAACAAATGCCATCCTCTCCTTCCAAGTCTACGACAGGATTTCTGATTCCTTTCCTGAGCTTGGACGTTTTCTTGATACATTCACACAGGCTGACAAGAGTCAGGGCTATGATATCGATATGTCCTTCCTTATTGACCTAGGCAAAATCAAAGCCAACCTCATGAATCTCATCGAAACACCCATCCTGGATCTGAGCTATGATGAAAATCCGGATTCCGACAAGCGTTTCTGCCTGGATTTGTCCTTCTTCCATCAGAAAAAGGACAAGGATTTCTATCAGGCCTCAATCTATCTTGAAAATGCCTTATCCAAAGTTCTGAAGAACAACACGCTTCTCAATACCATCTTCAAGAACCTGGACCTGCGTGGGATGCTCTATTCCAACATTTTCTCCTCTTTCAAGACCTGCTATAATGAATATCTTTCCCAGGATGACTTTGCCAAACTTGACACACTGAATCTCTATTCCTATGGCATGAGTGACATCTATTCGACCTTGGAACGAAAAGACGAAGACAAAATCATTCCCTTTGCCTTTGGAAAGGATAATATCCTAACCCTCCTTTCTCCCTATGCCGACGTTCTGCTTCCCATGCTCAAGGGAAAAGAAGCTTCAAGTCTCCCTGCCAAAGACGACCTCGCCCTCATCGAAGGGATGATGTCCAATTATCTTATAGAAAAGAAAAGCGGAGATTCCGTGACCTATTCCTTAAAAAGCGATATCGTAAAAATCATCGACCAAAAATATCAGCAGATCCTTCCGGAGCATGAGCTCGTCAGGAAAGTCCAGTCTCTCGAGATGAAGATTGACCTTCCTGAAAAGATTACCGGGCTATATCTGAGCATAAACAATACCTTCTACGAAGGGAAAAGCAAGGCTAAGCTCATTCTTCAGGGAAAGAGAAACCAAAAAGAAGAAACGTATCCCTTCCTTGAACTTGACATATCGAAACCCGTGATGTCAGACAAGGCTTCCTCAAAAGACAAAACCGACCGTTTCCAAGCTTACCTCAAGGCTAGCCAACCCTCCACAGGCATCGATGGCACCAATCAGGTAAGCCCTGTCTCCCTCATCAAGGAAGCCGAACAGGTGCGTATTGCCGAAACGGATTATCAGGCTTCCGGAGACAAGTTCCAGGCCAAGAAAGACGAGCTCCTTGGCTATTACTTCAGCAGTGGCATTTCAGAAGAAAAGAAAAATCTCCTTTATCCGATGTATGAAAGAATCAAGTCCTTGGATTATTCAACCCAGGACTATGCCTTCTCCTATGCCGAAAAAAATGAAGTCGACGAGAATGAAACCATCCCCTTTGCGTTGACCCATCTTTACCATGGAAATAGCTTGAACGACTTCTCTTCCACCTATGAAAGTTCAAACGAAGACATCATCGACGTCGATGCCTTCGGAAATGTCAGGGGAGTAAAAGGAATCTACAATGGTGATGTCGATGATGACAACACCAAATCCGCTGACCTCGAAGCCACTATCACAGCCACCATGAATCAAAACGGTCAGGACACCTTTAAGAAGAACCTCTCCTTTACAAAGGACTTTACTTATACAGGAAAGGAAAGAGACTTCCCAGCTACCATTTCATCCTTCAAGGAAAATGCATCTTTCAACCAGGAGACAAGGGAACTGACACTTAACGAGAATTCTCAGTTCCAATTGAAGAATATTCTCAATCTGCCCTCCTCCGTGACAAGTGTCACTTATAGCAGCAGCGATGACAAGCTTGTATCGACAACCCTTCTATCGCTGAGCGATACCGTAAACGTCCATAGCATCTATGAGAATTCCAAGAAGGTCCAGAGAGACCTTTGCGGCATCACAGCTACCATTCGTTACATGGATGGTATCACGCCAAAGAAGGAAACCATGGTCTTCTACATCCGTGTCAAGAAGGCATAAAATATAACTTAAGAAAGCCTGAAACAAGACATTCCGTTTCATCAATGAGTAAAATTCATCAAAAAGGAGCTATAAAAGAGAAAAGATTTTGTTCAACGAAAAGATTTCGAATCATCAGCATAAGGACAGCAACGGCTATTTGATTTGTAAAAGCTGCATTATAGCAACAACCGGCAAATATGCTTTGAACACAAGTATTTCAGACGAAAGCAACCCAAAAATGGAGGTTGACATACCATGTACGGATATCATGAATCCTGATACAATGGCTAGTCTTGAAAATGCTCCGATTACCCTCGAATCCGTTTTCTCAGACAACACTCGTGGCAATAATTTGCCGTCTATCGGTTACATATGTCATATCTATGGCGATAGTACGGAAAATGGACTTTGCCTTGTCGGGACGGCGGTGATAACGGATTTTGAAACAATCAAAAAAATTGAGTCCGGTGCCTTAACGATATTATCCTATGAATTCGATTGCATTGGTGGCGATAGTCACAAATTCAATATCCGTGAAAATCACATTACTTTGTGTGAATGCTCGGAATATAGTCTTTCCGATGAGGAAATTCCTTTGGCGGACCATGACTTGTGCCTGCCTATTGGACAAGCAATAGACGTCTGCATCAATTTAGGGAAAAAATTTATAAGAAATTTCCACAGGATATATGTCGATAGTTCAAATCAAGCCGTCGATCAATGGTGCAAGGAAATGAATCATTGGCTCTCCAAGGCATTGAAATTAAGATTGAGACCAAGTAACGAGACGTTGACCGAGACTAAACTCAGGGATTGGTTTTTTACTGCCGGAGCATATATCGATGAGTATATCCAGGGCTGTTCTCTGAATGAAGAAAGAACATATGATAAATTTATCCGCTTAACCATCGACTATGGAGATACCATAAAAGCCGTGAGCGAATTGTTCAAATGATATCTTTCTTACTGCTCAGCTTTGATGATGAGTTTTTTACGATAAAACAACCTAAAAAACTATAACAAGTCGTTTTATGAAATCATGATGACTTTCCTCTTTCAAATAGTCATCAAGGCACGATTGATTTCATGATAGGATTCTAAAGAAAAAACTCTCTTAGTACGTCAATCCTCATCTTTCCTTTGCCATATCGGTTATGGTTACGACACCCAATAGTTTTTCCGTCTTTCTTCCATGTTGAGTGACAAGGACCAGGGCCAGGTTCTTGTCATGCTCCTTGTTCTTGAAAAGTTCGGGATAGATGCTATCGACTTTGTCATATCGGGATACAAAAAGGAATCTTTCGCCAAGATGGCAATCCACTGGAAGGAACTCACTGAAATCACCAATCTTCATATCAGAAGGATTTTCAAGTTCTTCGTTCATGGAAACATAATCGAAGATGGTCATCCTGGAGAAAATCCCCTGTACAACCCCATCCGCATCAAGAACAGGAATATGACTTAAGGATTTATATTCCATCGTCTTCAATACGGAAAAGAGAGAGTCACCCATCCTGCAGGATACGATGTCCTTGCTTGCAATCCCATAGCAGGTCTGTGGATGGATGATCTTATCCTTCAGGACAAGAAAACGACTTAAAAAAGACTCACTAGGCACACAGACATCATTTTCATGGCTTAAGATATTCCTAAGATCCGAGCAGGTCTTCAAAAAATCATAGTTTCCGTAATCACAGATGTAGGGGTTCTTTCTTTGATAATAGATATCGTTGAGTGCCCTGGAAAAGGAGACATGCCCCTCATCCTTGATTTTAGCAATGGAAAGAATCTCGTTTTCCAGCTCCTTGAAGGCCGATAAAAAGACTTCCGCCCGTTCTTTTTCCGTCATACCTTTATTTCTTTTCGGAATGAAGGATGATGGAATTCACGGTGCTGTCAAGATAGGGGACATCAAGTTCCTCGACATTTCCTGCATCCATGGCTTTGGCGATACTCTGATCGAATGGTACCTCATCAAAGGTCGGGATGCCATGTCTTTTTCCGATTTCCGAATCCATCTTTCCATAGATATCAATCCTGTTGTTGCAGCACGGACACTTGACATAGGCCATGTTCTCAACCAAGGAAAGAAGCGGAACAGAAAGCATATCTGCCATCTTGGCAGACTTCTCGACGACCATGTTGACCATGGACTGAGGAGATGTTACAAGAACAGCTGACGTGATTCTGAATTTCTGAAATACGGTGAGGGAATTGTCACCTGTTCCAGGAGCCATATCGATGATGAGATAATCACAATCCCACTTCACTTCCGAATAGAATTGTTCGATGAGGGTGGATATCATGGCACCACGCCAGACGATAGGATCTTCTGGATTGTCTAAAAGAAGGTTCGACGACATGACCTGAATGCCGGTCTTGGTCTTCACAGGTTCGATGATTCCGCTCTCGGAATAAGTCGGTCCCTTGACACCGAAGCAGAAGGGGATGGAAGGCCCGGTGATATCCGCATCGAGGATACCAACCTTATATCCCTTCCTCTGCAGGGCGACAGCCAGATAGGCGGAAGTAAAGGATTTTCCGACTCCTCCCTTTCCGGACATGACGGCAATGCAGTTGTCGACTCTGCTGTTGTAGGCAAGGCCGGTCTTCGGAATGAACGGAGCCTTGGATGTATCTGTCTTATGATTGTTATCTGCCATTTTGGTTACCTCGTTGAAATATCCATATTATAAACCATTTATTCATCGTTTCTTATAGTCTTCGAATAATTTCATCGCCATCGTAAAATAGACATGATCAAGATGGCTTGCCCCCAGCTCTTTTCCGCCATAGTATCTGACAATATAGATACCAAAGGAAGAGATGCCGTCTCTTTCAAAGAACCGGCTGGCCTTCTTCATCGAATTGATGGGTTCCCTGTCATCGCTTGCCTCAAGGACTTCGGAGCCGAATTTGTTCTTGAACCGGACGACATGGAGGAGATGTTTGCAGTCCGGATGCTCCTCATTCAGTTTTCGTAAGATGGCTTTGTTGTCTTCTTCTCCGTCCAAAACATAGGAGAAGGCAAGGAAGCGGCTTTTCTTTTCTTCATAATTGGTCTGATTCAATAATTTATACATATAATTTTTGACTTCAATTCTTATTTTCCCTACAATATAGTAACATAGAAAGGGTGTTTCATATGGCAAAATATAAACTTATCGTCGACTCCAGCTGCGATTTACCAGTCGATTTCTATACCAAGTACAACATCGGCGTCACCGATCTCGTCGTCAATTTCAATGAAAGACAATACCTGGACAGAAAAGACATCACTTCCAAGGAAATCATCGAGAAATATAAAGAAACCGGTATCTTCCCCAAGACTTCCGCCTTGAACATACCGGAGCTCGAAAACATGATGTCAAATGCGCTCAAGGAGTACGACCATCTCTTCTATCTTCCGATTTCCTCCTACATCTCCAGCATCAACAACAATGCCCATCTTGCCATGTCGACTCTGAACGTCGAAGACAAGGTCACTGTTTTGGATTCCCTTTCTCTTTCCGGAGGAACGGCCTTGGAAGCCATCGGCATCAGCGAAGACATCAACAAAGGTCTGTCCATTGAAGAAATCATCCAAAACCATGAAGAAAGGACAAAAAAGGTGTCCATGTCCTTTGTCATTCAGACGATGGAATTCCTTCACAAAGGTGGCAGATGCTCCGGATTGACCTATCTTCTTGGAAACAAGTTCTCCATCCATCCCATCATCCGTCTTGAAAACGGAAAGATGGTCGTCCATTCCCTTGTCAGAGGAAAGGACCTCGGAAAAGGCATCGCCAAGATGCTGGACGAATTCAAGAAGGAATTCGAATCCGACAACATCGATTTCTCCTATCCCATCATGATTCCTCATGTCACCGGCGAATATGGTGTCAACAAGATTGAACACGAACTCAAGGAATTGGTCGGTGAGAACATTCTTCTTCCCATCGATGCAAGCGGCATCATCACCTGCCACTGCGGTGAAAACACCGTAGGTCTGGGATACATGCTCAAGAAGCCTTTGCTCAATTCCAAATGACAAAATCATGCTGTCGGCATATCCGGCAGCATTTTTCTATTTTAAAAACTGCCAGACCCATATAGAGCATGGCAGCGTTTTTTATTGGATATAATCCTGAATCGCCTCGATTTTTTCTTGATAGAAGGGAGGCTCCACGACACCTTTTTCTTCATACACCTTGGCGATGGTGGTTGGAAGAAGGGCACCGACCTCCAAGACTGGAAGTGAGGTGAGGTACTCCTCGAGGGTTTTTGTCGTCTCTGAGGAAGTGTCGACTTTCGTATGTCCGACAAGTTTGGAATTATGGTTCCCATATTCGGAAAGAGAGAGGAAGTAATTGAATTTCTTTTCTTTTAAGGTGATGCCTTCTTCAGCAAAGGAATCCTTTCTTCCGAGCAGGGTGAAAATTGCAAGAAGCTCAGACTTGTCAAAATACATCTTGTCGGCTGAGAATTTTGTCGTCGTCATCCTGATGATTCCGTCTAGACCATTTCCTTCGATAGGATTGATAAAGAAATAATCATTCTGATAGAAGAAGTCGCTATCCACATGAAGCCTGGAAAGAAGAGGATTCTTCAAAGCCTGAGACAAAGCACCGGCAAGAATCTCACTGGCAAGCCTGCTGCGATAAAAGTCTGTATTTCCTTCCTCCCCGTTTGTGAAATCGACGCATTCGGACATCCAGTCGACAAAATGGATGAGGGAGAAGTCTGTCGACTCTTTGTCAAGGTTTGGAACCATGGTATAGATAGAAGCAAAGAGGCCTTTGACCATGTCAAGATCATGTAAGAAGACGATTTTGGACGGAATAGAGAAGAGAAGGTCCTCAAAAATCCATACATTGGCATTTTCGCCATAAGGCGTATTCTCGCTTTCCCTCAAAATGGTATCAAGAGTAAAGACCTGACCATCTGAATCCTTGGGAATCGCCTTGGAAAGAAGATGATAGACGATATAGCTTCTGTTTTCCTTGAAGCAGTTCATCTGACCAAGTTCATAAAGAAAACCTAAATCCATATCCGTGACATCCAGGGAGTCAAAATCACTTCCGGATTGAATCATATCCTTCAAAGAAGAATCAAAGATGACGTTCAGAAGATGATCGATATCATTCTTCCAATATCCTTTCACATCATCCGGGCTCAAGATATGAATGTCAAAAGCAAAGGGATGGATGGTGTTGGTATCATCCTTGGGATCCTTGATATACTCGGCAAGGTTCATCTGACCTATCATCGTCTTCAACATATAGACGGGATAACGATAGAATACTCTGCTATCCATCATAGTTTCGAATAGCTCGCTGATTTTTCCCTTTTCAAGTCCGCTGATCTGGAAATCAATCTTTCCAGAAGCATCGCTTCCAATTCCCTGAAGAAGAGAAAGAACCTTCTTGAAGTTGACGATTTCCAAGGCCATCTGCTGACTATCTATATCAAGAAGCATGCCATCAAGGACAGACTCCATATATTCCTCATGGTCAATCATCGTCACCGAGGAGGAAAGACCGGACATCTCGATGATTCCCTTCATGAAGTAACCCATCGGGGTGAACATATATCCAGCCTTCTTCGTGTTGAGAAGCTTAGACGAAGACAAAGAATCCAGCAATTCATCCATTTCATCTAAAAGAGTCTTGCTGCCTGGATTATCGGGATGAACATGCTTTTCCTGAAGTTCAAAGATATGGGTAAAGATATATTCCAGGCGATTGATCCCTTCATAAGTCTCTACAGCCATCTTAGAAAGTTTTGTCAGCATGGAAATCTCATGTTTGGCTTCTTCACCTGAAAGATTCAGGAAGTTATCAAAATCGATGCTGGAGATAAAATCCTGGAGTTCATTTGGCATGTTGATAGAGGAAACGACATTCTTGAAAACCTGGGCAAGCATCTTCCTCAGAAGCTGACTGTCAAGCAAATCTTGGATATCGTCGGCAAAAGTGTCAGGAAGCTTTCCGTCAGCAAAGGCATCCGGGTCATCCTTCATATACTTCTGAAGATGGGAAATCAAAGAACAGAGCGTATGGATTTCACCCTTTTCGGAATAAGGATAATCTACATCCTCACCCTGATAGTTCTTCATCGACTTGGTGGTCTTATTGCTGACAGAATCAAACGTCGTCCATCCCGTCGTGGAAGAAAGATTGAAAAGGTCCTTGGAAAATTTCGTGCCTCCAAGAAGGCTGGAAAGATGATTCTCATCAAAGATGGAATAGATGGCTTCACCGAAAGGATCCCTGCCATCGATGTGTTGTTTTCCAGGATTGATGATGTTCATCTGGGATAGGATGGTAAGCATGCTGTTGAGTCTTTCAGGGTCAAGGCTTCCAAAATCGAGATGGTCAAGATCCATCATTTGAATCAGGGAAAGAAGCTTGGCGATATCATCGCTGTCTTCCTTCCAGTAAGCATTTCTCATCTCGTTGAGATTGACTGGAAGACCAATCTGGACAAAGTAATCGTTGAGGGAAGAATCGATGATCTGAAGGATGGAAGGGCCGAAAATTTTGCTGTCCATGGCGGTCGATATCATTTCACCCACAGCATCACAGTCCTTGATATCGGTGATTTTCTTGGATTTCGAGGCAATGAAATCAGCATTTTTGGAGAGGGACTTCAACACGCTGCCGATGGTCTTGATTTCATCATCCCAGTCATTGGCATCGAACTGGAATTCTTCCAGG
>JBNMLQ010000046.1:0-11496 GCA_050874925.1 Candidatus Enterosoma sp. | reverse complement strand
TTGCCTTCCGTGTGACGGATAGCTCCGGAAGATATATTCAGGATCAGGGAATTTGGCTTGCCAATGCCAAGGAGAGTGTCTCAGGTTCGGCATCCAGTTCTCTCAGGCTTTATTTCGAATGGGATTCCAAAAAGGATGATGGAAGTTTGGATACGAAGAAGGTTCTTTTCAACCCTGCTTCTCAGAAGGACGGAAAGACGATGACTGCCGGCCTTCTTGATCTTGACGCAGATGGATATTATGATTACGATACAGACTATATGGATGGCGGAAAAGAACATATCTATGGTCTTTTCAACAATCAGCCGTCTTCTGACAAGAGAAGCAAGTTTGACGAAGATGTAAGCGGAAAAGACAGCGATATCAACTCCTTTTATTCCGAAGGTGAGACGGCCTATGAAAACAACACTTTCTATGCCAGTCACAAGAAGGGCATCGATGGATATCATAGCTATGATGGTATCGACATGCCTTATAGCCGATATTATGGGCAGGAAAGTGTCTATCCTTTGGATCAGAATGGCGCCCTCTCCAAGGGTGAGGTATTGACGATGACTTCAAATGATTCTCTTTCCATTGCCAATTTGTCCATGACCATCTATCTCGAAGGTTGGGATCATAGTGTCATCGACAAGAACATCGACTTCACCTTCCAACTAGGTCTGACTTTCCAAATCAACAAGGTGGCCAAAGGCTATGAAGCGTAACCGTCTTCTCTTGGGAACACTTTATTCCCTGATAGGTCTCTCTGTTGCAAGTCTTGGAGTGACGGCAGCATGGTATCAGTCTTCCACTCAACTTCGTGTCGAAACATTTGAAATCGGCGTCCATTCATCCAGGGATCTCAAAATCTCTGCTTCTGAGGATATCGCTTCCTTTGGTGAACATACGGCCGGATATCAGTATGACAAGGATTCCGGAAACTATATCAAGAAGGACGACACTTCTCTTCAGCTGAAGACACAGGATGACTTTCTCTTCAAACCGGTCACCTCGATGTATTCGTTTGAAGAGGACTGGACTCAGGATGAGGTTCCTTTCACCAAGGAGAAGAAGACGAAGCCTGTCTTCTATGATTCCTATATCGAAGGAAACGTAAAGAAGCCGATGAGTCCATCTATAGCAAGCTCCGGCTACTTCTCTCAGGAACTTTATCTTCTTGCTGATGCTGACTGCTATGTCACATTGGATCCATATAGCTGTTTCTTCAACGGATATACTTCCATGGATGAAGACAAGCCTGCGATACAGGATATCGCCACCATGATCCATAAGGAAAACCTGAAGAAGGCCAAGGAAATCCATCCTTATGAGAAGAGAGGAATAGATGACCGGAATGTCAGTGAAGATGACTATTATGAATCCTGGGCTGATGGTATGGATAAGCTCTATCGAAGTCTCAGGATATCCATCCTGGTACCTGACGAAGAAGTCTATCAATACGCCATCCTGGATCCCTTCAAGGATGGTGATATCTACTTTGCCTCAAACATGGACCTGTCTCTGGATGGATATTATGACTGGTATTATGACGGAACTTCCAAAAGAGAGATTCTCTATGGGGATATCGATGAGGACACCAGGGGCAAAATCGTTTATGATACGACACCTGGAAATGCCACTGGCAAGGATGGTCCCATCCATGACCAGAACAGGTATTCTTCATTCGATGCCTTGACCAAGGATGATTGCTATCATCTTGAAATGGAAGAGTCGTTTGAAAATGGTCTGAAAGCTGCAAAAGAACATTCTTATGCACTGAAAGACCAAGGACAGGCTTATAATGAATTGATGATTCCCGTCTATCGCAATACGCCACGGAAAATCGTCCTATCCATCTACCTTGAAGGATGGGATAGGGAGTGCATCAATTCGACGATGGGTGGGACGTTTCTTTCGACGCTGAGCTTCATGATTGCCAAGGAGATGTAACATATGGCTGAATACTTTGAATATCTACGAGAAATGATCGTTGCTGTCTTCTGGGATATCATTCACTTCTTTTCTACCGCAATCGTGGATCCCTGGAAGGCTGTCGGTGGCAATTTTGAAAACTACCATAATTATTTCCTGACCTACTATGAATCATTCGGCTTCTGGGGATGGTTCTTCTTTGTCTTGTTTGCCATTCTCTTCATCGCTCTTATCGGTGCTCTTTGTTTCGGTCTTTTCCTTCTCATCAGAAAATATGTCCGCTTTGTCAAGAAGGAAATCGACAAGGATGCTTTGAGGGAAGAGGTCGAACGTCTTACTTATCAGCTTGAACTTTCCGATGCCGAAAGAAAGAGAGTCCTCGATCTGAAGGTGACTGCCTTGGGACTTACGCCTGCCCAGGCTGCCAAGGAAAGCAAGGAGACTGTCGAGGAAGTCTCGGCTCGTTTTCCAAAGCTTGTCCATGTCGACAACCAATATAAGGGAGTTTCGACGGAAATACCTCCGATTCCGGATCTTTCCTTGGAAGAGCTTTGCAATGCCTTCCGAAATTTTGCAGCTTCCAAGTTGAAACTCTATTATAAGATTGATGTCATCAGACAGCTCTTTGCCGGTATGGCGACTTCCAAACTCATCATCCTGGAAGGTATCTCCGGTACCGGTAAGACCTCCCTTGCCTATGCCTTAGGCAAGTTCTTCAACTACGATGCTGCCATCATTCCTGTCCAGCCTTCCTGGAAGGATCGAAGCGAACTGTTAGGTTACTACAACGAATTCACCAAGAAGTTCAATGAGAGCGAGTTCCTCAAGGCTCTATATACGACGACCTATCGCAAGGATCTTGACATCATCGTCCTTGATGAAATGAACTTGGCCAGAATCGAATACTACTTTGCCGAATTCCTTTCCATCATGGAAATGAGGGATACCAGCCAGTGGCTTATCGACCTTATCCCTGCTCCTCAGGATGATGATCCTGTCAACGTCAAGGAAGGAAAGCTCTTGATTCCGCAGAACGTCGAATTCTTCGGCACTGCCAACAACGATGATTCCACCTTCACCATCTCCGACAAGGTCTATGACCGTGCCATCTCCATCTTCTTTGACGATAAGGGAAGAGCCTTCGAATGTGAGAATCAGGAGAGCATGAACGTTCCCTATTCTCAGCTTTCCTCTCTCTATCAGGAAGCTTTGGCCCAATATCCCATCTCGGAGAATATGCTGACGAAGTTCGATGAACTTGACAACTATGTCATCAAGAACTTCAAGCTTGCCTTCGGTAACCGTATCATGAAGCAGCTGGATACCTTCATTCCTGTCTATGTTGCATGCGGTGGAACCGAAATGGGCGGATTTGACTTCATCTTCACCAACAAGGTCCTCAAGAAGTTCGAATCCCTCAACATCGCCTTTTTGAAGGATGAGCTGAAGAACCTGCAGACGGAACTTGACAGGCTCTATGGAAAAGGCAATTTCCCGATGGCTCATTCCTATATCGAAAATCTCATCAAGAACAACTGATTTAATCTAGAAAATGGCTGAAAATTCAAAAGAGAAGAATCTTTACCGTCAATACGCCGCGAAGGTCGGGGATGTCCTGAAGGATAAGGACGCTCACCGCATTTTCGAGTCCCTGCAGAATGGCAAGAACACCTATATGAGGATTGATAGAATCGAGTCCTCCTCTTTTGACCTGTCTTGGATCAACATGATCGAAGATTGCATTCCGGATCTCGGAACCATCGTCAACAATCCACGCCTTTCGACCAAGACCGTATCGGATCTCGTCCCTGTCGAACTTGCCAGGAAGACGAATGCCGATTCCGTCAAGCATCTTGCCAGCCATACCCAGTTCATCAAGGAAATCCAGGATGACGGCAACGTCATTCCCAACAAAGTCCTCAACATCGGTTCGGATGATGAAATCAAGACCTATGAAAACAGGTTCATCGCGACATTGATTCGTCACCTTGTCCTTTTCATCGAGAAGAGATATGAATATGTCAAGCGCTTTGCCGTCCTTCACAATCATGAGATTCTCTTCTTCAAGAACAGCTCCGAAGTCAATGGTGCCGATGTGAACATCGAGACGAAAGTCACGGTCGTATCTCCGAAGACCGACCCGGTTTCCCTTGCCAACAATGAGTATGTGCTGAGAATCGAGCAGATGAGAGAGTTTGTTCTCTATTACTACAATTCGAAGTTCATGCGCCAGTTCCGCAATGAAAGGGATGTCCGCAATCCGATTTTGCAGACCAACATCATCCGTAAGAACCCGCTTTATCATCACTGCTATGAACTCTATCGCTTTATCGAAGCCTATGACAGACTTGGTGTCAATTATAAGGTAGACGAGTCTTTTTCCGAGTTCGACAGGCAGGAGCTTTATGAGCTCAACTGTCTTGTTTTTGCCAACTATCTTGCCTTGCAGGGGAAGGATAAGTCCATCCATGTCAAGAACAAGGTCAAGACCTACAAGCCTAAGATTCTCACTTCAAGCGATGACGAAGCTTTTGTCTATGGGCCTCTTTTCAAGGGACCCATTGAATTTGTCAGGGTTGACGAAGCCTATCAAAGATACCTTGATTCCTTTGTCAACAAAGATGTTCCCGAACATCCGGACAGTCATGAGAGAGCCTATTATAGCGATGACATCCAGGCCGGCAAATGGAATAAGATCCAATATGAAGAGAAACTGAAGCTTCTTGAACGAAAGAAGTGGCAGAAGATTCAGTTTGACAAGGAAGTCCAGGCAAGGATCAGGGAGAGGGAAGAAGAGGAAGAACGTCTCCGCAAGGCGAGAATCGAAGCACGACTCAAGGAAGAAGAGGAATATCTCCGTGTCTTCCGCCAAAGAATCGTCGACGAAGCCCTTCGCTTCAAGCCCAAGGATCAGCCTGATGAGGTTGAACCTATCTATGAAGCAAATGCTGAGAATGTCTATAAGCCGACAAGCCTCACATCCCAGCGTCCGTTTGATTTTGACAAGATGTCGGATATCGACAAGGAACTCTTCCTTCAGCAGCTCAAACTCAATCATGCAGCTGAGAAAGGGGCTCCTAAGGTACAGGAAGCCAAGGAGAAACCTGCTTCTGGTGTCGCCTTGTCTTCAAAGCCGGCCATAAAGGAAGAGACTCCCTCTCTTCCTGAGGTCGTTCCTGTCATGCCTGTCAGCAAGGAGGATGTCCTGACGGCCGGACTTGGCCAGGAAAATGCGGTGCCTAGCCTTCCTGTCGTCGATGACGAAATGACAGAGAAGAGCTCTGTCAGCATCGAACCTAAAGAGGATGCCTCCATTCCCCCGGTCTCTGTCAAGACAGAGGTTGTGGAAGTCGAAAAGCCTCTTGATTATGACAGTCCTGACCGTCTTACCGATGAGGAAAAGAAGGCTGTCCTGGTCTATGGCCTTGAAAGCAGGGATGAAGCACTCAATCATCTGGAAGGTAAAATCAACAATTTGCCTGAGGTTCCCTTCCCGGTTGATGATGATGGTTATCATTATGATCCGTTTGAAAGAATTCGTGCTCTCAACCATGCCTATAAAGAATATGATGAAGAGTATGGTCCCTTCATCTATTATCCAGGCCTTGTCGAAAACAGACTTCTCAAGGATCTTCCCATCCGCGAGGAGATGAAGAAGCAGGTACCTCCTGTCATGGAGGAAGTCAAAGTCGACAATCTTTTGGATGGCCTTGACAAGGTATATGTCGTCTTCCATAAGGAATACGGGTATTATGTCGATGAGAAGAAATTCAGCATGGACAGAAATGCAGCCAGGATCTTCCTTGACTTTGACGAAGCCAACAGGATGGCCATCTCAATCCATGGCAAAGTGATCACATTATGAACGAAAAACCGGAAAAGAAAAAGAAAAGCAAGCTTAGAAAAGTCATCGGATATGTTTTGACCGGCATCGTGGTATGCCTCTTTGCGCTTGTCGCCATCGGACAGGTCATCGGCTTGGTTTCCAAGGATAAGAACAACGGACAGTCTCTGGCTTTCGGAAAGTTCGGTAACTTCATCGTCCTGACGGATTCCATGGAACCGGAATATGACAAGAACAATGCCATCATCACCTATAAGCAGTCTCCTGATACCATCTATCAGATGTATCTTGAGAATCTGGAATACAACAGACCGATTCAGGAAGAATATGCCAAAAAGATTTCGACAGTCACTTCAACCGATGAGAAGATCACCCTCATCGAAGAGATGGAAAAGAAGGAAAAGCATATCGATATCACCTTCATGGACAATTATTCCGGATATGCTTCCATCAAGCCTAGCAAAGGCACTTCCGATCCGATCCTGGAAAACCTGGATTCGCCAGTCCAGGTCTCAAGCGGTGAGATGTCAAGTCCCATCATGACGCATCGTCTCCGTGAGATGAGAATCGATGAGACCAAGAAGGAAGGCGAAGGCAGATACATCTTCATCACCAGCGGTACCAACATCAACGGATATTATGCTTCCTTTGGCCAATATCAGGCCTTTACGGAGAACCAGTTCTTGGGCGAAGTCATCCTGAACTCTCCTGCTTTGGGATCCTTCTTCCGTTTTGTCACCTCTGTCTGGGGACTTCTCATCCTTCTTCTGATACCTGCTTTATATCTCATCATCACTTCCATCATCGACATCGTCAAGGCACTCAAGGAAAAGGATGAGACAAAGCCAGTCACTGCCAACACGGCCTTGAAGGATCTTCCACCCGAAGAGATCGAACGTCTCAAGCAGGAGATGCTTGAGGATATGATGAATAAGAAACAGGACGATGGACATGATCAATAAAAAACGTTATTTTCTTTTGACGCTCATCGTTGCCGGACTCTTCCTTCTGGACTTCATTGCCTATACGGTCCTGGAGCTTTTGGATGTCTTCCGCGGACTCAACCTTTTTGTTCCCTATGCCATGGTCTGTTCCATGATTGCCTTGATGGGACTCCTTTTCTTCTACCTTCTTCGCTATGTCAATGCCAGGATGGTGACGAACAATCTGATGAGTCAGAACCTCCATGCCTTTGGCAAGAGCACCATCTTCTTCAACAGGCTTGTCTTCGAGGATGTCGTCAATGCCATGAGAAAGAGGGTGAGATATCATAACTCGACGCAATATCTCATCATCTTTTCCGGTGTTTCCAATTCTGTTTCCTACAATTCTTCGAGACAGGAGACCATCCGTGAATTCCAGAACCTGACGGTCAACTTCCTTGACAGCTACTTCAAGCAGAACGATACCAAGGAGAAAAGGCACCTATTCTGCTATGATGAAGGTGTCTTCATGATCTATTGCTTCAATGACAGCAAGATGGATGTCATCCACCTTGTCAACGTCATCGATGACAGGCTCTATCAGCTTGCCAACGAGAACAACATCCATCTTCTTGTCACCCCTTATTTCGGTATCACTGACGTCAAACCCAAGGAAATCCTTCTGGAAGCCATCGAAAATGCCAATCTTTCCCGAAAGATATCCGAAAAGAACTTCGAACTTCTCAATTTCTACCAGTCCAGCCTGAGACAGAATGCTACCAAGGATGATGCCAAGCAGCTCCTTGATGCCTTGGAAAACAAGGAATTCGTCGTCTATTATCAACCGAAGTTCGATCTTGGACGGAACTGCTTCATTTCGGCCGAGGCCTTGATTCGATGGAATTCTCCGACAAGAGGCCTCCTTCTTCCTTCCGCCTTCGTCGACCTTGCCAATGCAGCCGGATTGAACCACGACCTGGACATGTATGTCTTTGAGAGGGTCTGCGAGGATCTTCAGGAGAACAAGAAGAGAGGTAGGAGAATCCTTCCGGTTTCCCTCAATTTCTCACTTTATGAATTCTATTCTCCCAACTTCTTGACCACCATCACCGACATCCTGAAGAAACATGATGTCAATCCTCATCTCATCCAGATTGAAATCCTGGAGACGACCAGCCAGGCCAATCCTTTTTTGTCCGTCTCCATCATCAAGAAGCTCCGTGAAATCGGCATCAAGGTTCTCATGGATGACTTTGGCATGGGGTATTCCAATATCGGAAATCTCTTCAAGATTCCTTTTGATACCATCAAGATTGACCGCAGCTATGTCCAGAACATCGTCACAGACAAAAAGGCCAGACAGATCTGTCAGTGCATGGTCGATTTAGGGAAGATCAACAACCTCGAAGTCATCGCCGAAGGTGTCGATGATGAAAAGCAGGTCGAAGTGCTTCGCAACATGGGCTGTGACACCATCCAGGGATTCTATTATTCCAAGCCTTTGGAAAGAAGTGTCTATGAAAAGTTCCTTGTCGACAATCCGTTTGAAAAGGAGGAAAGACATCTATGATTCTGATTCTTGGCTCTTCCCATGATGACGTCCTTTACTATGAAACGATGATGACGGCCAAGAGGAAGGAAATCCTCTTTGACAGATATCCTGTCATCTTTGGCAAGCTCTTCAATCAGGAAGTTGCCGTCGTCAGTGAAATCTACACAAACTATATTTCCGGCATCGTCACGAGTTATTTCATCGATAAGTTCTTCGTCATCCTTGTCGTCTGTGTTGGAACCTGCATCGGCTATTCTTCCGACAGCCTTCCTCTTTCCGTGGCCATATCCGGAAAAGTGACTCTTTCCGATGTCAACCAGCTTGCCGTCAGACCTGTCAGCATCGGTCAGATTCCCAACGGGTTTCCGACCTATTTCGACAGCGACAGCGATGCCAGGGACATCCTCTTTGCTTCCTTTGCCAAGAGGACACAGACGCCCTGTTTCCTTGCTACCTATTTTTCAAGCAACACCTTCTATACCAGAGAGGAGCAGCTTGAACCTTTGAAGAACTACGGAAAGCTGACAAGTCTGGATTCCGGTGTCGTCTTTGACTGCATCTATGGTGGGGTTGCCTTGGCCTGCAACATGAATTCGGTCTCTTGTCTTGCCGTGAAGGTGGTCGAATCCAGCTTTGCCAAAGCCATCGACTATCAGGACTATAGCAAAATACTGACGCTCTATGTCGATATCGGAAAGGCACTCAGCGGTGCCATCGGCGATATCGGATCGGGTGATATCCTGGAGGGTGTGTGACATGAAAAAAGAAAGCAGACGTTTTGATTCGATCTTCCGTCTTGATGCCATCTTTTGTCTTGTCTTTGTCATCCTCTCTTTGGCTATAGGAGCCGTTCTCATCTTCCTGAATGTCTTCCTTGGAAGCAATTTATATCTTTATATATTGGTCGGCTTTATCGCCGTATCCTTGATCATATGTGTCTTGATGAATGTCAGAATTCTTCATAAAGTCTATTTCCTTCTTCATGACGACCTCTATCTCAATTCCATGAAGAACTATGACATGATATCCAAGGGTCATGGCGGACTTGCCTTGTATCAAAGCAAGGGGTATGGGGAAATCGATGACCTTAATAAAAAAGTCTCTTCCGTCAGTGAAACCTTCCAGCATACGCTCATCTTGAGCAATGCCTCTGATTATTCGGCCATCCCTTTGGTCTATCTTGACAAGGAAAAGGGTATCGTCGATCATCATACCTTCCATTTTTATATGGATAGGATCGTCCATGATTCCTGCAGTTATCGTAACTGCCTTCTTTTGGCTTACTATGAATTCGAACCGGAACAATCGCTTTGGGATTATGAGAGAAACGAACTCTATGACAAGCTTTCTTCCATGTTCAAATCCTATGATGGAAAGCTGTTCTCGCCGACAAAGAGAAACAATGGATATTATCTATATCTTCCTAGGATTGACAGCATCTCCGATATCCGGGAAAGATGTTCGAGTCTTGTCAGGATGGTCTCTTTGAGCAGGGAGAACGCCGATGGTGCCATTACCCAGCTTCCTCTTCATTTCTCCATCGTCTGCTATCCTTATAGCAATATCGAGGATTTCTTTGCTGATATCGATTTTGCTACGCGTATGGGAAAAATCGTCAATCTCTACCTTCCTTTCAGGAACAACAACATGAGAGACATCAACAGCCTCGTTCGTCATGAGGCGATGAATCTCAATTATATGAGCAAGTTCACCAGCGGCTTCATCAACTTGTCCATCTCGGATAAGGAAGATGTCAAGATGGAAGTATCCAATCTTCTTTCTCAATATATTTCCTATATGAAGATCGATCAGGCAGGCCTTATCTATCTCAATGAATCCACCAATACCTATCGTATTCTGTTGGAAGAAGGAGACAAGAGTTTCGGTTTCTCTCCGGAACTTGAAATCTCATCTTCCACTCTTGCTGACATCGATGCCATCAAGGATGAGGATGCCTCCTATTATGCCAGTGAGAGAGCACATATTTCTCCTAGGATTGCGGAGGTCTGCGACAGGCTTGGCATCAGTGCTACCTTCCTATATGTCGTCAAGGACAGGAACGATATCATTGATGCCGTCATCTTCTTCAACAAAAAAGAAGGTAAGATGTCCTTGGATACCTATATGAGGGAATGCATGCTCTTCATCTCCAATCAGATGGCTGATTTCTATCTGACTGCTCAGAGAAGGAACAGGCTTCATGAAGAGGAAAGAATCACATCGGCTTTGCTTAAGCTGTCCGATTATGCCATGTACAAAGTCAATTCCAAGACGTTCCAGCTGACCGGCTTTTCGACCGGAATCAGCGATGCCACCTACCATAAGGCTAAGATTGGATGCCATTGCTATGAAGCCTTATATGACAGGAAAAGTCCATGTGAGAAGTGTCCTCTTCTTACCGGAAGGAAGATGAAGTCCTTCCTTCATCCGTGGAACATCGAGACTTCCCTCACCTTGAATGACACCGATAAGGAGAAGGAAGACAAAATCATGCTTGTCCAGAGGATGGAGGGCAAGGAACTCGTCCTTGACGAACCTTATGACAGCACCCTTCTGGTCAATTCCTATTATATGCTGATCCAGGCTATGAAGAATGCCTACCTTCTGAATGGACGAGGATATCTCCTTCTTCTTAAGATTGACAACCAGATGGAACTTGTCTCTCGCTTCGGAGGTGAAAAGACTAGCCAGGCTATCCGTACCTTCGCTTTGCGTATCCGTGAATTCGAGACGATTTCCAACGTCTTCTTCTATAAGCCTGACTGCCTGGCCGTCCTTTTGAATGGTTATGGTCAGATCGACGCCGTCAATGAATGCGAAGCCATCTATAAACTCAGCAAGGAATCCTTCTTTGAAGACGAGAAGGAAAGAATGAGGCTGACATACCTTCCCATCAACTATCCCCAGGGTTATCCTACCTTCACGGATTTCCTGAGGCATGCCGATGATTTCTATTTTTCCAAGAAATATGAATCCGGCAAGGAATTCATCTATTTTGATGAATCCAATTATTCCAGAAGTGCCGATCCGAACGCATTCATGCTCTCTGTCATCAATGAGAAGTTCACCAAGAAGGACTTCACCGTCAACCTGCAGCCTCTTCTCAATACGTCCAACAGAAAGATCTTCGGAGCCGAGCTCTTGCTTCGTCTTTCGGATGAATATAGGAAGATCACCTTCAATACGGATAACCTTATCAAGGTTGCCGCAATGAATGGAAAGATATCCTTGATTTCCTCGGCATTGCTGGACTATATCGACGA
>JBNMLQ010000045.1:0-11993 GCA_050874925.1 Candidatus Enterosoma sp. | reverse complement strand
CATCTATGCCTATGAGATGAAGGGAAAACAGCTTGCCTCCTACCTTGAGGAAAGCTATGCTGCCCTTTCCATGGATGACACCATCGCAGGGATACGGAAAGAAGATACAGGATTCCTGTTCAACAACAGGCAGGCCATCAATGAAGATGCCGTCTATCTTGTCCACATGCCTTACGATCTAGAGCAAGGAAACTATACCAAGAAAGGAAATCCGTTGAACATCCTATCCGAGTATACAGAGATCATCGACGAGGAATACAAGAAATAAACGAGGAAAGTAACATGAAAAAAGCTAGCAAGTTGGTTCTCTTCTCCCTTCTTCTGGGCGGCTTATATCTGCCCTCATGCAGAAACAACAATACAGAAATCGATAGCAGCATTTCCGTCAACCCGAGCGTGACTTCAATCAGCCTTTTGACGCCTTTGAAGAAGGTCTATGGCATCGGCGAGGTCATCGACTTCGAATCTTTGCAGTTCGAGATCAGCTATTCCAACGGAGAAAAGAGCACCAAGGGCGGATTCGATAGTGGAATGACCCTTTCCGGAGGAGATTGCAGCTCGGAGGGAAACAAGGAACTCAAAGTCTCCTATGACGGATTCGAGGCCAGCTTTTCCTATCAGGTCGTCACATATCATCTGACGCTCAACTTCAACGGCGGAACCATCCAGGACAAAGAGGATGACATCGTCCTTGATTTCTATAACAACAGGGTCGATATCTCTTCCTATCTTCCCACCATGGATGATGAACATGCCTTCGCTGGATGGTATCTGGATAAGGAAGCAACGGATTTGGCCTGCTATGCACATGATGACAGCTACTATCATGAAGGGGATATCACCCTTTATGCCGGATATGACACGAGGTATGACAACAAGTTCAAGTATACCATCGACAAGAACGACAACAGCGTCACGATTCTCTCTTTGAACTTTGAAGATGACCCCATGATCTTCATGGAAGATGAGCTTGTGATTCCGGCAACCATCGAAGGATATCCGGTCACGACCTTGGGTGACAAGCTTTTCTGGGTCTATGATAATGACTTCTTCCCCGAAGGCTTCAACTACGCAAACATGTGCGCCTATGAAAGCCTGGTCTTTGAAAAAGGAAGCAGGGTGACCAAAATCGGAAAAGCTGCCTTCCAGGGCCTTACCCATCTGAAGAAGGTCACCTTCCCGAAGACGCTTGAAATCATCGATGACGAAGCCTTTGAAGAGACCGGTCTTGAAGGAAACATCCTTTTCCCTGGAAGTCTCAAAAAGATCGGTGACTATGCCTTCTCCTATCTGACCGGTCAGCTTGAGAGCGTATCCTTTGAAGAGGACAGCAACATTCAGATCCTTGGCAAAGGCTGCTTCAAGAATGACAACTATCTATCCTCTGTCGAGCTTCCGGAAGGACTCATCGAAATCAAGGGCGAAGCCTTCGAACACTGCGGAGACATCAAGGTCCTTGAGCTACCCTCCACCCTGACGAACATCGAGACCGATGTCTTCAAGACCATGGATTCCTTGAGAAGCATCGAGGTCGCCCCAGGCAACAAATACTACACTTCCATCGACGGAAACCTCTATTCCAAGGACAAGAGCAAATTCATCCGCTATTGCTATGGCAAACCAGAGACCACCTTCGCCCTCAATGATACCGTCACCTTCATCGACAATTCCGCCTTCAACCTCTACAACGGCTACAGCAGCCTGAAGAAGGTCGCCATCCCGGAAGGAGTCAAGTATATCGGCAGCGATGCCTTTGCCGGATGTTCCTTCTCCATCAACCTTCCCAAATCCCTCAACAGCTTTTCCTTGAAGGCGTTCTCGGACTTCAGGGGAGATGACTTCCATCTCTCCGAAGACAACACCACGTACAAAGAAAAAGATGGTGTCTTATATTCCACGAATTACAAGACGCTCTATGCCTTGGCCGGAGGACATGAGTTTGGTGATTTCGTCTTGGAAGACAACGTTGAAACCATCAGTGACTATGCCTTCCTCTACGTTCATAAGATCAATTCCATCACCATCCGTCCATCCAGCAATCTGAAGAATGTAGGAAATGCCGGACTTCTTCTTTCCTCGATGAAGTCCCTATCTTATTTCTATTATCAGAAAGATCATCTCCCCCAGGCATCCTTGGCTTCCTTCTACAATTCCCAGTATGTCAGAAACAGCTCCGTCACCATCATCTTTGATGCTCAAACCGCCCTTGACGAATTCAAGGCCCTTGCTGTTGACAAACCTTTGGATTCCTTCTCCGGATATGTCGATCTGAAGAGCAAGGCCTTCGATGATACCATCAAGAATCTTTCTCATATCGTCGATTTCACTTCCTATGCCTCGTATGAACAGGGCATCGCTCCAAAGCTCTTCACCCATATCAGCCTAGATGATTCCAGGATCAGGAAGGCCCTGCACATCCTGGACTTCATCTATGATTACACTTCCCTTTCCGAGAAGGAGTTAACCTATGTCAGCGCTTTTGAGCATGGCATCTATGATTCCATATACTACAACATCAAGAACCTTGATGCTGCAACAAGCCTTGATTTGGAAAGCTACTTCAGAATCTTAAACAGATATGATAATCTTCCCACGGACATCAAGAACTCCCTTGAGGACATCTATCATAAGATTGTCAATGACTTTTCTTTGATTACCGATGAAAGCAACATCGAAGCCCTGTATGACGAAATCCTTGCCTTCGAATGCACTTCGGACAAGTTCTCCAGGGAAGAATATACCAAGCTTGAAAAGAAGATTGACATGGTTGCCCTGGAAAGAAGAACCCTTCCGACCCAGGTCAGCAACAAGCTCAACCTCCTCCAGACCAGCTCCATGATCGATGAAGTCCTTTCAAACAAGCTGAAGACCCATGAAGATTATGCCGACTTATATAACACCATCAATTCCAGCGAAAAGAATGATTACTATGGTCTTGAGCCTTTCCTCCAGGGATGGTTCTCAACAGCAAAGAGAAGAGAAAACCTCTATCATTACAAGGAATATGAAGCCTTCATGCAGACCTATGACAGCCTGATGGAAAAGGAAGAGGCCTCCCTAAACAAGGCTCTTGAAGATTTCGTTCCAAGTGAGACCTATGACGAAGAGAAGTACATGAAAATCTACAACGACGTCATTCTTCCCATGTCCAGCTATCCTCATACCGTCTCACCTGAAATCTACGCAAAGCTCTACCACATCTTTGCCTCTATCGACATCAACACCTTCCTGAATTCATCCAAGAGTATCACGGAAGACAACTTCATGAACCTCTATGACCTTTCCAATGCCATCAAGTCAAGCCTTGTCACCAGTGGGGATCCGACATCCGTACCGCAGTATGAAGCATATATAGAAAGAAGAGACAACCTCTATGCCTATATCGATTCTTTTGTCGATACCCTGAAGAAGGACATCCTAGCCTTCAGCATCGACAAAGCATCCCTTGCCACAAAATACGAAGACATCGGAAAACGATATTTCGGGCTTGGCGACTACGCCGAACTTCTTCTCACCGATGAAAATGACACTACGGATGCCTGTCAGAAGTTCTATATCATGACACTCAGCTACATCATCTATGATTACTTTGAAAAAGTCCCTACCCTGGACAACTCGACCTATAACAAGGCCAAGATGTACCTTGTCGGCTATGACAGCTTCGAAGACTTCGAATTCCACGAAGGTGCCCAGGCCTATATCAACGAATATCTAGGGCTCATCCCTGAAGAGAAGCGCTCCGACATCTATCGCTACCAGGATTACATGGAAAGGTTGACTCAATTCAACAGCGCATATGCCCTCAACGGAAGATAAAATCTTTTTCTCCTTCGTCTATGACGAAAAAAAGGAAAAAGTCATCTCCATCCACGACGACGAACTGAAGACCCCTCTGGACTTCCCGGAATTCTTCAGGAAATATCTCAGCTTTGATATGCTTGGCATATCCGAGCCTTCCTTTTCGATGGAAACCTTGCTTCAGATCATGAGGGATGAGAACATCCATGAATTGCCTTTCGGCCAGAACGAGAACAAGCACATCCACGTCCAGTTCAACCACATGGAAGATACCGTTGAAGTCCTCTTCCATTCCCATTACAACAAAGAGAACATCAACAAGGACTATGACTTCTTAACGGAAGTCTATTCCAGGTCCTACCTTTCCAGGTATCTCAAGGGAAGGCTATCCCAGGATGGTGTCGAAAACGACCGCCTCATCATGATCGACCTTGACAACTTCAAGAGAATCAACGACACCTATGGCCACATCATGGGAGACCTCTGCCTGAAAGCCATCACTGCAAGCCTGAAGTCCATCTTCAACGGCATGATGCTAGGCAGATACGGAGGAGATGAATTCATCGTCTATCTGAAAGCACCCACGAAGGAGGAACTCTACACCCTCCTTCAGAAGGTCTTGTCCATCCGTTATACCTATGGCAAGAACAGCGCTGTCGACAAACCGGTGACATGCTCCTGCGGCATCACCTCACCCTTCGGTCAGAGAAGAGACCCTCTCTTGCTCATCGAAGAGGCAGACGATGCCCTGTATGAGTGCAAGAAGAACGGAAAGAACATCGCCAAGGTCTTTGAAGACAAGGACTTCATCTACAACGAATCGGCAAAGAAGAAAAAGACTCCGAAGAAAATCAGGAAGGAAAAGACAAACCTTCTCCTTCAGGAAGAAATCAAGGTCAAGAAGAGAAAGTTCTTCCTTCTTCTGTCCATCTTTTTGGTCGCCTTCCTTCTGATTGTCGCCCTCATCGACCTCTCCTTCAACTCGATGACGGACACGGAGACCGTCAGCATCGCCGAAAACCTCATGTCCGAGAAGGCCAAGTCCACATCCAACCTTGCCAAGGAAAAGACGAACTACATCATCGATTCCCTTCAGCAGGCGACGACCGTCATCGACCGGTTCCAGTATTCCGGAGATGGGACATCCTACTATAAGGACATCCTTTCCATCATGAAGGACAGCGTCAACATCAGCCATCCTGCCATCCTCTTTGATTCCGGCGAACTCTATCTTGATGAAAACAACACCTACCCGATGGGAAGTTCGAAGCTTGCCGAAAGCCTCATCATCAACAAGGAGACCTGCGTCTACAAGATGAGCTTCTTCAACCTCGGCGAACAGATTGCCTTTGGCTATCCCACGGACATCACCTTCGTCAATGCCAGCGAAGGTACCATCAAGATTTCAGGCCTCGTTTCCTATTTCAGTCCCGAAGAGCTCGCATCCTCCATTTCCTTTGATGACTTAAGCCAAGGAAGCTATCTTTCCATCCTCGACACCAAGGGAAACAAGATCGTCTCCTCCTCCAAGGATATTGAAGGAAACATCTTCAAGGATTATAGCAACATCATCAATTGCCTGGATGACCTTGACTACACCAAAGAGAAGGACGAAATCGACCATTATCTTTCGGATGGCGAGGAACATCTTGGATATTTTACCTTCGGAAAGACGAAGATGTACATCTATACCTCAAAACTAGGCATCTCCGACTGGGTCAGCTTTGTCATGGTTCCCTATGAGACCATCTATCAGAACTTCTCAAGGCTGGTTTCCTTCTCCGTCGTCCTCATCGACGTGCTCAGTATCACTTTTGCCGTCGTCATCGTCGCCGCCTTCGTCTTCGTCAACCATGTAAGAAGCAAGGCCTTCCTCCAGACCTGCATCGATCCTTTGACCGACTTCATCAACACCAGGAGATTTTTCAAGGACGGAGCGACGATCCTTGCTACCAGGAACGCATCCTATTCCATCGTCTACTTCTATATCCAGCACTTCAGGCTCTTGGAAAGCCAGTTCGGTACCGAACGGGCAGAGAAGATTCTTGCCGACATCGCCCATTTCCTGAGTCTGAGAATCCAGGATGAGGAACTCATCACCCATGACGAGAACGACCACTTCCTGATGCTCTTGAAAGGAGACAGGAAAGAAGTCGAAGACAGGCTTGTAGAAATCAAGAACAGCTTCAATAACCTCACCTTCAGCGCTGGAAAAATCCGTTTCCAGATCCATCTCGGCGTCTATCCTATCAAGGATAAGAGTGCCCCGTTGTGGCAGGACATCGACAGGGCAAGGACAGCTGCCATGGCCTTGTCCAACATGGAAGATGAAATCTCCATCCACTTCTTCGACGAGAAGATGCAGGAAGACTTCGAACTGACCAACTATATCGAACAAAGCCAGGAGCTTGCCTTGCAGGCGAATCGCTTCCGTGTCTTCTACCAGGGAAAGTATGACCTCCACAAAAACAGGTTCTCTGCCTGTGAAGCCCTGGTCCGATGGAAAGACAACACCAAGGGATATATCAACACCCAGACCTTCGTCGATGTCTTTGAAAGAAATGGTTTCATCGTCAAGCTGGACCTCTTCATCTTCAAGAAGGTCCTTTCGGACATCAAGGAATCCATGAAGGAAGGACGTGAAATCCTTCCTGTCAGCGTCAACCTCTCCAGGATTCATTTCTATGATCCGGACTTCTTCCTGAATTTTGAAAACGCCATCAAGGAATCCGGTGTCGATCCGAAGTATATCGAATTTGAAATCACCGAAGGTGTCATCCTCAACGAAAAAATGGACCTCACTCATGTCATTGAGCAGATCCATCAGATCGGTAGCAAGGTGTCCATCGATGATTTCGGAAGTGGTTTCTCCAACCTTTCCATGATCAACCACATCGACTTCGACATCCTGAAGATGGACAAACGTCTTCTTCAGGGAAAGAACGGTTTTGACGAAAACTCCAGACAGATTCTCAAGACTGTCGTCAAGATGTGCAAGAACCTCAACAAGACAGTCCTCTGCGAAGGTGTCGAGACCAAGGAGGAAGTCGATTACCTTCGTGAAATCGGCTGTGACCTCATCCAGGGATACTACTATTCCAAGCCTTCTGAAAAGAATGACTTCCTGAATCTGGTCGACAAGACGAACGACTAGTCGATGACAGGGAAGGCAAGGCGAAGGATATCTTTGACGATTTTCTTCTCCTCATGCTGTTTCCCGTCCAAAAGGGTAAAATAGAATATCGACGCAAAAGCTCCGGCATAGAACATGATCATGGTCTCTTCCGAAGCTTTTTTGGTGAGAATATGATATTTGTCTTCGATTTTCTTCAACAGATCCTGGAAGAAACGGTTGAGTTCATAATATAAGGTACGAGAGGAATCCTTCTTCAGGATTTCACCGAACGGGATGTCGCAGACAAACAGGTCATGGACGATGATTTCGATGCAGTTCTTGAAGGTGATGAGGTTGGAAAAGAGAAACTTCTTTTCAAGCTGTGGACGGATGCTCTCAAGAAGGGCTTCCTCATATCTCACAAAGACAAACCTGAGGAGGTCTTCCTTGTCCTGGAAGTTATTATAGAAGGTATTCTTGGAAATCAATGCCGTATCGGAGATATCCTTGATGGATATCTCGGCATAGTCCTTTTTCTTGAGAAGCTCTTCCAGGGCGTTGGCTAAGTCCCTCTTCGTCCTGATGGTGCGCACATCTTCCTTGTTTTTGGTTTCAGTCATAGTAGTTTATCTCCGTATCATTTTGAATGCGGTAATAATTTTATCACTTAGGTCTTGAAATTGGAAGACAGTTGAACTATTATTATTGCCGCTGAGTTATTGTGCCCTAGTTCAATAACTCGACAGGAGGTGAAATGAATGAACAATGCCATCGAAATCAGACACCTGACAAAGGATTATGGACAAGGAAGAGGTGTCTTCGATGTTTCCTTCGAAGTCCATGAAGGGGAATGCTTCGGCTTCCTTGGCCCCAACGGTGCCGGAAAGTCGACGACCATCCGCCATCTGATGGGCTTCAGTGTCCCAGACAGCGGTGAAACGCTCCTCAAGGGAAAAAATTCCCTCAAGGACCGTGCCAGCCTCATGAACGGCGTATCCTATATTCCTGGTGAAGTTGCCCTTCCCTTGTCCTTGAAAGGTTCCGAAGTCCTTCAGGAACAGATGAAGCTCAAAGGAGTGACCAACAGGTCCTATCTAGACTATCTCATCCAATACTTCGAATATGATCCCAATCTTTATTGCAAGGAGATGTCCCTCGGTATGAAGAGAAAGACAGCCATCATCGCTGCCTTCATGTCGGATCCTGACATCATCATCATGGATGAGCCTTCCTCCGGTCTTGACCCGGAGATGCAGGAGCGCTTCGTCCTTCTCATCGAAGCCGAGAAGAAGAGGAACAAGACCATCCTTCTATCCAGCCACATCTTCCAGGAAGTCGACAGCTGCTGTGACCGCATCGCCGTCATCAAGGACGGAAAGATCGTCAGCAACTTCGTCGCCGACGAACTCAAGCACAAGGCAATCAAGGAATATATCCTCACGTATTATCAGGAGGATTATAAGAACGAGGCTCTGAAGCTTCTCTCTTCCATGTTTGATACAAAGGATATAAACGATGAGTCCTTTGCCGTCTATGTCAATGAAAAGGAAACCAACAGCTTCTTATCCAGCCTTCCTAGGGAAGGGTTTGAAGATTTCAGGGAAAAGAAGGAGACATTGGAGGATTACTTCATGTCCTTCTACAAGGAAGACAAGGTCTATGGAGGTATCAAGAAATGATTCAGGACAAAGCTGTCATCAGCGTCAACCATATCACCAAAGACTATGGAAAGGGAAGAGGTGACTTCGATATCAGCTTCCAGATAAGACAAGGCGAGACCTTAGGTATCGTCGGTGAAAACGGAGCAGGCAAGACGACCCTCATCCGCCAGATGATGGGCTTCATCAAGCCGGACGCCGGAAACATCAACATCTACAACATGGATGCCTACAAGGATGCCGACAAGACCAAGTCCTACATCGGATATATCCCCGGGGAAATCAACTTCCCGGACGTCAAGTCCGGAGATGAATTCCTCCACAACTATGGCAGAAGCCTAGGCATGAAGGAAAGCGACTTCGAATATGCCGATTCCATCATCAAGAGGATGCAGCTCGACATCAGGGCCTATCCAAAGAGGATGAGCAAGGGCATGAAGCAGAAGACGAGCATCGTCGCCTGCATGATGTTGAAGGCTCCCATCATCATCATGGATGAGCCAAGCATCGGACTTGACCCTCTGATGAGAGAAGAGCTTCTCGAACTCATCCAGGAGCAAAAAGAACGCGGTGCCACCATCCTGATGACCTCAAACACCATCGAAGAACTTGAAAGAGTCTCCGACAGGGTTGCGTATATGACTCGGGGAAAGGTGCTTGACATCGCCGACTGCAATGCCATCAAGGACAGGACGCTTCGCGACCTGAAGATGGAATTCGAAAAGGAAGACGAATACCTGGCCTTCCTAAGAGGAAGAGATGACATCCTCAGCGCAAAGCCCAAGTATCTTCAGGCCGTCATCCGCATCGACAAAGACAGGATTCCGGAACTCTTCGACACCTTGAAGGACTACAAGCTGAAATACCTGTCTGAAGTGAAGTTCTCTTTGACGGACTACTTCAATGAAAGAAGAAACCTTATGAATCTGAAAGGAGAAAACCATGCTGACTGAAAAAGATTTACTTACCGAAGGCATCCATTTTCAAAAAGAAACCAAAAATTGCGAAATGGCTCTTCCTCCGTCCATCAACAGTTCCAACAAGAAGCAGAAAAAGAAGCTCTTCAGTTCTGCCCTCTTCAGGGAATCCTTGCATTCCAACCGCTTCGGACTGATTCTCGTAAGCCTTGGAAACGCCCTTATCATGGTGGCCATCATCACCATCCTTTCGACCCTCCACATCAATGCGACGGCCGATGCCCTTAAGGATCTCTTTGAGAATGCCGACTATGAGAATTCCATCAAATCCTCCACCATCTCCGTCTATTCTTCCTATAAGAGCTCTGCCGATGCCTATGAGATGTATCTGGAAGGGGACGACACGGCTAAAACGCTCTTTGAGACAGAAGTCAACACCATCAACGACACCACTTTGAATACGACGGTCAACAGTGCCAAGATCCTCTATGATGCCACATACCGTCTCACCAGCGGAGATGAGGAGAACAAGAAGTCCGTCGCCAAGAATGCCACACTCGAAGTCGTCAACAAGGCTTTGGATGCCTCTTCCTATTCCGAACAGGAGAAGACTTTGATCAAGAACATCGTCAGCGAATACTTCGAGACCTATGGCAATGACAGAAGCCAGTCGACCAAGCAGATCCTAAGAAAGGTCGTCCCTACCTGCTTTGCTTCCACCGTCAATGAGACCTATAGCCTCAAGGATAAGGAAGCCGAAGATGTCACCAGCCTATTCGAGGACTGCGCCAAGTATGTCATCGATGAAGGAAAGTCCATCGACAACGTCAAGACAGAGTCTTCCCTGAAGCTGATGCCTTATCTTGCCGATGAAGATCAGAAGGATTTCGTCACGGATCTCTCTTCTTCCCTTCTGAAGCTCTACAAAAAGGATTCAGACAGCTACTTAAATGATTCCACCATCCGTGAAAACGAAGTCGCCGCAAACGTCAAGGACTACGTGATGGACACCCTCTCCTCCTTTGCCTACTATGAATATCTTCCTACCTTCACCGTCGAATACAAGACCAATGACTTAGGCTATCCTATCCGCATGGTCGGTACCGGTCGATATGCCGACAACGGCAATGAGATCATGGAGGAGCTTCCCATCAAGAGCTACAATCCTTCCCTCTACATCAAAGAGAGCGAAAAGATGGGAAAGAAGGCTAACCTCCTTCAGAAGATGCATAAGGATCTCTTGACCGGAGAAGACTACTCCGAAGAGGAGGTCGAGGAAGCCAAGAAGGAAGCCTCAGAGGACCTGAAGACCATCCGTCAAGGTCTTGATACCTTCTTCGATGACTTCCTGAAGAGAGAAGACGATCAAAACGAATACTATAAGGACAAGACCGTCCAGTATGACGTCATCGCCAAGAGAGCGACAAACGAAGTCTCCATCATCGCCGAAAAGACCCTCATCGATTCCTATAACGACAAGAATGATGTCAAGATTTCCACTCTCGAGGAAATCACCAGCGAAAACAGCAGCATGTCCGGCAAGGAGATGATGGACCTTGTCAAGGGTTATGCCACAAGCTCCATTTCCAGCTATGATTCCTACTACAGCGAATATGAAAAAGCAGGTTATAGCCTCATCGACACCAATCTCCTAAGCCTGAACAAGTCTAGTCAAGGCGTCATGTCCCTTCTTCCGAACTCCGTCGACGAATCCCTGAAGGAGATGGGCGAGATGAACACCTATGGCATCATCGTCGGCGTCGTCGCCTTCCAGATGGCTGCCTTGCTCGTTCCGATGGTCTATACGATCCTTTTAAGCAAGTCCCTTGTCTCCGAGAAGGTCGAGACCGGTTCCCTTGCCTTCACTCTCTCTACGCCGACCAACAGAAGCTGCTTCATCTTCACCCAAGCCGTCTATCTCATCTTCTCTGAAATCGTCATGGCCGCAACCTTGCTTGTCTTCTCCCTTTTGACCAGACAGATCGGTATCCTTGCCGGTTCGACGGATATCGCAACTTCCCTTCCGGTCACGGACATCTGCCTATATGCCCTTGGCAACTTCATGGTATCTCTTGCCATCTCCGGCATCAACTTCCTTGCCAGCTGCCACTTCAACAAGACCAGCCAGGCTATCGGTACCGGTGGCGGACTGACCATCTTCTTCTTCATCTGCTCCATCCTGGGTCTCTTTGCTACCAAGGCCATCCCTGGCACCATCCGTATCACCTCGATGTCCCTCTTCAACTACATGACCATCGATTCCCTCTTCGACCCGATGGCCGTCATGGCTCAGGATTATTCAACCTTCTTCTTCAAGCTCTCCTTCCTTCTCATCATCACCGTCGTCACCTATATCCTTGGCTCCATCAACTTCCAGAAGAAGGATCTACCGCTATAGAAAAAAGGGCTTCGGCCCTTTTTTCTTGCATCGTTTTTCACTCTGTCTTAGATTTGTGCTACCCTATCTAGGAGGTAAAAATCATGACAAAACAGATTCTTGAGAAT
>JBNMLQ010000044.1:0-12072 GCA_050874925.1 Candidatus Enterosoma sp. | reverse complement strand
TACGACACCTTTGTCCACAAGCTTGATGCAAGAGTCAAACTTGTCACCATGATTGCTCTCATGGTCGCAAGCTTCATGACCTATGTCAGCAATCCTTTCATGAACCTGACCATCTATCTAGGTCTTCTTGTCATCCTGATTCTTCTCTCTTTCCTCTCCAAAGTCTCCTTCCTATCCGTCTTCCGTTCCCTTTTAGGCATCTGGGTGATGATTCTCTTTGTCCTGATATTGAACGTCTTCTTCATGAAACCAAGTGACCCGAGTGTCGGCATCGCCTTCAGCATCGGATCTTTGCACATCTATTGGATGGCCATCATCAACATGCTCTACGTCTTAAGCAGGCTGGTTCTCGTCATCGTCATCACCAACATCTTCACCTCGACGACAAAACCGATGGAGATGACCAACGCCCTGGAATGGCTTTTCTATCCTCTTTCCTTGATTCACGTTCCGATTCACAAGTTCGCCATGGCCATCTCCCTGGCTCTCCGCTTCATCCCGACGCTCCAGGAGGAAACCTCCAGAATCATGAAGGCTCAGGCCAGCCGTGGTGTCGACTTCGAACAAGGGAAGCTCAAGGACAAGGTCAAATCCCTGATATCCCTCATCATTCCTTTGTTCATGTCTGCCTTTACGACATCCGGTCAGCTTGCCGATGCCATGGAAGCCAGAGGATATGATCCAAACAGCAGAAGAACCAAGTACAAGACCAACAAATGGTCCATCCGGGATATGATCGGATGTCTCTTCTGTGCCCTCCTTATCGCTGCCATCGTCCTCCTTTGTGTCTTCAAGCCAGACATCTATCTCTACTTCAACATTCCGCTTCCGAGGATTTCCTGATGAAGGTCTTCATCCGAATCGCCTTTTGTGGAACTGCCTTTTATGGCACACAGAAGCTTCCCCGAAACGAAACCATCCAAGGTCTTTTTGAAAACCTTCTCTCCCGGATCTATGACCACCCTATCAAGGTCACCATTTCATCCAGGCTTGACAGAGGTGTCCATGCCCTTGATTTCGGGATGTCCTTCGACATCGATAGTGACCCCATCGGAAACGAACACCTCCAGTACTACCTAAGAAGAAGTGTCGGAAAAGACATTCTCATCAAATCCGTCTGCTATGCAAAGGATGACTTCTCTCCCCGCTATTCCATGAATAGCAAGACCTATCTCTATCTGATACAGAACAAAAAGAACTACAATCCGCTCCTCATTCCATATACCTGCGTTCCAAAGGAACCGCTAGATGTCATGAAGGCAAAGGAAGCTCTCTTCCTTTTTATCGGAAGGCATGATTTCCGATTCTTTTCCACTCCGGAAGGAGATGAGAACACCGTTCTGGAAATCGAAGATGCCTCGCTTTCTGAAAAAGATGGTCTTCTTCAGATTCGCTTTGTCGGCAAGGCTTTCTTAAGATATCAGGTCCGCTTCATGGTCGGCGCCATCCTCAGCCATTGCCAGGGAAGAATGAGCCTTATGGAAATCAAGACCGCCTTGGAAGGAAGCAAATGCACTCATTTCAAATACAAGGCCGAACCTCAGGGACTGATCCTTCAAAGCATCGACTATCCGGATTTCCCGGACACTTCACCCGTAGGGTTTCTATGAGCCTGAAGAAGGGATGACTTTCTTCAAAAAAACGGATAATTTCGAAAACCAAAGGAATATTACATCTGTAAATGATATAATGTTTCCGCTTAGGAGCACATCATGTCAAAACAAAAAGGCAACAGCACCAACTTCAAGAACGTCTGTCATCAGTTCTTCAGAAAAGAAGACATCTTTTTGGTTCCCAACATCCTGTGCTACATCCGCGTGCTGCTGATTGCCGGCTTCATGGTCTGCTATCTGATTCCCTTCTCCATCAACGGAAACAGCCTTGCCCATATCTATATCGCCACAGGCATCATGATGTTGGCTGCCTATAGCGACTTCATCGATGGCTTCATCGCCAGGACGTTCGACCAGAAATCAGAGCTGGGAAAATTCTTGGATCCCGTTGCCGATAAGCTGTTGCAGCTTGCCATCATCGTGGTCATCCTGATCCACGAGCATTCCTCCGTCTTCGTCAACGTCATGTTTGGTGTCTTCATCGCCAAGGAAATCACCCTCTTCTTTGAAGACCTCTTCCTAGCCAGACACAACACGGCCATGAACGGTGCAAAATGGTATGGCAAGCTTTCATCCTTCGTCTTCTACGTCATGACGGCATTCATCCTGATCGGCATTCCGATCATAAACACCTATGTCGAACTGCCGACGACCGAACATATGGTCAACGTCATGATCGATGTCAGCTGTCTTGTCGTCACGTTCTGTCTTGTATTGGCCTGGGTCCTCTATTTCAGGCTGTTTGTCATATTGATGAAGAAAGCCCAACAGAAGGACAATGCTTCACCAAGGGAGGAAAAACATGATTAAGATTTATTCTTCACCGAGCTGCTCGAGCTGCAGGAAGGTCAAAGCCTGGTTTGACAATGAACATATTCCCTATGTCGAAATCAACATCCTGAAGGAAAAGCTGACGGAAAACGATCTCAAGGAGATGCTTGAGAAGTCATTGGACGGAACCGATGAGATCATCTCGACCAGAAGCAAGATATTCAAGGAGCAGCATATCGATGTCGACAAGATGTCCATCAAGCAGCTTCTTGGCTTCATCCAGGAAAATCCAAGCATCCTCAAACGTCCCATCATCGTCGATGATTCCAAGATCCAGGTCGGATACAATTCCGATGAGATTGAAATCTTCGAACGCGAGAAGAGGAATATCGAGAAAGCCAAGGCTCTTGCCAAGGCTACCTGCCAGGCCTGTCAGCACAGGGCAGGATGCATGCATCTCTTCGATGATACAAAAGATAAGCTTGCTTCCATCAAACCTGCCAAGACTGAATTCTGCGACGGAAACTGTGATTAAGCACCTCCGGGTGCTTTTCTTCTTTCACAAAACTTCTCGCTTTTTATATTTTTAGTACTATTGTTTTATATTGATACATAGTATAATTATTGCATAACATTTTAGGAGACATACATGAACGAAACATCCATCAAAGAAGACTCCCGCGTACTCAGGTCCAAGAGAGATCTCGCCAATGCCTTAGAAGAACTGCTCCAGGAAAAGAACCTGGACGATATTTCCATCACCGAAATCACCAGGCGTGCCATGGTCAGCAAAAACACGTTCTATAACAATTTCGAAGACAAGAGCAGCCTTCTGAATTTCCTGTTCAGAAGATATGCCATCCAGCTTGACAAGACCATCAAAGACATCCTTGACAACAAGACCAACGACAAGGAAGTAAACCTCTACGAATGTGCCAAGGCCATCGTCCACTTCTTCTATTCTTCCAAGCTGTCCTTCGAGAAGATTGTCAAATCAGACAAATCAAAGAACCTCTATTGGGCCGTCAACGCCTTCATCAAGGATATCGTCGAAGAGATCATCAACCGCTATTCCGAATACTTCAATCATAACCTTCCGCAGAATCTGATTGGATATGTCTATTCCGGTGCCATTTCCAACATGATCTACTATATGTATAATGAAGAGACATCGGTCAGTGAGGATGAATGCATCCAATACATCTACAATCTTCTCACCAGACCGGTTCTGAAATAACCATGAAAGAGAAAATACTTGTATCCGCCTGCCTTGTCGGTGAGAACTGCCGATATGACGGGAAGAATAAAAAAAGCAGCGGCATATTGAAACTGACCAAATACTATGACCTCATCCCGATGTGCCCGGAAGTAAGCGGTGGCCTGAAGACTCCCCGAAGGCCGAGCGAAATCCAGGGAACGAAGGTCGTCATGGACAACAAGAGGGATGTCACGGACAACTATCATGACGGAGCCTATTGGGCCAGTCAGATCGTACGCATGTATCACATCCGCCTTGCCATATTGAAAGAAAAGTCACCCAGCTGTGGAGTCCACCTCATCTATGACGGAACCTTTTCCGGAAAGACCATCGAAGGGAAAGGCATCACGACAAGAAAGCTGGAATCCATGGGCGTAAAAGTCATCAACGAAGATGAAGCCGGACAGCTGCTTTCCCAGCTGGAAAATCAGACAAAATAAGAAGCATGCCAAAAAGGAGGTTCTCTCTTTCTTGGCATTTTTTGGAGGAACAACAATGAAGACATTCAAGATAGCAGGCATCGAAATCAAATCTAGATACGTCCTTGCTCCTCTTGCAGGATACACCGACTACTCCTTAAGGAAACTAGCCAGCGACAACGGGGCCGGGCTTGTCTATACCGAGATGGAATCCTGCGAATCCCTGTATTACAATTCAAAACAGACAAAGCAGGATCTGAAGGATACCCATCTTGACAGAAAGAAAGAGCCTGGCACAAAGCTTGCCCTTCAGATTTTCGGCGGAAAGAAAGACATCATCCTGAAATCGATTCCGATGTTCGAAAGCCTGGGAGAATATGACTTCCTGGATTTCAACTGCGGATGTCCGGTTCCCAAGGTCATCCGTCAGAACGCCGGTTCCGCCTGGCTCAACAGACCAGATGAACTAATCGACCTGATGAAGGATATCGTCAAAATATCCAACAAACCTGTCATCATCAAGATCCGCATCGGTTTTTCCGATATCATGGACATCGTTGACTTGTGCAAAAAGCTAGAGGAAGTCGGTGTCAAGGCTATCGCCGTACACGGAAGGACAAGAAGCGAGATGTTCTCTTCCCCTGTCCATTACGACGTCATTTGTGACATCAAGAAGAATGTCGGAATTCCCGTCATCGCAAACGGACTGATTGACAGCAACAATTTCCAGGATGTGTTTGACAAGACAAAGGCCGATGCCGTGATGATCGGACAGAAAGCCATCGGATATCCGAAGATCTTCGAAAACATGACAAGGATCGAAGAAGGGTTGAAGGAAAATCCGGATACACTGAAAAGACAGATTGATGATTTAAAGAAGCAGATGAATCTTCTCTATCAAATCAAGGATGAACACCAGGCATCCGGCATCCTCCGCTCTGTTTCCGTCCATTATATGAAGGGATTTGACAACATCAAGAAGTATCGCATCGCCTTGGTCCACTGTGAAACACATCAGCAATACCTAGATGTTCTCAATAACATGCAAAACGAGCAATAGTATGCTCAAAACTCTATACTTTGCACATTTTGAATGCTAAAATATTCCCGTTAACGGAGATTCGATATGGGACAGAAAACAAGAGATGAAGAAATACTGAGGATTTTGGAAGAAAGTCCAAGCCAATTCGTATCCGTAGAATCCCTCGCCGAGTACTTCAAGACGAGTGAATCTACCATCCGCAGGGATCTGCAGAGGATGGGCCAGGAGCACAGGCTCCTTCGTGTCCATGGCGGAGCTGCCAGTCTGCACTTCTCCGGGAACTTCAAATTTGACAGGGTCGACAAGGAATACCTTGAAAGAGAGCGGTCCGAACCGGAGGTCAAGAAGACCATCGCCAAAAGAGCTGCTCAGTTCATCAAGGATGGTTCCTGCGTCTACATGGATGCATCCACGACTGTCGCAAGCATGATTCCTTTCCTTCCCCAGACGAAGAACACCTATTACGTTACCAATTCGCCTCTTCTTGCCCAGAAGCTGGCTGAGAGAGGTCTACCCTGCTATGTCACCGGAGGAGAATTGAAGATATCCACCAACGCCTTCATCGGAAGCTACGCCTTGGATTTCCTGAAGAGATTCAACTTCGATGTCGGTTTCTTTGGAACCAACGGCATCCACCCACAGGCCAAGTTCACGACACCCGACCCGCAGGAATGTGCCATCAAATCCACCGTCATCACCAAATGCTATTCCGTCTACATTCTCGCCGACAATACTAAGTTTGACAATATCGCTACTGCTACCTTCTGTGATTTCACCAGGCCGATTCTCATCACGGATCACTGCGATGACAAATATCGTTCCCTGATCAAGACAATCGAAGTCTGTCCGATAGTCAGAAAATAAAAAAGGAGCCTTATCAAATGATTTATTCACTTACTGTTGCACCGGCAATCGACTATTCCCTGTCCATGGGTGACAACCCGATCAAAATCGATGGTGTCAACCGTCCAAGGAACGATGGCATGTCCTTAGGAGGAAAAGGTGTCACCGTCTCCAAGATGCTCAAGAACCTGAAGATTGAATCCATTCCGGTCGTTGCCATCGGTGGCAAAGTCGGCAATGACATCAAGGAACTTGTCGATGCTGATTTCGACAAGGCCGTCTATCTTCCGACAGACGGAGACTCCAGAATCGATGTCGTCATCACCGGTTCAATCCATGATCTGAGATTCGATCCTTCCGCACCCAAGATTTCAAATGAAGGCTTAGACAAGATGTTTGACTTCTTCCGTCAGAACCTGAAGAAGGACGACATCGTCATCCTTTCCGGTTCCCTCGGGCAGGAAAAGAAAGACCTCTATCAGGTTCTGATGAGAGACTATATCAATCCTGTCGGCGCCATCACGATTCTCGATACGGTCGGTCAGTGTCTGAACAACGCCTTAAGCGAGCACCCCTTCATGATCAAGCCAAATGAAGAAGAGCTTGCCGAACTTGTCGGAAGGGAAATGAAGAATGACGAGGATATCCTTCTTGGCGGTGAAGAGATGAAACTCAAGGGTCCCAAGACCGTCCTTGTCACCCTTGGAAAGAAGGGTGCCTACTACTTTGCCGAAGACGGACACATCTATCACTGCTCCAACGCCCACGGAACACAGGTTTCTGCCGTCGGTGCAGGAGACTCCTCCATCGCAGGATTCATCAAGGGTCTTGCCGAAGGAAAGTCCATCGAAGAACGTCTCCAGTACTCCATGGCTGCCGGAGGAGCTACGGCATTCAGTGAACATTTGGGTTCCTATGAACTCTGGGAATCCCTTCTTCCGCAGATCAAAGTCACCAAAATCAGATAGAAAAATCCCCGATGAGGTTTCAAGGAAGCCCGTCGGGGATTTCATTTTGTATTTTACTTGATTTCCAAGGAATAGGTGAAGGTGGTCTCTTGCTTTGGAGATAGGATGTTCATACCGATCTTCCTATCAAGCTCCGGATCCGCATCCTGATAATCCGGGATTCCGTTCCATGGTTCGATGGCGACGAAGTTGCCATAGCTGTTTCCAGACCACAAGGCAAGATATTTGCTCTTCTTTCTCATGGTGATGCTGGAGGAGTCGCTCTTTTCAAGCCTGATGGTATCAAAGCCATCCGCCTTGAAGATATAGGTGTTGATTTTTTCAAACAGTTTCTTGGAAAGAGGAATCTCCTTGACCATTCCATATTCCTCCACACCCGTGTTGAAGGAACAGGTTTCCTCCTGGGTGACTCTGACAAGACCGGTTTCCTTTTCAAAGACAATCTTATTTCCGGAAATATCGAACTCCTTATCCTTCCTTGTGCCAGGAAGAAGGAAGGCCGGATGTCCGCCTACCATATAGGGCATTTCTTCCTCGGATTCGTTTCTGATGACATAGGATACATAAAGAATGTTGCCTTTCAGTTCATAGCGGGAAGAAGCAAAGAAGGAAAAAGGATACTGAAGAAACGTATCTTCATCCGAATGGAAATCCACATGCAAAGAAGTTTTGTCGCTTCCACCCTTTCCTGTCATATAACGGATCAAGCCGTGGTTTTTCATCGAATAGCTTTTTCCTCGATAGGTATAGGTCTGATTGACAAGCCTTGCAACGAAAGGAAAGATGAAGACGTCCTGTCCCTTCCAGGAATCCTCTATCGGCTGATAGAGAAGTTCCTTTTCTCTCTTCTTGTCATAGATGGAAGTCATGCTTCCACCCTTTTTATTGACTGCAACTTTCAGAAATTCATTTTCAATCGTTAACATGATGATATTCTCCTTAATTGGTCTTCCTTGAAAGTTCCTTCTTGAACGACTCATATTCCATGAATATGACATCCTTATGGAATTCAGAAAGATTGGCATGATGCTTCAAATCTTTTACAATCACAATCTGACATAAGCCTGGATCCTTTGTCAGGATGATTCCATGTTTCTCCATGGTCGCCTTCTGTTTCAAAAGATCATCGATGTATAGAAAGACGACCTCGGGATCCAAAAAGAATATCTTCTGATATAGGTTTGGATTATACAGGTTGATGTCAAACCTGGCATGAGGAGGAGCAAAGAACATCTCCGTCTTCTTGGCATGTTGCCTCTTGATTTCCTTCTGCTTCTTCCGAAGGATTTCTTCTTCCTGGAAATGGATGGAATCATCCACGCATTCTTTATATTTCTTCAGCAGCTCTTCCATACCTAGATTTGACCGCTTCAGCAATTCCCTGAAAACTTCCATCGTCATCATGGCATCATCATCGCTTCGATGGTATGTATAGGAAGTCAGGCCATATTCCTCGATCAAAGAATCCAATCCCGAAAAGTTGCTTCTATGATTCAGTCTTTTTTCAAGCCTTTGAATGTCAAAGAAGGAAAAGTCGATGATTGGAAGGCCATATCTTCGACAGGAATAGGAAATATAAGAGACATCCTGAAAGACAGCAAAGCCGAAGCAAAGCGTATCCTCATCCTCGAGGAGGTTCTTGATTTCCCTATAATAATGAGGAAACGTGAATGCCCGTTGGAACTTGAAGAGAGGATAGGCAAGCTTGATTCCCTTACCGACCCTGGCATTGCCAAGCATGAACTTCGCAGCAGGATCGACCAGGATGTCCTTCTTTTTCATAACCCTGAAGCTCTCATCGGTAAGGACATAGCCGAACGAACAGATCTTTCCTTCTCCGTTCTGACAGTTTGCACACTCGACATCAAAGAATAGGTATTTCATATCACTTCATTTAAAACCTTAAAAATAGGAATAGCAAGAAATAAAAGAAATAAGTTCATTCTCGCCCTCAGGACAGGCATGCTATAATCATTGTCATGAAACTCATAGAACTGATCAATCAGGCCAAGGCGTGCATCTTCGACATGGACGGAACGCTTGTCGATTCCCTCTCCATCTGGAATGACATCGACGAAACCTTCTTCCACGAAAGAGGAATGGAAGTCCCGAAGGATTATGACAAGACGATTTCCCATATGTCCTTCATGGAGATGGCAATCTATACCAAAGAGACCTATGGCATCAAGGAAAGTCCTGAGGAAATCTGTCAGATATGGTCTGACATGTCAAAGAAAGCCTACCAGGACACCATCAAAGTCAAGGATGGCGTCATTCCTTTTCTGGAATTCCTGAAAAAAAGACATATGCCCATGTCCTTGGCGACGACAAACAAGGAAGAACTCTACCTTCCATGCCTGAAAAGAAATCATATTGATATCTATTTCGACCATATCGAAAACGTCAACCGCCTGAATACCACCAAAAGAGAACCGAAGATTTATCTTGAACTGTCCAGACGAATGGAAGCAAAGCCAGAGAAAACCCTTGTCTTTGAAGACATTCTGACAGCCATAAAGACAGCAAAGTCTGCCTCCTTCAAGGTCATCGGTGTCTATGACAAAGGAAACCAGGCCGATTGGAATGAAATCAAAAACATCTCCGACTCCATCATCGACGATTATCAAAGCATGAGTTTTTTGAATTGATCAAAACAGCATTCTCAGCAAAAACCTGGATGATTGCAAAATTCAATCTCAGGATTGATAAAACGAAGCAATCAGATTCATGGGAATGCAATACGCCAATCCCTGAACGATTTCGCCATCTTCTTTCAGTCTGAAGGAGGGCATTCCTATCATTTTGCCATCCTTATTCAAAAGAGCTCCGCCACTGTTTCCTTCATTTATGGTAAGGTCACACTGAATCATATTTCGAATGATGCCTTCATATTCGATATCGACCTGAGCAAGGCTGATGATTCCTTGCGTGATAGAAATGCCTTGGTTCAAGGCATTTCCGATGGCGTATACTCTATTTCCGGTTTTAAGTTTTGCTGAGTCTCCCGTCTTGACAGGCAAAAAAGAATGATTGTCCTCCGTATTCTTCACCTGTAAGACAGCGATATCAAGAGTCATATCATATTTCAACAGAGCTGCAGGTTCATAGCTTTCTTCATAAGCAGACCGGATTTCAAAAGTTTTGAATTGACGATATATGCCGGATTGCTTATACATGACCAAATGGGCATTGGTGACAAGTCTTCCGTCATCACTCATGACGACTGCACTTCCATAGCACTCCTTACCATCACCTGCCGTGGATTTAAACTCAACGACCGAGGACAAGGATTCTCTATAAATTTCCTTTGGCGTCCTCGCAGAATTCACTTTACACAGAATCAGCATAAAACCAACAAAAACCAAACAGACGACAAAGGAAGAGACTGCTGAGATAAAAACAAGTCTACGCCTTCCCATCATACTTCCTCATGGTCAAACCCTTCCGTTCATAATCAAAGAAGGTCTGCTTTTTAATTCCGACGAACTCATCAAAGTGCATGTAGTAAAAGCCAACGGACCCTGGATTGTCAGCATCGACGTCAAGGTAGCTGAAGCTAAAATGATATCTCGCTTCATCCGTATATATCTCCGTCTCTTTCGAGCCAATACGTTTATAAGTATATGACCCATAGGAAGTCTTGCAATCGGTATATATATGCAAATCATCAACGTACTGAATCGTACCCTTGAAGAAATCGAACAAATCCAAAATATCATCTTTCAGACTTGGCACGGCTTCTTTGGTTTCCACGGAAAATACATCATATATTTTGTCAACATCCCTGTCCTTTATATAATCACCTAATTGTTGGATTTTTTCTGCCATCACAGACTCGTCCGTCCTTAGGATGTCACATCCAGTCAAGGACAGGATGATAGGAAAAACAAGAATTGCTTTTTTCATAGTTCCTCCTCAAAGATATGGATGCCATCCAACCACTCCTCATCGTACCAATTAATCGGTTTAGGCTCTTCATCACCGAACTTACAAACTTTGAAAGACCAAATTCCTTCATTGTCGGCATCGAACTCGTCCAACAAAGAAACATAATAGGCAATATGATAATTTGCAACGTCCGTATAGATATAAAATTGATACATAAAATAAAGAAGATAATATTTGCCTATTTTCGAAGTTGAATCCAATATATAAATATCCGCTTTTTTATAGCGAACCATTTTTCCCTGATAAAATTGAAAAAAATCAGAAACAGAGGAAGGAAAAGATGCATCCGCCTTTTTTACCGTCTCACAAAACAGCGAGCAAAACGATCCCTCATCCCGTTTTGTCAAAACACTCATAAAGTTCTGAATATGAGCATCTGTCAATTGATCAAAATATTGATTTTCTTTTTCCATAAGTCGATCGTCGATATCCCCCAAAGTCATGCATCCACAAAGCAATTGAGCGGATAAAGCGAAAATCGCTATTACTTTTTTACTTGTTTTCATTCGAAGATATAAGAAAATTCCTTAGTTGCATCATCATATTCCCATAGGTGATCATGCCATTCATCATATCCATGATCAACCCACTCTTCTTTAAAAGCTCTCCGCAATTTAGCGTTGATCAAAGGGGAATAATTATTAGTCTCTGAATCGATATATGTTTCAACATACTTGACTCTTACATAATCTCCAGAAGGAATATCAAGACCGTCGACTTCACTGAAATCATCACGTTCATAAGTCTGATATGCATTGATGACAAAGCCATCATCATTTTCAATGATTTCATAATCTTCAAAATCTTCATATATTTCACCATCATATAGATTGTCATGCGAATAAGCTGCCAATCTTACTGGCTGTTCAACATTCTCTGCTTTGGCATGAACACCAAAAATTCCTGCAAGCAACATCGGAATAAGGCTGAACAAAGCTACGATTTTCTTGACGTTCATAGAAGCAACTCCTTTCGTTCTTTACAGCAATTAAACGATAATTCCCGGAAGTTTCTATCTACATTCTGAATCACATGCCTGAATTCAAGCGAATCCTGGCATTTTTTCTTTAGATAACCGAAAAAAAGCAAAAAAAAGCAGCCGATAAATTACCGGCGTGATAAAATGTAGATATACTAATTAATATATCTACATGGAGGCTGCCATGAACGTTACGACCTATGTCAAGAACGGCATCGTATATGCCAACGC
>JBNMLQ010000043.1:0-12348 GCA_050874925.1 Candidatus Enterosoma sp. | reverse complement strand
TGGCAAGCTTGCAAACCTCGCCAAACAGGCCCGGAATTCTTCCTAAGAACAGGTCAAGCAGCGAATAGGACTTATCCAAAGCAAAGCTGTTGTTGGCCGTATCGATGAAACTGGAAGAAAGGCTGGTAGCACCGGCAGAGACAAGTTCGCCGTTTCCTTTGAAGGCATCCCAATAGGCATAATGGGAGCCGAAGCAGATTTTAGAGAAAATCATGCCGACCAAGGCAGGGTTGAAGATGTTCGTTCCAGTCCCACCGAAGACAAGCTTACCGATGACAAGTCCGAAGACGGCACCGGTGATGAGAGCAGGATACATCAGATAGAAGTATCCCTGTTCCATATCAGTCGGAGAGATGAGGGCATAAATCATGGCAGAGACGAGCGGTACCATGAAGTTGGACAGACGATACGCCTTCACACCATGGAGGAACTGCTCCTTGATGGTATGCTTTGTTCCATCATAAGGAATACGATTTTGAATCAAGACAAAGACAAACTCACAGAGTTCCATCGTAAGAATGGAGACCCAGAGGTTTCTGAACATCTGAAGCGGAGAATAGATGAATGCGAAGATGATGACCGGAAGAAGGCCGATCACGACATCAAGCATCATCCTGTTGAGAGAATCCTTCCTGCGGATATGCGGAGCACTCTCTTTGATGATTTTCACTTGTTCCATATTATTTCAACCTCGCAATCACTTTGGCTCTGCGGACATAATCCGTGACCTGGATTTTGGAAGTGCAACTGTAGGTGCAAAGTCCGCACTCGATGCATTTCAAAGGATTGAGCATCTTGACCTTTTCCTTATCGACCGGCATATGCTTCATGGCATTCATGATGTTGACCGGCTGAAGACCGACAGGGCAGGAAGCAACACAGGATCCACAACGGATGCATGGTTCTTCCTTGTAGTCCTTATGGTTGAGAACAATGACGGAAGTCACAGTCTTGGTGCAGATACAATCATCCGTATCCAAGGAGGCACCCATCATAGGTCCACCGAGAATCAATGTCTTAGGGATTCTTGGATCCTTATATCCGCCGCAGTCATCGATCAGATACTTGACCGGTGTGCCGACACGGACGACAAAGTTCTCCGGTGCGTTGATGGCATCCCCGGTGACAGAGACTCTTCTTTCGAAGACAGGTCTGTTGTATTTCACGTTCTGATAGATACCGATAACGGAGGAAACGTTGAAATTCATGATTCCATATTCGGAAGGAAGATGTCCGCTTTCCACCTGGATACCGGTAGCTTCCTTGATCATAGCAATCTCCCATCCCTGAGGATAGTAGTTCTTGACCTTGCACACCTTGATGCCGCAGTCATTGAATTTCTGCAGATATTCCTTATAGAAGCCTTCGATTGTCTTGTATCTGCTCTTGATGCAGATTCTTGCGTCCTTGCAATTGAAAGCCTGCTGGAGGATCTGGATTCCGCGGATGATTTCCTCGGGATTCTCAAGCATCGAACGATAATCGGCGTCGATGTATGGTTCGCACTCGATGCCATCGATCAAAATCGTATTGATCTTGTTGGTCGTCTGCATCTTGATGTAGGACGGGAAGGAGGAGCCTCCCAAACCGACAGATGCACAGTTCTTCAGGATTTCCGTGATCTGATCCTTGGTCAGAGCGGCAATCTCGGCATCGCTTCTTTCATGGATCGACTCATCTTCCGTATCTTTGAAGTCGTTGTGGAACTTCATGAAGTCGACCTTCTTTCCACTGCGGTGGAAATGTTTTTCATACCCTTCGAAAGTGCCAGAGCAGGATGCATGGATAGGCTGGTCGAAGAAGGCTGCATGTCTCATACCGATCACTTGGCCCATCTTGACATAATCGCCTTCCTTGATATAGATATCCGCCTTCGGACATCGTGCGTTGCTCGTAGCAATGAAGAGGTATTCCGGAACTTTGAGCTTCACCGTTTTTTTGGTTGAACCCAGAAGCTTCAAAGGATCATGGATAACTGTTGTTTTCTTGATCATTGCACTATAAAACCTCACGGGGATATTATACTACTTTCCTTGTGATTAAGTACTGCATACTTTATAGAAAGTCTTTAATATTTCAAGCAAAAAACATGCATTTCCCCGGTTTTCAGTTTAAAAGTGCCATCATGTATCCTTGAAAAGTGAAAGCATGGCAGGTTTTCAGCCTTTTTTCATTCAAAAGGCAAAGAAAAAGCCCCGGAAGACATTCCCGAGGCCATGTTCCATTTTTCAGTCTTTCTTAGGCTCTTCGGCAGTCTTGAGGGTCGTATCGATCAAGGTTGCCTTCTGGACAAAGGAAAGAGCACTGGCAGCAGCACTCTTGGCAGCATCGGCAGTCTTATAGGACTCCCCGACGATATAGACGAATCCGGATCCGGACTCCATGATAAACTGATAGCATCCCTGCTTGTCCTTGGAAAGGTGGAAGGAATTGGTATTAAGCTTGGATTTGATATTCTCCAAGGCAGACTTCAAGGAAGACTTCGTGGCATAGCTCTGTGCCGTATTGAAGAGAACCTGCTTGTTGTTGGCAAGAAGTCTGGCACGGAACTTTCCGTTTTCGGCAAAGATTTCTATCGTACCGGTATCCTTGTCTCCCATCGTAGCTGCGATGAACTCCCATTCCCTTCTCTCGCTGGCAGGAATCTCATCGAGGTCGACGACATTCTCGCTCTTTCCGAACTTCTGGGCAGAAGCATAGGCGGACTGAGCTCCAGCCAAGGTGGAATAGGTTTCACCCAAAGCGACGATTCTCGAATCATTGGCATTGGAAAGTCTCCACTGGGAACGGCCGTTCTTATCCGTGATATAGGTGACAAGACCATTGTCGAGGCTCTTCTTGAATGTCTCGATTCCGTTATGGGCGCCATCCCTGGAAGTATATCCATAGGAAACGACCAATATTTCACCATTGTTAGCCTTCAGACGATACTTGAACTGATCATCTTCCGGATAGACTTCGAATTTTCCTGGTACCTTGACTGTGGTTTCTTTCATGCCTGAGCATCTCCTCTCTCTTCATTTGCAGAATCTTCATTGCCTTTTTCTGCCTTTTTCTTCATGACAGGGACTACGTCCAGGGAAAGAAACATTTCCGCTTCCCTTACGATGGCCGATTTTTCCTTCGGCAATCCGGCGGTAAGGATATTTTTCCTGATTTTTGTATCCATAAAGATTCTATATATTATTTTATACTTTTTCAGTAAATAATAAACAAATAATTATTAACATTTTCTCTTTGGCTTGAAGGCACGGGTAGCCTTGACAGCTTCGAGCCATCCTTCATAGAGGTCATCAACCTCCTCCTTGCCCATCTTCGGAAGATAGCATTTCTGGATGGAATGGTTGGATTCGATGTCATCCTTCGATTTCCAGAAATTGACACCGAGGCCAGCCATGTATCCGGCACCCAGGGCAGTCGTCTCGATATATTTCGGTAGGACGACTTCACATTGAAGGATATCCGACTGGAACTGCATGAGAAGGGAGTTTGCACTCGCTCCACCATCGACCTTGAGCTTCTTCAGTTCCAACCCTGCCTCCTTCTTCATCGCTTCGATGACATCCTTGGACTGATAGGCGATGGAAAAGAGAGTTGCCCTGACAAAAGCATGTCTGTCCGCACCCCTGGTAAGACCAAAGACCGCTCCTCTGGCATCATCGTCCCAATATGGCGTTCCAAGGCCGACGAAGGCAGGTACGACATAGACTCCGGCCGTATCCTTGACACGGCTGGCATATTCCTCCGACTGAGCACTGCTCTTGATCATGTCCATCTGGTCTCTGAGCCACTGGATGATGGCTCCTCCCATAAAGACGGACCCTTCAAGGGCATAGGTCGTCTTCCCGTTCTCTCTCCAGGCGACGGTCGTCAGAAGTCCCTGTTTGGAGATGATGGGTTTCTCACCGATGTTCATGAGCATGAAGCAGCCCGTTCCATAGGTATTCTTCGATTCCCCCTCATGATAGCAGCACTGTCCGAACAAGGCCGCCTGCTGATCGCCGGCAACACCATGGATATGGACGTGCCCGGGGAAGAAGCTGGCTTCCCCATAGTCAGCAGAATTATCCAAGACAGTAGGAAGCATCTCCATCGGAATATTCCAGATTTTCAATAATTCAGGATCCCATTTCATCGTGAAGATATTAAACAGCATCGTTCTTGATGCGTTGGATACATCCGTATAGTGGCACTTCCCGAATGTCATCTTGTAAATCAACCATGAGTCGATGGTTCCAAAGCTCAGTTCACCTCTTTCAGCCCTCTTCTGCCCGTCTGGAATGTGATCGAGAATATAACGGATCTTGGAGGCGGAGAAATATGGATTCATCCTGAGTCCGGTGCGACTCTGTATGAAATCCATCTTGTCTTCCCTCTCATCACAGAGACACTGCGTCTGCTTGGACTGCCAGACGATGGCATTATAGACTGCTCGTCCTGTGATTTTATCCCAGACGACGGTCGTCTCCCTTTGGTTGGTGATACCGATAGCAGCAATCTCATCCATGGAAGAAGAGGCAACGACAAGAAGCTCGTTGATGACATCGATGGTGGAAATCCATATCTTGTCCGGATTCACTTCCACCCAGCCAGGATGCGGAAAAAGACATTCGACCTCTCTTTGGGCCTTGAAGACCTCTTCTCCCTTTTCGTTGATCAGGATGGCTCTTGTGGAAGTGGTGCCCTGATCGATTGACATGATATATTTTTTCATAGCATCTCCTTGTTCAGTTGATATCATTATAGTTTGATGTAAGCCCTTTTATCCATTCTTTTTCAAAAACTCTTCTCATTATTTCTTCTTATGATATACTTTTTTGCATGAAACCATCAAAAAGAATCATTATCTTATCGCTTCTTGTCCTGACATCCTGCACGGATTACCATCTCCCCAAGGAAATAAAAGACAATACCATCACCTATTCCGAGAACATGGATTTTTCTTTTCTGTCATTTCCGGCAAACGAAAATCCTCAAAAAGAAGATGCCGACGAAAACATACGAAACTATTTCCTTTCCGATGCATCCCATTCTTCCTTGGATTCCACATATATCCTCATCAAAAAAGGAACCATCGATAACAAGGATTTCAAATGGAACGTCACCTATGATTCCTCCAAGACAGAGCACCCCTATTATGTTGCCGTGACCTGGAGTCTAGACAAAGACGATGACAGGCCGAACCGTTCCTTCTTCTATTCGGATTACCTGGATTCCCTCTTTGATTTCAAAAAGGAATCCTATGATGTCTATCATATCTACACCTATCTGAAGGATAACAAAGATATCGAATCCTCCCTGAAGATATCCTATCAGGATATCCGCTATGGCACATCCCCCTACATCCAAGGCGTAAAATACAGCCTTCAGGAAGACGATCTTCCCAAGAAGAAATACAGCGACGACGAATATGGAAGCATGGGCTTTGAGACCATACGTTCCATGGCAGGGTACATCGACGCTCTTCTAAAGGCCATCAATCCGGATTATTCCCTCTGGTAGAACTGACTTTTCTTTGATTCGTGAAAAAGCGACTGGAAGGATTCCTCATGGAATTCTTCCTTTTTCAATGTTATTTGGTATTTTTCAATCATATTTTCAAGAAAGAAAGATAAACAAATCCCATACATGTTATACTTTGATGTGAAAATGTTTAAAATTTCTTGCATCTTTTTTAAGCTTTGCCGAACTCCATCCCTGAAGAAAACAAAAAGAGAAGAGCAACGGACACTTTCAAAGCCATCGGAATCCTGCTCATTCCGATGATCATCTACATTGAAAGGAGCTATCATGAAACATAAGAATCTTCTTACTTCCCTAGTTGCCCTCTTCCTTCTGTCTGGATGCAATCACACTGCCACCTCTTCTGAAAACACCGATTCTTCTTCCATCACGGAATCTTCTACCTCATCAGGCAAAGCCAACGACCCTGTATCTTCACCAAAAGAATCCTATGGTTCCTCATCATCAGAAGAAAAACAGGAAGAAGAAATCAGTTACTTCATCACCGTCAAAGAAGTCAAAGGTGGAAGCGTAACTGCAGATCCACAGCTTGCCAAAAAAGGCACTCTTGTATCCTTGCAAGTAAACACAGAAGACAATTATGTGCTGGATGGCTTTACTTCCAATCCTGAGGTTGAATTCAATGAAGTAGAGGAAGGAAAGCTCTATTCCTTCGTCATGCCCGAAGACAACATCGAAATCACCCCTTCTTTTCTAGGCCTTAACAGCCTAAAGCTCATCAACATGGCTTCCGACATGATATCCATTTCTGACGAAGACAGTATCTTTCAAAAGAAATACAAGGAAGGAAGCATAGTCAGTTTCAACATCGTTGGTAAAGAAAACAATTCCGTCCTGAATGAAGACATCGTCTCTCATATCTACGTCCATGTCGGAAAGGAAACCTATCATCCGACGCTGGATAAAGATAGCGGAAATGCGACCATATTCTTTGCCATGCCCAAGAAGAACGAAAGCGTCTATATCATCTATTCCAATCAGAAAGAAGAAGACGGGCATTCTCTGACACTCTCTGCTTCTACAGGCTTCCGTTTCCTTGGCATCGATGACAAGAAAAAATATAGTTCCATCGACTGTTACCTTATGAGAGAGGAAGGTTATATGTTATCCTCCCTTGCATGGAAATACGATGATGAGGAAACATGGCATGACATCTCCTATAATTTCAAAAGCAGAAACCTCTCTACCTGCAAAGTCACCTTGGATGGTGGCTTTGCCAAAGACATCACATTGAAGGCAGAAGGTCTGTTTGCCGGAAAGAAAGTCACCTATATCAATTCTTCCGATGTCGAATTCCTCAAGGGAAGAATCGGTTCCACTATCTATGACACCGTGGAAGCACCGACTCTCTTCATTCCAGGCGAAACCTATGACTTCTACGTCAGGCCGATTGCAGGAAAGCACCTCAAGGAAATCACCTTCACCGGCATCAATCTTGAATCACCCAAGAGGGAGCTCGGCGATGTCTATAACATCAAGTTCACCATGCCGGACAACGATGTCACCATCCAGTATGAGTGTGCCGACAACGGAAAAATCGTCATCGAAGACAATCCTGCCATAGCCTCAGCCATCGCCAAGAGTGCCTTCTATGTAAGTGAACCTGGTATTGACAACCTTGCTCCGGGCAAGACCTTCTATGTCGTCATTGAGGCAAAGCCAGGATATATCATCAATGGTGCTAAACTCAACGGAGGAGAACTCCAGAAAATAGAATCCAAGACCGACTATAATGCCGACGGATATCCTAAAGTCAACTTTGTCAAATTCACCATGCCGGACAGTGGAAATGCCACAATCACCTTCGAAGCAGGGAAAGGTTTTGCCGTAGATAGCTCAGCCGAAGACAAGATTTCTTTCTCATCAAGTGGTAAGAGTACCTACCTTGAAGGTGACATCGTCAAGTTCAGCGTCAATCCAGGTGCCTTATACAAAGTGACGGATGTCAAAGTCGTCAAAGCTGACGATGAAAACACAGAAGTCGCCTTGTCTTTTGACAAATCAAAGCCAAAACCCTATTCCTTCGCCATGCCGGCATATGATGTCAGAATCAAGGTAACGAAGGAAAAAGTCGAAAGCAAGACCATAAGCCTGGATTTCTCCGAGATTGATGACAAAGCCATAAGCTATCTGGCCGTAAAATTCCAGAAGCTTGACAATACCGTCAAATATAGCAAGGACAATACAACGTCTTCCGTCGAATGCCCGTTAGATGAAACCATATCAGCTACGATTTCCTCCATTGATGCATCAAAGGAAGTCGTTATCGAAGCAACCTATGACGATGATTCAAAAAAGACATTCAAACCGACAAAATATAGTCTGAGTTCATACTCCAACGAGCTTGAATTCTCCTATGACAAAATCGACGTCGGAAGCAACCTGAAAAGGCTGAAGTTCATGATGTCCGAGATGAAAAAATCAAGCATCACGATAATCGATAGCACAGGTGGGGCAATCTCGTATTCTATCAAGGTCAACTCAAAGAATGTCGCATCGGCCCCGAAAACTCTTTACCTTCACCAAATCGTCACCATCACCATCACCAAGAAGGATTCCAATGATACGAACGTATATGCTCCCTATATCAACGGAACCAAAGCAAAGATAAGCGGAAAGAACTTCAAGTTCGAAGTGACGGAGGAAGAAACCAAAATCGAATTCAAAAAAGATCAGGCCTATACGCTTCAGGTCATCAACAACTCCACATCCGGAACATTCGCCGATTATGATGAATATGAAGAGATGGATGACACCTATAGTGGCAAGACGACCAGTTTCTCGGAAAACACCAAAAGGACATTCGAGATCAGAAGAGGTGGTAGCATCAACATCGACATCCTTGTCGAAGCAGACGGAGTGAAGGACGAGTCTCTCTCCAAGAACGATACCAAATATCTGATGCTGACTCTGACTTTCAACAAGAACTACAAGGTGACCATCACCGACCGTGCATAAAATAAGGAAAGGATTCGAAAGAGTCCTTTCTTTTTTTATATAAAAAGCTTTAAAAATCATGAATCCAATAGAAAACAACTTTTTGTAAGCATGATGAATACTTAAAAAGGTGGCCCCGAAGCAGAGGTCACCTTGATTATTGTTTTCTTATCTACCGTTTAAATCAGGTACAAAGGACAGAAGCTCATTCATTGAGCAGCTTTTCAAGTTCGTCGACGAGTTCAGCCATCCTGTCTGTGACAGCAAGGAAAGCTTCCTTCTTTGTCAGGTCAACACCGGCAAGCTTGACTTCATCGATCGGATAGGTGGAACCACCGGATTTGAGCATGCTGATATAGTTCTCAAAGGCATGTGGTTTTCCTTCCTTGACGTTCTTGTAGATCAACATCGAGGCAGTGAAGGAAGTAGCATACTGATAGACATAGAACGGCGTATAAAAAAGATGCGGAATATACGCCCAGACAAGAGGTTTGACTCTTTCCTCGGCAATATCGATGCCATAGTATGTCTTATAAAGCTTGATCATCTCATCAGACAAGACCTGATAATTGATCGGTTTTCCTTCCTCAGCCATCTTGGCGATGTCATATTCATAATGGGCAAAGAGGGTCTGACGATAGAAGGTCGCCATGATTTCATCGATGGACTTCTGAAGAAGGGCAATCTTGTCATTCTTGGAAAGAGTGCCGGATTCCATCAGGTAATCCAAGAGATTGTGCTCGTTGAAGGTGGAAGCAATCTCAGCGACAAAGATGGTATAGTCCTGCTTCATGATAGGCTGAGCTTCCTCGGCATAGAGGGTATGAACAGAATGACCGGACTCATGGGCAAGGGTAAAGACATCCTCAAGTTCGCCGTTGAAGTTCAGAAGGATGAACGGAGGAATGCCTTCTCCGCCTGATGAATAGGCGCCAGTCCTCTTTCCAGCATGATGATAGACGTCAACGAAACCTTCCTCAGAAACCTGATGGGCTTTCTTCTGGAAATCCTCGGGGAACTTCTCAATGGATTTGAAGAAGAGCTGTCTAGCTTCCTGATACGTATACTTCTTCTCAGACTTGGCAAGGGAGACGAAACGATCATAGGAATGATGTTTCTCAAGCCCAAGATATTTTCTTCTGACTTCAAGATATTTATGAAGTGGAGCAGCATTCTGAGAGGCAACCTCGATAAGATTGTGGAAGACGGATCCAGGAATGTTGTTGTCATAAAGATGTTCTTCCAGAATGGAGGAATAACCTCTTGTCTTCATCTCAGCTAGTTCAGCTTGGACTACGGTGTTATAAATCTCCCCATAGGTGGACTTATGTTCATCATAATAGGAATAAAGAGACTCGAAGATAGCCTTCCTGTCTTCCTGGCAGGATGCCGAAGAGACAAGGGATGTCCAATTCGCTTGGTTGACTTCGATTTCGCTTCCATCCTTCAAAGTCGCCTTCTTAGGAAGATAATCGGAGACAGAAAGCTGAGAATAAAGAGTAGAGCCTGCACCTCTTAAAGGCTGATAGAAGGAGAGCATCTTCTCCTGGTCTGCCGGAAGGACGAATTTCTGTGAACGGAACAGTCTGTCATAGAAATAATCAAAATCGGAGAATTCCGGATTCTTCTTGAAAAAAGCATCGACATAATCCTTTCCTGCCTTAAGAATCTCAGGTGCGGCAAAAGAGGTTGCCGAAGAATAATCGTTGATCAGGAGATGGACACGATTCAACGTGGTCGCATTGCCGACATCCCTCTTATCCAAATCACTCTTCATGGAAGCATATCTGACAAGACGGGAAAGTTTGGTGTTAGCCTGCCTTTCCAATGTCAGGAACTTCTTAAATCCATCCTCGGTTGAAAGGGTTCCTTCCAATGCAGGATAGGCCGAAACGATGTTCTTGGAAACATCATCCAATTCTTTTTCAAAGTCTTCTTCAGTCTTATAGATTTTTGTAAGATCCCAGGTATCCATGGGTATTTCCTCCTTTTATGTCAAAGCAATAAGGACATTATAAAGGAATTCAGGGAAAGAAAAAATATTTCTTGCATTATTTGTAATCACTTAATACAATTAAGACAGTTATGCAACTGACAGGAACATTACCGATTTTCGAAGAAATCGCACAATACTTCGAAAAACTCATCCGTCTGGGAGTCTATCCGGTAGGAAGCTATCTACCGAGCGTCAGAGAGACTGCATTGCAAAGCCAGATCAATCCAAATACGGTCCAAAGAGGATATTCGCTTCTTATCGAAAGAAAGCTTGTCATCTCCATTCCGAAGAAAGGATATCAAGTCATACAATCGGAAGAGAACAACAGCAAGGATATCATCAAGGAAAGCATATTTGAACTGATGAAACAAGGGTTCTCTCTATCCGAAATCAAAGAAGTCATCCAAGAGCTGGAGGAAAAAGCAAATGATTGAAATCAAAGACGTCACCAAGACATTCGAAAAGAAGACAGTCGCATCCAACCATCTGAGTCTCAGCATCGATAGAGGCATCATCGGCCTTGTCGGTGAAAACGGAGCCGGAAAATCTACTTTGTTCAGGCTCATCGCCAACGTCATCCATCCTGACCATGGTGAAATCCTCATCGATTCGATTCCAAACAGCAAGAAGGAAGCCAAAGAAAAAATCTTCTATCTTCCAGATGATCCCTATGTGAAATCATCCAGCACAATCGATTCCATCTTCGATTTCTACAATGCCTTCTACACCATCGACAAAGCAAGATTCAACAATTTCATCAACACCTTTGAACTGCCAAGAAACAGAAAGGTCATGGGTTTTTCCAAAGGCATGAGAAGACAGCTTTTCATTGCCATAGCCCTGTCAGTCAAGGCGGACTATCTGCTTCTTGACGAAGCTTTTGACGGGCTTGATCCGCTCATCATGGCAAAGATCAAGTCTTACATCTTCGATTCAAAGGAAGAGAGGAAAGCCATCGTCATCGCAAGCCACAACATCAATGCCCTGAACCAGTTGGCCGACAAGGTTCTCCTTCTCTCCAAAGGAAGCCTGATGAAAGACGGCTCCGTCGAAGACCTTGCCAAGACACTTGTCAAATACCAGATTGCCGTGGATGGGGAAATCACAAGAGACGGACTGAACAAAGCCGGCTTCCATGTCGTATCCATCAAGAAGCTCGGTTCCATCTACCATCTTGTGGTCTACCAGGATGAAAAGTTCATCCCCTATATGAACGAAACATACAAGCCAAAGATTATGGATGAGATTCCCCTCGATCCGGAAGAAATCGTCACCCTCAGCATGTTGGATGCAAAAGGAGAAACAAAATGAACAAACGCTTCATCAAATGGCAACTCAAAGAATGGATGCCCCTTTTATGCGCCATTCTGATCATCTTCTTCTTTACGATGGTCGTTCCCGGCATGATCACCTCGACCTACCGGGAGTACAAGACGGATGACGGATGGACATGTACGATGAAAGAGCCATCCCTTGCAAGATTCGTCTTCACACCGATGTTGTTTGCTTTCATCCTTCCTTTCTTTGTCCTGGATTACCGGTTCAACAAACGAAAAGCCGATATCTATTATCAGCTTCCTCTGAAGGAAAGAGAATTGAAAAACACGAGGATCATCCTTGCCCTTGTCGCTCTTCTTGCATTGTTTACCATCACCTTCTTTACCGGCATGCTTGCGACAATGGCACACCAGACATCGGAAAGGACTTTGATCGAACAAGCTCATCCAGGCACGAATCTTGAACTATACAATTATGGTTACTACGCCTTATTCTATCTTTGCCTTTTGTTCATCATCTCCGGCGAATACTTCGTATCCCTCTTCTTCGCCAATCTTGGCAACAATTCAAGCAGTGCCGTCATGAACTCCATCTGCGGAAATGCCATCCTATTC
>JBNMLQ010000042.1:0-12360 GCA_050874925.1 Candidatus Enterosoma sp. | reverse complement strand
TTTGGCAACATGGGAACGGATTATCTATGGCTCCTTGTTCTTGTCGGTGCCATCTTAGGCTTCATCTCTATGCTTGCTGAGCCTGCCGTCAAGATTCTTGCTGACAACGTCAGTGAAGTCAGCCGTGGCTCTGTTTCCAAGGCAGTCATCTATGTCACGCTTGGTGTCGCTATTGCCACAGCCATCGCTTTGAATGCTGTCCGTGTCACCTTCAACATCGATATCATGAATTTTGTCATACCCTTCTTCATATTGGCTATAGCCCTGTCATTCTTTGCACCTGAAATCTTCGTCGGTATCGCCATCGATGCTGCCGGCGTTGCCACGGGTACGATGGCCAGTTGCTTCTTCTTGCCTCTGTTCATCGGTTATACCCAGATCATCTATAAGGATAATGATTTAGGTATCAATATGATGAGAAATGGTTTTGGTGTCGTCGGCCTTATGTCCATCATGCCGATCATCGCCGTCGAGGTCATCGGTATTTCCACCATCGTCAAGGAGAAACTCGATTACAGGAAAGCTCTCAAGGCTATCAGAGAGCCTGATGACAGTCAGATTATCCATCTTCCGGATGACCTAGCCAGGGAGGCCAACTGATATGGCGTTCAAATTGTTTGAAAAGAAAAAAGAAAAATTAGAAACGGAAAAGGCGGAGAACCGCCTTCCCTTCGATCAGAGAGAAAAGGTGTATCCTCTCTGTCTCTTCTTTACTATCGTCAATCGAAATCAATCGGCTTATTATACGAAGGCTTATGCCGATGCCGGAGCAAGCCTCAGCATGGTCTTCTACTCTCATTCCCAGCCACCGGAAGAGATTGCCAGTGTCCTTGGACCAGACAACCTGAAGAAGGAAATCATCTTCACGGTGACAAGAAGCGAGTATGTCGAGAAGCTCAAGCATATTGCTGAAGAGCGTTTCAAAATCTCATCGGCAGCCAAAGGTATCGCCTTTGTCTGTCCGATTGATTCCGTCAGCGGAATCTCGGTCTATAAATTCTTATCCGATCAGAACAAGGAAATCAGGGAGAACGAACAAAATGCAAAATAACCTTTATGAATTGGTCCTCGTCATCGTCAACAAGGGCACCACGGACCTTGTCATGTCGGCTGCCTGGAAGGCAGGAAGTACGGGAGGCACCATCTCCGTTGCCAGAGGAACAGCTAATCCGGATATGACGAAATTCTACGGAATCAACATCCAGCCGGAAAAGGAAGTCGTCTTCATCGTCGTTCCCAAGACTATCAAGGACAAGGTCATGAAGCAGATCTATGATGACGCCGGTCTTTCTACCAAGGGTCAGGGCATCATCATATCCTTGCCGATCAATGATGCTGTCGGTCTTCCTGCCATCAAGGAAGAAAAGAAGGAAGAAAAGCAGGATTGAAAAAAGGTCGTCTGTATCTTTGGATGTCTTAGGATGCAGGCGACTTTTTTATATGGCTTGATTTTAATCTTTATAGATACAAAAAATCCCGACCAAATGGTCGGGAATGTTTGCACAATGGTGGATCCTAAGGGACTTGAACCCTTGGCCCACTGATTAAGAGTCAGTTGCTCTACCAACTGAGCTAAGGATCCATTTCGTTGCGTGCTTGTAAATTATATTACTATGCATAACTGATTGCAACTATTTTTTTACTTTTTTCAAACCACAGATTTCATAAAAGGCAGTTGAACGTCTTCATGGCCTTGTTTAGGACACTTAGGAAATCTGACAGGATAAAGCCGATGATCAAAACATCAGCTGGAATGGAACGGTATATACGTTTTCGTTGATCGGTCTGATTTTGTCGGTGCAATCCAGAATCAGTCCGGTGTTGATGGGAAGATGATATTTTTCAAGGACGTTGAAATTCTTGCTTGGCTTTGTCGGCATGATGCCTTTTTTGATTTCTATCGGAGTGATGCTTTGATTCTGATAATAGATGATATCGATTTCCTTCTGGTCGATGTCACGATAATAGAACAAATGATTTTTATAGTCGATTCCATGATATTGGAAATTCTTGATTGCTTCGCTGACGACGTAGGTTTCAAAGAAGGCACCTGACATTGCACATCTTTCAAGCATCGCTGAATCCGGCCATCCACAAAGATATGCACAGAGGCCGGTATCCATGAAATACAGTTTCGGTGCCTTGATGATCCTGTTGGATGCATTTTTCATGAAAGGCTGAAGGAAGGAAATGATGCCCGAAGCTTCCAAAATCGACAGCCATCGCTTGATTGTCTTTACATCGACTCCGATTGCTGATGATAATTCATCATAATGGAGTTCCTGAGCTGTTCTCAATGCTACATAGGACAGGAAACTGCGGAAGGTTGCTTCGCTTCCCTGTGATATCAAAAGACGGATATCTTTTTCAAGATATGTTTTGATATAAGATGCAAAGAAAATGTTTCTATCAGGCTTTTGGCAGATGTATTCCGGCATTCCGCCGTCGAATATCTTTTGGAAGACATCTTCCCTTTTCTTGGTTTTGACGATTCCTTCTTTTTCACGCTGCAGGAGTTTGGTGATGTCATCTGTAAAAGGGTTTGCTTCCCTGTTTTCTGTCTCCGGAAGAGAAAAAGTATTCAGTTCTGATATTGCAGCTCTTCCTGCAAGTGATTCCGAGATGCTGTTTTGAAGGAGGAATTGGTTGGAACCGGTAAGGATATACATCAATTGACTTTTCTCTCCGTTTTTCAACCACAGCATCTTCTGATCATCGATTCTTCTTTTGATTTCAAGAAGCAGTTCCGGAACTTTCTGGATTTCATCGATGACACATGGCCATGGATGCGAATCCAAAAACAGTTTGGCATTGTTCTTCGCCAATGCCAGTTCATCTATGTCATCCAAGGTGGTGTAATCCAAAGATTTTTCAAAACTAAAACGGATCATTGTCGATTTTCCACACTGCCTTGGTCCATATAGGATGATGCAAGGGAAATCCTCAGCCATTTTTTGAAGTGTCTTTGTTTCGGTTCTAGGATAATACATGCTGATTCTCCGATGAAAATAGGAGTCGACTCCTATTTTCATCGATATTATAACTTATCAAACCGAAATAATACAATTAGTTTCCGATGAAAATGGGAGTCGACTCCCATTTTCACCGGAATATCGCCGAACCAAAACAGTCAGACATCTCTATCTGTATCTCATAAAATTCAGAATATGAAACAGTATATTCAATCAGATGAAGGATTAACTTCATTAATCAGCATTCTCTTTTTTGATATACGTTCAATATCGGATGGTTGATTCATGGGTGATTGTATGAACAATCTATGTTTTGTATGGATAGGAACACTCTGTTTGTGTATTCGTTGCAGTCGATTTGCAACGAACCATCAATCGTTGCAAAATAAAATACAACGAATCATCAATCGTTGCAAATCGGATGCAACGATACTATAATAATGCTATCGAAAGAGATGGAAAATATGCAAAAAGAAAACAAACAATTAGAATACAAGTCGGCTATATCGAAAACATATCTTAAAACCGTCAGTGCTTTTGCGAATTATAATGATGGAGAAATCATATTTGGAATCACGGATGATTATCAGACTGTCGGAATCGAAAATCCTAAAGATGCGTGTTTGAATATTGAGAATCAAATCAATGATTCCATAAAACCAAGACCGGATTATATGTTGAGGGTCAATGATGACAATACGATATCATTGTTTGTCAGAAAAGGGTTCTCTACTCCATATAGATATAATGGAAAAGCATATAAAAGATATGATTCGTCCACTATTGAAGTGGATGACATCGATGAAAAAAGATTGATATTATCTGGTATGAATATCAATTTCGAGGAAATGAATATAGGTGAAGCAAATCTCGAATTTCATTATTTGAGCGAGAAATTAATGCAGGAGATGAACTTAAGCTCTTTTAATTTGGATACTTTAAAAAGCTTGAGCCTGTATAATCCCAAAGGCGGTTATAACAATGCCGCAGGATTGTTGGCGGACAATAATGATTTCCCGGGTATAGATCTCGCAGTTTTTGGCAATTCAATGAATGTTTTTAAAAAAAGAGTGTCTTTTGCTGGGGAATCCATATTAAAGCAATATTATGATGTATTGGATGTATTTGCAAATGAATATATAGTTGAAGAAATCGAAGATGGTTTTAGGAAAAAAGTAGAATTGATTCCTTTTGATGCGTTCCGAGAGGCTGTAGCCAATGCTTTGGTACATAGAACTTGGGATATAAAAGCCAATACCAAAGTTGAAATGTACTCGGACAAAATTGTTATTTCGTCGCCCGGCGGTCTATTGTCGGAGATGTCAAAGGAAGACTATCTCAAAGGCAGTTATTCTTATTTAAGGAATCCAATCATAGCGAATGTGTTTAAAAGGTTGAATATCATAGAAGCTTTTGCTACCGGAATAAGAAGAATCAACGAATCATATAAAAGCGCCTTCGTAAAACCGATATATGATGTTACTGAGGGAGCCATTTCAATCACATTGCCCGTTATTACTCAAGTCAAATTATCAGCAAATGAAAAGGCTGTATATGATTTGATGAAAAAGAACTACTTTTACAGCAGGTCGGATTTAGAAAAAGCCAGTGGCTTCAGTAAAGATAAAGTGATTAAAATATTAAATTCTTTGTCAGAAAAGGATGTTGTCGAAAAAACAGGTAAGGCGAAAAATGTTCTATATGTAAGAAAGTCGTGAAATTGTTTGCTTTCGTTATTGAATCGTCGAGCTTATTTTACAACGAACTGTTAATCGTTGCAAAATAAAATACAGCGAATCATCAATCGTTGCAAATCGGATGCAACGATTATCCATCAAAAAAAGGTGATTGACCATTTTGGTGATGACAGTCATTCACCTTTTTCATATAGTTTTTCGAGAAGAGTCGTATTTATCGGTTATTTGGAAGGAACTGCTGCTTTTTCCTTGGCTTCTTTATTCTTGGCAGCTTTTTCCTTCTTGGCATCCTCCTTCTTCTCTTCGATGGTCGAAGTATCGGAAGGAATCTCTTGTAGTATTTCAGGCTGCTTTCTTTCCTTTTCTGGATTTGGTACAAGAAGCGTATTTGCTCTTGCAAGGTGCAGGGAGCTTTCAGCAAGCCTGACTAAGACGGAAAGAAGGGAGGAGAAGCCGGTCAGATAGATGATGAGCAGAAGCCACATCGTCTTGTTGAGGTAGTGATAATCGATACCGGCGAGCTGTTGACACAAGGAATTGTAGGAACTGCTTGTGGCAGGGATGTTCCCGAATCCGAAGACACCGATGAGGACAAAGCAGATGGTGATGCAGAAACCGATGAAACGATAGCGGTTCTGCTTGTCAGACAATGGGAACACAGGAAGACAGCAGTTATATGCTACACCTAAGGCGACGAAGGTCATGGACAGGGAGTTGAGCGTACGGAAGGCAAGTTCGTCATGGGCGTTGAGAATGCCGTCTGCTCCGATATCAAAGTCGAAGAAGTTGCCGACATATCGAAGGATATAGTTTATGCCGATGGCAAGTACAAGGCATATTGCGGCAGGTATGGCTCTGATGAACGTATTGGTGAGGAACTTACCTTTGATCTGGGCATCGTTCTGTTGGATGGAAAGGAAGAGGGAGACAAAGCCGATGCAGACCATCTCGGTGATGAGGAGGTTGTTCGGATCGAAAGGATACTTGATGCCGTTGCCTTTGTTGACATAGGTGACAAGAACGATGATGGTGAACAGAATCGTGAAAATCGTCTTCATCAGGTAAAGGGCGGAGGAACGCTGTACGTTGTTGATGGCACGTCTTCCTTCCTTGACGGCAGCCGGCATGGATGCAAAATTGGAGTCGAGAAGGACGAGGTTGGCTGCATTTCTGGCAGCGCTGGAACCATTGGCCATGGCGATGGAACAATCGGAGGTCTTCATGGCAAGGATGTCGTTGACGCCGTCTCCGGTCATGCCGACGGTCTTGCCTTGCTTCTTCAGCTCATCGACGATGATGGCCTTCTGTTCCGGAGAGACACGGCCGAAGACCGTATAATTGTTGACGATATCTCTGACCTGGGTCTCATTGAGTCCTTCCAGGGATATGCATTTCTGATAATCAGGGACTTTGCATTTTCCTGCGATTTCACTTGCAGTGAGCGGGTTGTCGCCGGAGATGATCTTGATATTGACACCATTGTTGATGAACCAGTCGATGGTGCTCGGAGCCTCATCACGGATATGGTCTTCCAATGTGAAGACGGCAATCGGCTTGAATTTGTCTTTGATTTCACCGTTGACGATGGAGTTGTCGCTGTGGCAGATCATGACGACACGATATCCGGAAACCTGCTTCTTGGCGATATAGTCGGTCAGGGTCTTGTCCCTGCCTTTGAAGACGTATTCCGGAGCACCGAGGATGAAAGTGCCCATCTTGCTGAATTCGACGGCAGAATACTTTCTTGCGCTGGAGAAGGGAATCGAATCGACGACTTTGTAATCTTTTCTTAGCGGGAACCTTTGAGAGAGAGCGATGGAAGTCTGGTTGGAATCGGAAAAGGCGTTGAGATAGGAACCGACGAGTTTGTCAAGTTCATAGGAGCTGTCGACCATCAGGATTTCATCGACGCGCATGGTTCCATCCGTCAGTGTTCCTGTTTTATCGAGACAAAGGACGTTGACACGGGCGAGCATTTCGACGGAATAGAGGTCCTGCACCAAGGCGTTCTGTCTGGACAGGGAGATGACAGAACCGGCAAGGGCGATGGAAGTGAGGAGGTACATGCCGGAAGGAATCATACCGATCATACTTGCGGCCATGGCATTGACAGCCTTTGTGGCGATGTCCCAGGCAGAAGCTCCGACCATGGCGTGGCTGTAATTCAGCCACTGTGTCCAGAAGGTCAGTCCTCCGAGAGGAATGATGATGATACCGATGATCTTGATGACGGCATTGAGGGAACGGACGAGCTCCGATTTCGGTTTGCTGACTTCCTTGGCCTTGGCCTGGATGCCGGAGATATAGTTGTATTCTCCGACGAGGTCGGCCTGCAGGGTGGCTGAACCGGAGACGACGAAGGAGCCTGCGTAAATTTTGTCACCGGGCATTTTGGAAATCGGCAGGGATTCACCGGTCAAAAGGGATTCGTTGACTTCGATTTTTCCTTCTTTCAGGATGGAATCGGTCGGAATCTGATCGCCGATTTTGATGAAATAGACATCGTCAAGGACGAGCCCTTCGGTCGTGACGACGATCTTCTGGCCGTTTCTCATGGCTTCGAAATTGGAAGAGGTGACGAGCCTCAGTTTTTCGATGGTATGCTTGGCCTTGATTTCCTGGAAGATACCGATGAGGGTATTCAAAATGGCGATGAAAAGGAAGGTCAGCTGACCGAACTGGCCAAAGACGATCAAAACGGCTGCGATGGCAAGAAGCAGCATGTTGAAATACGTGACGACGTTTTCATAGATGATGCGCCACACGGATTTGCTGGTTGCCGAATTGTTCTTGTTGGTAAGATTGCTGTTGATTCTCTGATTGACCTGTTCGTCACTGAGACCTTGGCTCAGGTCAGGAGTATAGCGGATGGTGTCCAAAGGAAGCTTCCTGCTATCCAAAGAAGGAACGACGTTTGCGTGCTGTTTGTCTTGCTCGCTGGTTTTGATATCCTTTTCTTCCTCTTTGGACTCTTCTTCGTCGACGGAAGGTTCTTCTTTGACTTCTTCTTCTGTCTTTTTCTTTTTCGCTTTAAAAATATCTTTGATTGGATTGATTGGCATATAAACTATTTTACAAGAAAATATAAATATATAATAGTTAAAAAAGAAAAAATGCAAAGAAAAAAGGCGTACTCTTTTTTGAGAAGGCGCCTTTTGATATGGGATCAGTCAATCTTTGGCTTGTTGGGGACGATGTGGTGTTTCCGACATCTTGCCTCATAGGATTCCTTGGCTCCGACGAGAATGACGGGATCATCGAATTTTGCCGGTTCTCCGTTGACAAGACGCTGTGTCCTGGTAGCTGCACATCCGCAGACGGTGCAGGCAGCCGTAAGCTTGGTGACGAATTCAGCTCTTGCAAGAAGTTCAGGCATCGGACCGAAGGGTTCACCCCTGAAGTCCGTATCAAGCCCAGCTACGATGACACGGACGCCTTTGTCGGCAAGCTTTTCGACGAAGGAGACAATGCCGTCTTTGAAGAACTGGACTTCATCGATGGCGACGACCTGGACATCCGGAGTAAGAAGCTTCTCCATGTCAGCGATGTCCTTGACGGCATAGGCGGAGAATTTTTCGCCATCATGAGAAGCGATGGCAGTGGCATCATATCGGTTGTCGATGGCCGGTTTGAAGGCGATGATCTTCTGATGGGCATAGGAAAGGGTACGGACTCTTCGGATGAGTTCTTCGCTTTTCCCGGCAAACATCGGACCACAGATGACTTCCAACCAACCTTTTTGTAATTCTTGATACATACGATAACCTCAATTCTGCAAGCGAAGTGATTATATCAAAATCGAGGACGACTTCCTGAAAAAGTAAGCAACTTGAAGTATCTATGAGGATGGTGACTGCCTTGAGTCTTCCCGATTCCATCGGAATTCTCAAAGTTCCTGTCCTTTTCATTGTTTCTTTGGAAAAGTGTGATTCATGAATTAGGACATGCTTTGTCATGGGATTGATAGATGGCACCCTTGTCTGACTTATCAGAACATCATGCGTGATTGCAGTATGGAAGACAAGGTGTATGAACAAAACCTCAGATCGTGTTCCTGGAGACATGAAAACATCGGTTTTGATTGAGATTTGGGAAAAGACTATGCTTTTTATTACAAAAAGGTGTTCGTGCCAGGCTGGGCAGAGGCAGCATCGTTGATAGCACTAACATATTTACCTTGAAAAACGATACAATTATAGTAAGAACATAAAAAGGAGGATGAATCACAAATGAAGCAAGGTAATGTTCTGGTCGTCAAGGACGACAAGCTCCTGATTCTCTCGGATAACTGCTATTATATCGTCAAGGGCAAGGGACACGTCGGAGATCCTTATGAATTCGATGAAACCAAGTCTCTTCCAATGCCGTCGTATCTGTTTGCCATCGCTGCCATCGAAGACGGAGATTTGGACAATACGATGAAATTTATTCAATCTGAGTGGTTTAAGAAGTAAAATGATAGTCAGCCTTCGGGCTGGCTGTTTTTATTCTTGAGGTATGTATCTATGAAATTCAAATTTGATGAGCATCCATCTGTCTGGCTTTTTTTGATTTCCTTGGTGATACTTGGTGTCACGATTTTCATCAACATCCTATATCAGTGGAAAATCTATGCCGTCATCGCCATCGTCTTAGCCGGTGTTGCCGTCCTTGTCCTCGGTTATTCCATGGTCAAGGATCTGACGATGTTCTTTAAAAAGAAAAACCAGTATGATGAAACCCACAAAGGAAAAGATGATGACTGATCTCTTTTCCTCCTTTCCGTCATCCTGGGAAGATTTCCTTTCTCAGGAAAAGGGAAAACCATATTTTGCAAAGCTGAAGGAAGAAGTCGAAGCACGATATCAGACGGAGAAAGTCTTTCCACCGATGGATGAAGTCTTCTCCGCCTTTTTGCTTTGTCCTTTCCAGGATGTAAAGGTTGTGATCCTCGGTCAGGATCCCTATCATGAAATCAATCAGGCAAACGGTCTGGCTTTTTCCGTCAAGAGAGGGAATCCTCTCCCGAGGTCTTTGGTAAACATCTATAAGGAACTTCAGTTGGAATTCGGATATCCGTTATCCGATAACGGTGATCTTTCTTCCTGGGCCAGGCAAGGCGTCCTTCTTCTGAACAACACCCTTACGGTGAAGGAAGGAGAAGCTAATTCCCATGCCAGGCTTGGATGGGATAAGTTTACGGATGATGTCATCAGGTATCTGGATGAAAACGGAAAGAAGATTGTCTATATCCTGTGGGGTAATTTTGCTTATCAGAAGGCCTCTCTCATCCATGCCGATGGTTCAAGAATCATCCATTGTGCACATCCTAGTCCGCTCAGTGCCAACAGAGGCTTCTTTCACTCCGACTGTTTTCTTCTCTGCAACCGGTATCTGGAGGAAATGGGCCTTTCCAAAATCGATTGGAGGATTCCTTTGCTGAACGGGGAACAGCTTTCATTGCTTTGAAATCCTCATTCTTGTGCCATACAATCCATGATTTGTCTTTTTTTGGAATTGTGAGCGCTTCATTTAAATGTGGAAATTCCATGGCTGATTCACTATAATAGTCCTTGTCTGTGTGTTCTATTCATAAAATAAAGGAGAACTTTTATTCATGACCGAAAAAGAAATGCTATCTAAGATTCAGGCTCTCGCGGATACGACTGCCCAGAATTTCGTCTTCAAGAGAACTGCGAAGCTTGAACTTGTCTATAACGAGACTTTGCCGGATGGCTCCGTCGACTGCTATTGCCTTGGCAGCGATATGCCGCTTCTCGTCTATCGTGTCTTCAACGTCAAGGAAGATGGCACTGTCACAGAATATACCGATATTCAGCAGGCCGTCGAAAAGACCAGACATTACAATGCCGAGGTCAAGCCGGCCCTTGGACTTGAAAAGGCTCCGCTCATCACCGGTGAGACCAACGAATATGAGATTCTCCTTGAGAACAAGCTGGAGAACAATGGTGTCGAAGTCAAGCTGAAGTCTTCCATCGGCAGAGACATCACCATGATGGAAATCTATCGTTATTTCGATTATGTCTCCAAGATTTATTTTGTCTCCTGCGTCTCTGTCAGCTATGGCGGACAGTATCTCTTCTCCGTCACACCCGATAGCAAGCACCTCCGTCTGATCATCGGCAACAATCCGGAAGTCAAGAAGAGAGTCGATATGATGACCGAACTTCTTCAGGCCAGACTTCTTCCTTCCTATCAGACCATCGCTGCCGGCTGTCAGCTTCTCAGCGACCAGAACGTCAAGGCCCATGTCACTCTCAACGGCAACAATGGTGAGAAGATCGAATATGAATCCACCTTCTGCTATGACGATCCTGAGACTCAGACGAGATTTGCCTTCTTTGCCAAGACCGGCAATCCGAAGGATGGCATCATCCTTGTCCAGGATATCTTCACCCAGAAGCTGTCTTTAAGCAACACCTGGACGGATGCCCAGAAGGCTGCCGTCGACAAGTTCAAGGATCTCATGAGGAACAATCCGGAGGAATTCAACAAGCATGCCACCAACTTCTTCTCAGATGACCTTGACTTCAGATACAATGCCTTCAAGAGCGGTGCTCTGAAGAGCGAACCCGCTCCTGCTGCAAAGAGCGACGAAGCTAAGGCTGAATAAAGACAAACCATCGAAAAACAAAGCTGAGGAGGCTTGGTATGAATCATCTTGAATCAGGATATATCCTGTTAGACAATCATAAGGGACTTAAGGGTGTGTTTTCGACCCTCGGCGCAGGTGTCAGGTCACTGACTCTTGACGACAGACCTTTGATTCTTCAACTCAAAGATGAGCAGACATACCTGACGTCTCCTCAGCTTTTTGGTAAGACCGTTTCCAGGTTCATCGGAAGGATTCCTTCCAAAGGCGAAATCAACGGCGTTCCATATTCATTGGAGGAATTCGAACCTGGTATGTGCCTTCATGGCGGATATGAGAAAAGCATGATCTTTCGCAATTATGAGGCGGTCATGGAAGAGGATGATGGGAACGTCAGCGTCCGCTTTTCTTTGCTGAGCCCGGATGGTGATTGCGGATTCCCGGGGAACCTGAAGGTCAATGTCACCTATAGCCTGAACAAGGATCTGAACATCCTTGCCATCCGATATGATGCCATATCCGACAAGGATACTTTGATTTCCTTGTCCAACCACATGTATTGGAACCTTTCCGGAAGAGATAGCGTCGATGATTCTACGCTTCTTGTCAAGGCAAGCAGATATGGTACCTTCCGTCCCGGTTCCAAACTGATCAGTGATGTCAGTGATATTCCTGATTATCTGGACTTTACCAAGCCGAGTCTTTTGAGGGACAAGCTTGATGCCATCGAAAAGACACTTCCGGATATCCAGACTTTGGACCACTCCTATTTGTTTGACATGGTCCAGACTCAGGAACCTCAGGTGGTTCTTTCCAACGACAGATGCAGCGTCGAATGCTTTACGGACTTTGATGCCTGCAACTTCTATGTCGATTCCACTTTGGTTCCGGTTGATTTCGTCAACAATCCGAACCTGATCCATCATAGACGCAGGGGTATTGCCATCGAACCTCAGCAGTTCATCCTTGACCATTTCATCCTCAAGGCAAATACGCCTTATTCCCACTTCATCACCTATCGTGTGAACAGGAAGTGATTTATCAAAAAATGACGGCGCTTATCACAGGTGGGACAAGCGGCATCGGCAAGGAGCTTGCC
>JBNMLQ010000041.1:0-12687 GCA_050874925.1 Candidatus Enterosoma sp. | reverse complement strand
TCCATCGATGTCTGCTTCAACCTCAACATCGATCCGAAGCAGGCCGATCAGCAGCTCAGAGGAACTGTCACCCTGCCGCATGGAAACGGCAAGACTGTCAGAGTCCTTGCCATCACTGACAAGGTTGCTGATGCTACCGCTGCCGGTGCCGACTTTGTCGGGCAGCAGGATATGCTCGATAAGATTCAGAAGGAAAACTGGTTTGACTTCGATGTCATCGTTGCCACTCCGAATATGATGGGTCTCTTAGGCCGTATGGGTCGTGTCCTTGGTCCGAAAGGATTGATGCCGAACCCGAAGACCGGAACCGTCACTCCTGATATCGCTTCTGCCATCAAGGAAATCAAGAACGGTAAGATTTCCTATCGTAATGATAAGGATGGCAACCTTGCCTTCAACTTCGGCAAAGCCAGCTTCGACGCTCAGAAGCTTGCCGAAAACCTCAAGACCATCGTTGAAACCGTCAACAGAATCAAGCCGGCTTCCGTCAAGGGAACCTACATTGTCTCTGCTACGATTTCTTCCACTTATGGTCCAGCCATCCGTTTGGCCCTGTAATCCGTATCCGTTGTCGTCCGATTGATTCGGGTGTCTCAATATACCTAAGACAGTAACTGCCGATAGATAAACGGCTTAATTCGTTACCGAGGATTGAGTAACTGATTTTACAAAGTCAACAAAGTATATTGTTATATACACCAAACCTAAAATGAGGAGGTGAAAAGATGAATCAGCAGATTTTAGCTGAGAAGAAAGAAATCGTTGCCAAACTCAACGATACTCTGAAGACTTCTCACACTACAGTCGTAGTCTCTTATTCCGCTTTGTCTGTTGCTGAAGTCAACCAACTCAGAACCAACCTCAAGAAGGCTGGTGCTAAGCTCTCCGTTCAGAAGAACGCCCTTATGAAGAAGGCCGTCGATGAAGATGGTCTTTCTGCATTGGATTCCCTTCTGAAGGGACCGTCTGCCTTAGTCACCGCTGAAGAAGCTGGCGCTGGATTGGATGCCTTAGGCGAATTTGCTAAAGCCCATAAGAAGAACTTCGCTGTCAAAGGCGGTATGATTGATGGCAGTTTCTGCGATGCCGACAAGCTCAATGATTTGGCCAATGTCGGTGGCAAGGAAGGTGCTCTCAGCCGTCTTCTGTCTGTCTTGGAAGCACCGCTCGTTCAGTTTGCCCTTACTATCAAGGAAGTTGGCAAGAAGAACGATCCTGAAGGCGCCAAGACCCTTGCCGACTAATCGGCATTCCGTGTTGTAAAAAACCATTAATGGAGGAAAACTAAAATGGCTAAGTTAGTTAAAGAAGATGTCATTGCCGGTTTGAAGGAAATGAACATGGTCGAGATCATGGATCTTGTCCACGCCATCGAAGAAGAATTCGGTGTCAAGGCTGCTGCTGGTGTCGCTGCTCCGGCCGCTGCTGCCGCTGCCGAAGGACCGTCCGAAGTCACTGTCACCCTCAAGGCTGTCGGTGGTTCCAAGGTTCAGGTCATCAAGGCTGTTCAGGCCATCACTGGATTAGGCCTTATGGATGCCAAGAAGCTTGTTGACAAGGCTCCTGTCGCCATCAAGGAAAAGTGCTCTCCGTCCGAAGGCGAAGAACTTGCCAAGCAGCTTACCGCTGTCGGTGCCGAAGTCGAAGTCAAGTAATCCGTATTTCACTTGCGTATCCTAGTCCCACATCGCCCTTTTTGGGGAGGTGTGGGTTTAGTTGTCTATAAGGAGTCGGGCCTAGACCACACAAAAAGCCCGACTTTTATTCGAAAATCCTTAAACAACTTCAGCCGTTGTGTGAGCGGAAAGAAAGACACGAGGTAAATATATGGAAGAATTAGATCTGAATAAATATAAAAGAACTGAAACAGGGCGTATCGATCTCAGTAAGACGTTCTCCAACGTTCCCTTGCCGAATCTTTGCGATGTTCAGCTCCAGTCTTTTGCGTGGTTTACTGAAACTGGCGTAGATGAGGTTTTCCGTGATGTTTTCCCTATCCTTTCGAACAAGGATACCCGTGGACACGAAACTGAGACTGAGCAGGTTGCAGAGCTTGATTACGTCAGCTCCGAGTGGGGCGATGCCAATGCCAAGCATGATTATTTTGAGTGCAAAGTCTCTGCTTTGACCTATTCTGCTCCGCTTCATGTCACTTTGAGGCTGAAGCATCCGGATGGAACTGTCACGGAAGAAAAAATCTTCATGGGTGACTTCCCTTGGATCACCCCCAGCGGAACCTTCATCATCAATGGTTCTGAAAAGTGCATCGCTTCCCAGCTTGTCCGTTCGCCGGGCGCCTATGTCTCTAAGGAAAGAGACATTGTCACCATCAAAAAGAGTGAAAACGACGATAGAAACGAAATCGAATATACCTATGGCTCCGATATCATTCCTGCCAGGGGTATCTGGCTTGAATATCTTACCGATAGCCGTGATTTCGTCTCTGTCCGTATCGATAAGCAGAAGAAGGTTCCGGCTGTCGTTCTTCTGAGAGCCTTGGGCCTCGTTTCCGATTCCGACCAGCTTTATGATGATTCCATCCCGTTTGATGAAACCGGAAAGAAAGCCACCGTCACTGGCGTTCTCGGCCTTTTTGGCAACAACGCCTTCTTCAAGAGAGCTCTTGAAAAGGAAACGGCCAAACAAAAGAAGACCACCGTCGTCGCCAGAATCCATGACGCTGTCGGAACGATTTTCAAAAAACTGCGTCCGGGTGAACCTTTCACATCGGATTCTGCTGCCAATACGCTCAAACAGCGTTTCTTCGAGAACGAACACTATGATCTTGGAAGAGCCGGAAGATTCAAAATCAACGAAAAACTCGGCGTCTATGATCGCTTGATCGATCAGACCCTTGCTGAGGATTTGATTTCCAAGGATGGTGAAGTCGTCTATGAAGCAGGCCATGTTCTTTCGATGGATGAAGTCAACGAGCTTCGCAAGGAAGCCTTCTTTGACAACAACGAAAACCATACCGTCTATCTTTCTTCCAATGCTGCCCTTGATGATCATAACCGTGTCAATCTTGTCAAGGTCAAGAAACCGGGAGACGACAATGAGATCGTCCATGTCATCGGTACGGATCTGACTCTTGATCTTACCTATGTCACGATTCCTGATATCGTTGCCTCTCTTTCCTATATGCTCAATCTTACCGATGGCATCGGTTATACCGATGATACCGATCATCTTGGAAACAAGAGAGTCCGTTGCGTCGGCGAATTGATTCAGGATAAATTCCGCGCAGGTCTTGGAAAGATGAAGAGGACCATCCATGACAGAATGTCCACTTCCGATCTTTCTGTCCTCAACATCTCTTCTTTGATCAACATCAAGGCCCTTACCAGTGCCGTCAATCAGTTCTTCAATTCCGATTCCCTTTCCCAGTTCATGGATCAGACCAACCCTCTTGCCGAACTTACCAACAAGAGACGTCTTTCTGCTTTGGGAAGAGGCGGCCTTACCAGGGATAGAGCTTCTTCTGCCGTCCGTGATGTCCATCCGACGCATTACGGCAGAATCTGTCCTATCGAAACTCCGGAAGGTCAGAACATCGGTTTGATCAGCAACCTTGCCTGCTATGCCAAGGTCAATGAATATGGTTTCCTTCAGACTCCGTATCGTCCTGTCCATGATCGTATCGTCGACAATGACAAGGACCATGTCCAGTGGCTCACGGCCGATGAGGAGAGAAACCATGTCATCTGCCAGGCAAACGTCAATGTCGATCCTATGACCAACCGCATCATGGATGATGCCGTCTCTGCACGTTACAATGGCGAATATGTCACGAGAAATGCCGAAGATTGCGACTTGATCGATGCTTCTCCGAAGCAGATTGTCTCTGTCGCTGCCGCCTGTATTCCTTTCTTGGAAAACGATGATGGAAAACGTGCCTTGATGGGTTCCAACATGCAGCGTCAGGCTCTTCCTCTTCTCAGACCGGAAGCTCCTTTTGTCGGAACTGGTCTTGAAGCGAAGATTGCCCATGATTCCGGTGAAGCTCTCCTGGCATTGGCTCCCGGCTATGTCGAATATGTCGATTCCCGTCAGATTGTCATCAACCAGGATGATGGAGTCAAGAAAGTCTATAAGCTTCGTTCTTTCGTTCGTTCCAACAAGAGAACCTGCATTTCCCAGTCTCCGATCGTCAAGGTCGGTGACCATGTCGAAGCCAGTCAGATCATCGCCAATGGTCCTTCCATGGACAAGGGCGAACTTGCCTTGGGCCAGAATGCCGTCGTAGCCTTCACTACATGGCATGGATATAATTACGAAGACGCTGTCGTCATTTCCGAAAGGTGCGTCAACAACGATCTCTTTACCAACCTCATCATCGAGGAATATCCGATTGAAAGACGTAAGACCAAGCTCGGCGACGAAGAGTTCACCAGAAATGTCCCGAACCTTGGCGAAGACAAGAAGACCTATCTTGATGAAAAAGGCATCGTCACCCCTGGAACGGAAGTCAAGGAAGGCGATATTCTTGTCGGAAAGACTACTCCGAAGGGTGAAACGACCGAAACCAACAACGATCATCTTCTCAAGTCTATCTTCTCATCCAAATCCGATGAGGATAAGGATACTTCCTTGAGAGTTCCTCATGGTGGTGAAGGTATCGTCCTTGATGTCAGGACTTTCTCCAGGGACAAGGGCGATGAGCTTCCTCCGGATGTCATCGAATCCGTCAAGGTCTATGTCGTCCAAAAGAGAAAAATCCAGGTCGGTGATAAGATGTCCGGCCGTCACGGAAACAAGGGCGTCATCTCCAAGGTCCTTCCTGTCGAGGATATGCCTTATCTTCCCGATGGAACTCCTGTCGATATCCTTCTTTCTCCTATGGGCGTCCCTTCCCGTATGAACATCGGTCAGGTTCTTGAAGTCCAGCTCGGTCTGGCCTGCAAGAAACTCGGGATCAAGGTTTCCACCCCGGTCTTCGATGGTGCTACCAACGAAGAAATCGAAGGCTTCATGAAGCTTGCCAATATTCCGGAAGATGGAAAGACCGTCCTTTATGATGGTCAGACCGGTGAAAGGTTTGACAGCCGTATTGCTGTCGGCGTCATGTATATGATCAAACTCGACCACATGGTCGAAGATAAGATTCATGCCCGTGCCATCGGTCCGTATTCTCTTGTCACCCAGCAGCCGCTCGGTGGTAAGGCCCAGAATGGTGGTCAGCGTTTCGGTGAAATGGAAGTCTGGGCTTTGGAAGCCTATGGTGCAGCCTATACTCTTCAGGAAATGCTCACCATCAAGTCTGATGATATGGTCGGCAGAAACAAGACCTACGAAGCGATTCTCAAGGGTAACCAGGTCAGCAAGCCGAATATGCCTGAATCTACCCGTGTTCTCATCAAGGAACTTCAGGGTCTTGGCATCGATGTGAACCTTCTCGATGAGAAGAACCAGCCGATCAATATGGATACGATTTCCGAAGAAGCGGAACGCGACAGCCGTAGAACGCATCATGACATCGTCAACTTCGATACGAAGCATGACGAGGAAAGTGATGAAGAAGATGCTAGAAATGCTCATCTCGAGGATGAAGTCGATCAGGAATTCGCCGACAATCAGGGCGATGAATTCACTGATGAGGATGATTCATCCGAAGATGAAGCGGAATAAGGAGGCCATTGAACCATGTTTGATTTAAACCGTTTAAAGGCAATCAAGATTGGTCTTGCCAGTCCGGACAAAATCCGTGAATGGGGTAAGGGTGAGGTCACCAAACCGGAAACCATCAACTACCGTTCGCAAAAGCCGGAACCGGATGGCTTGTTCTGCGAAAAGATCTTTGGCCCTGCCAAGGATTATGAATGCCACTGCGGAAGATATAAGAAGTCTTCCTTTGCCGGTAAAGTCTGCGAGAAGTGCGGTGTCGAGGTCACTCTCAAAGCTGTCAGAAGAGAAAGAATGGGTTATATCAACCTTGCTTTCCCTTGCACTCATATCTGGTATGCCAAGGGCAGCCCATCCAAGATGGGCCTTACCTTGGGCATCCCTCCCAAGCAGCTTGAAGAAGTCGTCTACTTCGTTTCCCACATCGTCACCAACGCCGGTATTTCCAAGATTTTGAAATATCGTCAGGTCCTTGACGAGAAGACGGCACGTACGGTTTTCCAGTCCGTCATCGAACAGGAAATCCTTACCAGCGACAAGCTTCATGACGGCGATTTGGATTATGCCAAGGGCAAGAACTATGTTGCCACCATGAGCAGGTTCTCCCAGCCGTTTGATTTCTTCACCGTTTCCAAGTACATCCATAAATATACCGGTGCCGAATTTGGCATCGGTGCCGAATCCGTTCTCAAACTCCTCAAGGAAATCGACCTTGACAAGGAAATCGAAGAAGTTTCCACGGATTTGAGAAATTCCGTCGGTGATAAGAACCAGAAGAGAATCAAGGCCATCAAGAGACTCGAGGTCTTGGAATCCTTCAAGAATTCCGGCATCAAGCCGGAGTGGATGGTTCTTACCGTCCTTCCTGTCATTCCACCGGATCTTCGTCCGATGATGCAGCTTGATGGTGGAAGATATGCCACCTCCGACCTCAACGATCTCTATCGTCAGGTCATCATCAAGAACAATCGTCTGAAGCACGAGATTGAAGAGCATGCTCCGAACGTCATTCTCATCAATGAAAAGCGTATGCTTCAGGAAGCTGTCGATGCCCTCATCGACAACGATAAGAGAAACAAGCCTGCCCAGTCTATTTCTGGCAATACCTTGAAGTCTCTTTCTTCTACCTTGAAGGGTAAGCAGGGAAGATTCCGTCAGAACCTTTTGGGTAAGCGTGTCGATTACTCCGGCCGTTCCGTCATTGCCGTCGGACCGACGCTCAATATGGATGAATGCGGTCTTCCGCGTGAAATGGCCGTTCAGCTCTTCCGTCCTTTCATCGCCCACTACCTCATCTTTGCCAAGGACAGCACTGTCACTTCCCAAAGACAGGCCGATGAATTGATTGCCAAGCGTGATCCCCGTGTCTATGATGCCATCGAAAAGATTGCATCCGATCACCCGGTCCTTCTCAACCGTGCTCCGACTCTTCACAGACTTGGTATCCAGGCCTTCCGTCCGATTTTGATTGAAGGCAAGGCCATCCGTCTGCATCCGCTTGTCTGCCCTGGCTTTAATGCCGACTTCGATGGCGATCAGATGGCTGTCCATGTTCCGCTTTCCCGTCAGGCTCAGGCTGAAGCCCTCACCCTGATGATGGCAAACCGCAACATCCTTAAGCCCAGTGATGGTAAGCCTATCTGCGTCCCTTCCCAGGATATGATCTATGGTAACTATTATCTTACCTTGGAAGACAATGCCGAACTCAATGAGATGTATGCCAAGTATTACGAAAAACGTGGCGAACCTCTCATGGCCGAAAAATTCCGTTCTTACATCCAATATGAAGGTAAGGTATTCACCAACCCTGATACTGCCATCTTGGCCTATCAGGATGGAAAGATATCCTTGAGAACAAGAATCTTTGTTCCTGGAAAGTCCCTTGGAAAGAGTGAGTTCTCTGAAAAGCAGAACAATTCCTATCTTCTCACCACTGTTGGAAAGCTGATTTTCAACAGAATCTTCCCTTCCGACTTCCCCTATATCAACTTCCCTTATCGTGATGACAAGGATGCCAAGAAGGACTATGCAAAGAACTTCACGGCTACTTTGGATGAATTCTTTGTCACTGCAAGTGAAGCATACCAGACTGTCATCGCTTCCGGAAAATTCAAGGATGGCGATGATTTCGATGCCTTCAAGGAATATTGCAAGCTCCAGCCTTTGCGTGTACCGATTGAAAAGAAGGGTATCAAGACGATGATGGATAAGATCTTCCATCGTTATCATGAAGACTCCGTCAAGACGGCTGCCATCATGGACCTCTTCAAGAACCAAGGCTTTGATTATTGCACCAAGTCCGGTCTGACCGTCTCCTTGGATGATATGAAGCCACTTGATGGCCGTGACCAGCTCTACAAAGCTGGATATGAAGCTGTCAAACAGGTTCAGGAAGAATATGAACTTGGTTTCTGCACTGATAGTGAAAGACATAAGGCCATCATCTCCATCTGGTCCAACGTCAAGGAAAACAAGAAGGACGACAAGGCTGTCACAATGAAGAAGCTGCTCAAGCAACGTATGGCTTCTGCTCCACGTAATCCGCTTTTCATGATGATGGAATCCGGAGCCCGTGGTTCCGAAGACAACTACATGCAGCTGATTGGTATGAAGGGTAACATGCTTAAGGCCAACGGCGAAGAAATTGAAACTCCTGTCACCAACTGCTATGTCGATGGTCTTTCCGTTTCTGAATACTTCTCTTCTACTCATGGTACCAGAAAGAATGGTTCCGATACTGCCTTGAAGACTGCCGACTCCGGTTATCTTACAAGACGTCTTGTCGATGTCTCTCACAATGTCATCGTCAGGGAAGAAGACTGCGGATGCGACCACGGACTTCTCATCTCTGAACTCAGGGATGACAACAACAGTATCATTGCCTCCCTCGAAGACCGCCTTGTCGGCCGTTATCTGATGCATGACATCGTCGATACGGAAACAGGTGAAGTCCTCGTTTCCTGCGACAAATGCATGGATGAAGAAGATGCCAAGAAGATTGTCGATCATGGATATAAGCAGGTTGAAATCCGTTCCGTCCTCACCTGCGAATCCAATGACGGCATCTGCGTCAAGTGCTATGGCCGCAACCTTGCCACCGGTAAGCTTGCTGAAATCGGCGATACCGTCGGTATCATGGCGGCCCAGTCCATCGGTGAACCTGGTACACAGCTGACTTTGAAGAACTTCCATACCGGTGGTGTTGCCGGTCAGTCTGATATTACACAGGGTCTTCCCCGTGTCCAGGAACTTCTTGAAGTCCGTCATCCGAAGGCAAAAGCCCTTGCTACCATCACGCATATCTCCGGTGTCGTCAAGGAAAAGAAGCAGTTTGGCCTCAGAACCCTCTTCACCATCCAGAACGATCTCGAAGAACAGCAGTTCACTTCCTATCCGGGTGCTACCCCGAATGTCGAACTTGGTCAGCAGGTTCCTGCCGGTTATCCTTTGACAAAGGGAACCATCGATCCCAAGGAGTTGCTTGACTGCACGGATTTGACCACTGTCAGGAATTACCTGATCAAGGAAGTCAAATATGTCTACAAGAGCAATGCCGGTATTGATATTTCCGACAAGCATCTTGAAATCATCGTCCGCCAGATGACCAATAAGCTTTTGATCATCAACGCTGGTGATACGGACCTGCTCCCTGGACAGAAAGTCGATGATGTTGCCTTCACGGACAACAATGAAAAGGTCCTTGCCCACGGTGGCAATCCTGCCGTCGGCCGTCCGATCATCCTTGGTATCACCAAGGCTGCCTTGGATACGGATTCCTTCCTTTCTGCCGCCTCCTTCCAGCAGACCACCTCTGTTCTTACCGATGCTGCCATCAAGGGCAAAGTCGATTATCTCAAGGGCCTCAAGGAGAATGTCATGATCGGTAAGCTCATCCCTGCCGGTACTGGCCTTAGACCGATTCTCGTCAATGAAGATGAAGACGAAGATGAAGAAGAGGATTTACATCCTACCTCATCGCCTCTTCATGACGAACAACTCTTGAAGTAAATGTCCATAGATGCTAGAATCCTTTCTAGCATCTATCTGCAGCCGTAGTTCAGTGGTAGAACGATAGCTTCCCAAGCTGTATATACGGGTTCGATTCCCGCCGGTTGCTCCAATCGAAAACAAAGCCTTGATTCTTGCTTGTCTCAAGGCTTTTTAAATGAAAAGCTCTCTTCCGGAGGTCCGGAAGAGAGCATTTTCAGTTTTTGATTTTCCAGGATGAAGGGTTCTTTTCCAAAAGCTCCGTAATCAATGATTTCAAAGCGTTGAAGTAAAGGATGTCTGCTACGATAAGAGCGACGGAGATAAGAATTCCGATGCCAAGGAAGATGTAGAACTTGGTATCTTTTGCAACTCTTGAGTCGAAAAGGAAACGGATGGTGACAAAGCTGGAAATGGATGGACCGATAAGTCCGGTGATGACAACAAGGATTGGATATTGTGTCATTCCGAAGGAGACATAGTGATTTGTGATGATGGATTTAAAGGTTCCATCAGGCCAACTATCGCTGAACAGATAGGTTTTGCTCATCCATCCTGTCTTATCATAGAATGTGACCATAAAGAGAATGGATAGGACCACCGATAAGCCAAGAAGGGAACATAATCTTCGATATGCCTTAGAAGAACATTTTTCTTGATCCAAATTGGTTCTTTCTAGATAGCATTTGGATTCGATGGGATTCAAATTCAGCTCCTTGTTCAGGATGTCCACCATTTCGGGTTCAGGAATCAAAGAACCGTTTTCTATCCTTTTCAGTGTGTTGATGGAAAAACCAGTTTTCTTGGAAAGTTCTTCAAAGGTGAGGCCTTTCTTTTTGCGGATATTCCGCATTGATCTTGCAATGTCGTTCATATTTGAATTCTAGATTGAACGATAGAAGTCGATGCATTCGACTTCCTCATCTTCTGTTAAAAAGATACCGGCTCGACTTTGGCGGTAGGGATGAAAGTGATGAGAAACGAACTTAAGAGAACTAGGCTTTTCATATCATTTGATCCTTTCTTGAGCTAAGATTATCATAGGTAAAGAGAATGGTCAATATCAAATGACTATTATTTATGTGGATTTATCGAAAAAACGCAATAGTTTAATTTGCTATTGTATATTTTTAGAAATTAAGCCTTTCTGGCTTCCATATTTGTTTTGTGAATTCGACATTTTTGTCGTTGTTTGTTGTTCGATTGATATGCTTGAAATTGTAAAATATATACGTCAATCAGGAGGAAACAAATCATGAATACTGACAAAATCTATGCTGAGTCGATTGCAAACGAATATGCTGTCAAGGACACAACCAAGGTCATGCAGTTACGAAAGCTTGACAGGAAAGCAAAGCTTCCAGCAACAATCTTCACATATACGTGGGGAATTCTCTTTGCCTTGGTGTTTGGTGTTGGATTGTGCTTGGCGATGAAGGTCATCGGTGACGGGAGCACTATGGCTTTTGTCTTTGGTATCATCATCGGATGCGTCGGAATGCTTGGAGTCAGCATCAATTATCCTATTTATAAGAAGATTCTTGAATCAGGAAAGAAGAAATATGCCGGTGATATCATCCGGCTTGCCAAGGAAATTGCAGACGAAGAAGATGATAAGTGATTTCTGAATTTTACGTCGTAAGATAGATGGGAGGACAAGGGCTGGTTTAGATCAGCAAATGATATGGCAAAGAACGAAAGCAAATATTTCAACACCGCCCTCCTGATGGATGAGGCACTTCTTCAGCTTCTGCAGAAAAAAGATTTTGAATATATAACCATAAAGGAACTATGCAAGAAGGCAGGGGTCAATCGTTCTACGTTTTACCTGCATTATGAGAATATGAGCGATCTTCTCAAAGAGAGCATGGAGATGTTGGAAAAGAAGTTTTATAGTTCCTTTTCCTCTGTGGACAGGCCAAAGGATTCTTATTACATCACACCAGACTATTTGAAACCTTACCTTGAATTCGTGAAAGAAAATAAAATCGTCTATCGGCTGATATGTGAGAAGACAAATTTGTTTGAAACTCAGAAGACATTGAATCGGCTTTATAAGAATATATTCCAGCCGATATTGGAAAGCCATCATGTCCCAAAGGAAAAACAAGCCATCATCTTTTCCTACTATTTCGGAGGAGTCTCATCCATGATTCAAAAATGGGTCTCTCTGGATTGCCAAGTGGATGTTGATGATATGATGGAGATGATCATAGGGTGTCTGGATCATGAATGAAGCTGCGAGGAAAATTCATCGACTTTCTCAGGATGGGGTCATATCCATCCTGACTTCTTTTTTGTTTTGCTGCTATAACACCTATATCGGTTTTTCAAAGGGAAACGTCTTTTCGTTGTCTATTGCAGGGTATTATCTTCTTCTTTGCCTTATGCGGCTTTTTTGCTTTATATTGATGAAGAAAAGTTTAAAGTCTGGAAAAGAAAATGCGAGGGAGTATAAGGTGCTCTCTGCTTTTCTTTTTTTCCTGAATCTTTTTCTGGTAGGTCCTGTCATCCTCCTTGCAATGCACCAAAAAGAGTATAAAGGGGAGATGATACAAGCCATTACGATGGCTGCCTATTCAACTTATAAGATTACGATGGCAATCATCAGGTTTGTCAAAGGGAGGAAGACAAACTCCATGGGAACATCCATTCGCATGACTCTTTCCATGACGGACGCCTTGGTTTCTATTCTGTCTTTGCAGAATACTCTTCTTCTTGTCAACGGCAGTGCGGATAAAGAAGACATGCGGATATTGTCCATCGTTTCTTCCTGCCTGATCTTTTTGGTCATTCTGCTTCTGACGGTATTTGACTGTGTGCGGATATGGAAATATGATAAAAAGCAAAGAAGGCAGGATGAATCTGTTTGACTGAACTATGAAAAAAAGCGGATTACTGATTGCTTTTTTTATCAAAGAAAAACTCGAGCAAGATTTGAATTCAGTTCATTTTATTGAAAGAAATATAACTATATTGAAAACAAAATTATAATATTGAATTTCTTTGAATTTTTGTGTATCATAATGTCACATAAAGGAGGCATGAATGATTCAATGGTTTTCAAAGAATGAGAAG
>JBNMLQ010000040.1:0-12888 GCA_050874925.1 Candidatus Enterosoma sp. | reverse complement strand
TCAGTGATGGCAAGGACTCTGACAGTCTTGCCGTTTCCATGCGGCAGGGTGACAGTTCCTCTGAGCTGCTGATCGGCCTGCTTCGGATCGATGTTGAGGTTGAAGCAGACATCGATGGATTCATCGAATTTTGCCGTAGCGGTCTTCTTGACCAATTCGCAGGCTTCTTCAAAAGTATACTTCTTGTCCTTTTCGATGAGAGCTAAAGAAGCAGCATATTTCTTAGATAACTTTTTCATTTTTCATGTTTCTCCTTTAGATTAGTCGTCGATGACGATGCCCATGGACTTGGCAGAGCCGGCGACGCATCTCTCAGCGGCTTCAAGGGAATCGACGTTGAGATCAGGCATCTTGTATTCAGCAATCTTCTTGACGTCTTCCTTCTTGATGTGGCCGATGACTTCCTTGCTGTTTCCGCCATGGTCAGGACCCTTGCGTCCCTTCTGGACACCGGCAGCCTTCAAAAGAAGATAGGTGGTCGGGGTGGTCTTGAAACTCATCTCGAAGGTACGATCTTCATAGATCGTGAGAATGCAGGGAACGACTTCGCCTCTGCGGTCGGCAGTCTTGGCGTTGAATTCCTGGCAGAATTTACCGCCGATGCCGTAAGGACCGAGCTTTTGACCCAATTTTGCAGGGTTGGCTCCGCCGCCTTCAGCACGAATGATCATCGTTCTGGTGACTTTTTTTGCAGCCATTTCATTTTCCTCCTATGACATGCATGTGGTACTAGCAGCTGTCACTGACTTCCCACTGTCAAGACATTGCCCTCGAAAAAAGGGCATAGAAATGCCTTAACCTTAAGAATTATACTAGCCCCAGTCAAGATATGCAACAGGAATTTGAACATTTTCTTGTAACTGGTCTGCATTTGTGCTATCTTAATTTTTGCCTTGGCCTTTTCAAGGCTGACTGATGCACCGCTGGAGTGTCACTTGACCATGTGCAGCAGGACAATACAATCATTTCCAAAGGAGAAAACTAATGAACAAACAGTTAGTCCAGCAGGTTACTGCTACCCAGATCAGACACGATCTTCCTGAGTTCGAAATCGGTGATACCATCAAGGTCATGGTCACCATCCGTGAAAACAACAAAGAAAGACAGCAGGCATTCGAAGGCGTCGTCATCTCCATCCGTGGAGCTGGCGCCAGCAAGACCTTCATCGTCAGAAAGGATTCTGCCGGTGTCGGTGTTGAGAGAAACTTCCTCATCAACTCTCCGACCATCGCCAGCATTTCCGTCATCAAGCATGGTAAGGTCAGAAGACATAAGCTCTATTATCTCAGAGCCCGTTCCGGCAAGGCTGCCAGATTGGAAGAAGTCATCCGCAAGGATAAGATTGCTGCCAATTTAGCTGCTACCAAGACTGCAGCCGACAAGAAGAAGGCTGCTGCCAAAGCCAAACAGGAAGCTGCCAAGGCTGCCAAGGCCGAAGCTGAAGCCGAAGAAGCTAAGTAAAGCAAACAAAAACAACGATCTCTTCTTATTTATTTAATAAGTGACTGGCCACCTTCCCGGTGGCCATTTTTGTTGTCATTTTGCTATTTTCCCTCCTGTCCATATAAAACCCTTGACACCACCACTCGATTGGTCTATACTTTTCAGGCATCAGATAATCTACAGGAGATAATTAAAATGGTCAAAATCAGATTAGCTCGTATCGGCAGAACCCATTATGCCCAGTACAGAATCGTCGTCAGCGATTCCAGAAGAATTCCGAATTCCGCTGCTCTCGCTCAGCTCGGTTCTTACAACCCGAACACCAATGAGTGCACCATCGATGAAGCCGAAGCCCTCAAGTGGCTGGCCAACGGTGCCATCCCGTCCGATTCTGTCAAGACTCTTCTCACCCAGAAGGGCATCTACAAGAAGCACGTCGAAGCAAAATTAGCTGCCAAAAAGAATTCTGAGGCAAAGTAATCATGGAAAACGAAACTAACCTCGATCTCACTGGGGACATCCGCTCACTCATCGAACCGTTGGTTAGCAAGCCTGAGGCTCTTCTGATCAAACGTACAGATAAGCCTGAGGACCTCGGAAAGAAGGAACAGAACTACCTCATCCTCTGCGAAAAAGAAGATTTGGGAAAGCTGATCGGTCGTCACGGTGTCATTTCCGATTCCTTGCGTACCATCCTCAATGTTTCCGTCAAAAATATGAGAAAGAAAGTCCATCTCCGCTTCGAATCCTTCGATGAATTCAACGGCGAGGAAAAGTAAAACCACATTGGGGAGCTTACACTCCCCTTTTATTGATAAAGAAAGGTAGACAGAAACATGCCAAAAAAGAAAATCGGTAAAATCGTCAACTTCTTCGGGCTCAAGGGTCAGTTGAAGGTCAGTGTCACCTCATCCACTGCAGCCGACCGTTTCAAAGTCGGAAAAAAGGTCCTGATTGCAGATCAGACCGGCGAGGAAAAGGAATATATCATCACTTCCGAGATGGTGAAGAATTCCAGAATCATAGCCATCGGACTAGAAGGCTATGATGATATCAACCAAATCCAGTCCTTTATCGGTAAGGATATCTATCAGAACGTGCGTGCTCCGAAAGGAACGTTCTTTTATGATGAATTGATAGGACTTCATGTCATCGACCTCAACGGTCAGGACGTCGGCGTCGTCGACCACATCGAGAAGATGCCTGCGGGAGAATATCTTGTCATCGGCAAGACAACCTATATTCCATTCATCATGGACAAATTCATTGAAAGCGTCGACAAGAAGGGAAAGAAGATTCAGCTGACAGAACTCGGAAGCGAAGTCATCCAGTGATGAAGATCAAAATCATGACGCTTTTCCCGGATTTCTACAATGAATTCCTGAAAAGTTCCATCATCGGAAGAGCCATATCCAACGGCATTGTGGAAATCCAGCTCATCAATATCCGAAACTACTCCCTGGACAAAAATCACAGGGTCGATGACCATCCCATCGGGGGTGGAGCTGGCTTGATCATGAGGATGGAGCCTCTCATGGACTGCATGAGAGCAAACACAAGCGAAAAGACCCACAAGATCTTCCTCGGTCCGAAAGGTCATGCCTATACCCAGAAGGATGCCATCCGTCTGTCCAGGGAAGAAGAAATCCTTCTTGTCTGCGGGCATTACGAAGGCGTCGATTCCAGATTTGAAGATTATGTCGACGAAGAGATTTCCCTGGGTGATTTCATCCTTACGGGAGGTGAGATTCCAGCCATGGCTGTCTGTGATAGCATCGTCAGGCTTCTCAGAGGAGCCATCAGCGACGGCTCAACCAAGGAAGAATCGTTCAACAATACCATCCTGGAATATCCGCAATACACATATCCCCTCGAATATGAAGGAAAGAAAGTTCCTGACATCCTCCTCTGTGGAAACCATGAGGTCATCGAAACCTATCATCGCAGAGAAGCCATCCGGGAAACCTACGAAAAAAGAAGGGATCTCTTCGATAAGATGACCTATTCCAAAAAGGATGCGCCTTTGATCGATCAGGTTTTGCATCACGACTCCAACCTTACAAAAAAGGAAGAAGAAGCACTTCAAAAAGGAAAACGTTTCACAGAGCAAAAATAAAGACCGAAGCATCTGGCTGTCTCAGTCAGATACCTCGGCCTTTTTCATCTTATCGAATCTATCGTTTCTTCCCCATGTTGAATCCCTGCATCATGCTCATCGCCATGCGTGGATTGCGTTTGAACTCATTCATCTGTTTCTTCATGATGGCAAAGGAATCCAGAAGCTTGCTGACATCAGAAGGCTGTACGCCGGCTCCTTTGGCAATACGGACCTTTCTGCTGGTCTTGATCATCTCCGGCTTCTTTCTTTCCTCGCGTGTCATGGAATTGATGATGACTTCCGTCTTCTTAAGAGCCGCCTGGGCAGCATCCATCTGGTCATCATCCATTTTCGGCATGTTGGGAAGCATGGAAAGTACTTTCTTGAGAGGACCCAGACGGTTCATCTGTTTCATCAGGGAGAGCATGTCATTCAAATCGAAAAGTCCCTGCTGAAGACGCCTTGTGGTCTTTTCAGCCTGTTTGGCATCAATCTTCTCCTGCATCTCCTCGACCAGGGAAACGATATCTCCCATGCCAAGGATCCTATCTGCCATACGGTCAGGATGGAAATTCTCGAAATCGGTCACCTTCTCGCCAGTACCGGCATACTTGATAGGGATTCCGGTCAGCTTCTTGATCGAGAGGGCAGCACCGCCTCTGGAATCACCGTCAAGCTTTGTCATGACAAGACCGGTGATCTTGATCTTGGAATGGAAGGCCAAGGCAACGTTGGTGGCATTCTGACCGACCAAGGCATCCACGGTGAGCAAAGTCTCGTCGACGTTGACACTTTTCTGGATATCCTGAAGTTCCTGCATCAGCTTCTCGTCGATTTCAAGACGACCTGCGGTATCCAGAATAAGGATTTGATACTTCTCGGCAACCGCCTTTTCATAGGCGGCCTTGGCAATCATCGGCACAGGCGTGCCTGTCCTATCCGAATAGGTATCCACTGCCGGATTGCATTTCAATCCAAGGTTGGTCAACTGATCGATGGCGGCAGGGCGGTAGACGTCCAATGCACCGAAAAGAACCTTCTTGTGGTTCTTGGTCTCGAAAAGCTGGGCAAGCTTGGCCGCCGAGGTCGTCTTACCGGTACCCTGAAGACCGACCATCATGATGACCGTCGGACGGCCATCGAGGCGAAAAGGAATATCGTTGTCTCCGTCGCCAAGCAGCTTCTCCATCTTATCGTGGACAATCTTGACGACCATGTCTCCAGGAGAAACCTTCTGGAGAACCTTCTGTCCGATGGATTCCTCACGGACTTCCTTGATAAAGTCCGCAACGACATCATAATTGACATCAGCCTCCAACAATGCCTTCCTTACTTCGGAAAGCATCTCGTCCATATTTTTTTCGCTCAGCGTAGCCTGGCCACGCATCTTCTTGAAGATGCCAGACAGACGGCTAGACAATCCTTCAAATGCCATAACCAAATTCTCCTTTCAGGTCCTGTATCAATTCTTCCCGTTTGGTTTCATCTTTCTCTTTCGAAAGTTCATCGAGCTTTTTGAGGAGAACAGCATATTTTTCCTTCAGCGACAGCTTTTCCTCATATCGAAGAAGCTGCTTCTCACCATGGCTGAGAGATTCAAAGACAGCATTCCTGGAGACCTTTTCCAATTCGGAAATTTCCGTGATGGAATAATCATCCAAATAGAACATTTCCAGCCTTCTGCTGACGTTCTTCGTCAGGAGCTTTCCATACAGGAGAAGAAGTTCAGAAATCTTCTCCTTCTTTTCAAGTTCGTTTTCCATACTCATAGGACAAAGAAGAGGAGGTCCAGAAGGCAGAAAACGATGCCGGTGATAAAGAAAATATACCAGAATCTCGGATATTTATAGAAATGGGCTCGGTCAATCCACTGCTCCATCAAGGCAAAGAGGAAGGCGAGAGTCACCGACATGACGACTTCAGCAAGATAATAGTTCGGAATCAAAAGATGGATAAGAATCGACAGGATTGAATTCAGGAGATAGACGAGAAACAATCCAAGAAAGAAACGTCCGATCATTCTTTTTCTCCGTCTCCGACAAGAAGTCCGTATAGATACTTGTCCAAATCAAATTCTTCAAGGTCATCCATTTTTTCACCCAATCCGATGAATTTGACAGGCAGGGAAAGCCTGTCACGGATAGATAGGATAATACCACCTTTGGAAGTCCCATCCATCTTCGTGATGATGATACCAGTGATATTGACCGCCTCTTTGAAGACGCTCGCCTGGTCGATTCCGTTCTGTCCTGTATTGGCATCGATGATGAGAAGAGATTCATGCGGTGCGGAAGGAATGACCTTTTTGATAACCCTGACCATCTTGGAAAGTTCATCCATGAGCCCTTTTTTGTTCTGCAACCTTCCGGCAGTATCGACAAGAACCAAATCATACTTTTCATCAACGGCTTTTTTCATGGCATCATAGCATAAGGATGCCGGATCGCTGTTCGGCCTTGAAATGATATCGACACCGACCTTGCCGGCCCAGAAGGTCAGCTGTTCGACAGCCCCGGCACGGAACGTATCTCCGGCAACGAGAAGAACCTTCTTCCCGCGTTCCTTGTATTTATAAGCCAGCTTGGCAACCGTCGTCGTCTTACCGACACCGTTGACACCACACATGAAGATGACGGTCGGAGAGTCCTTGGAAAACTCGATGTCCGTCGAAAAACTGCCGCCCTTGTTTGCATAGGACACAAACATCTTATCGATGAGAAGGTCATTGAGTTCTGCAGGATCGGTGATTTTCCTTGCGCTGGCTTCCAAGGAAGTTTCCTTGATCAGCTCCAATGAAAGATTGACGCCGACATCCGCCTCAATCAGGATTCTTTCCAGTGAATCAAAGTAGTCCTGATTGATGACTTTGTTTGAAATGGCAAGCTTTTTTAACCGTTCAGTAAAACCAATCCTAGACTTATCAAGTCCGGCGACATACTTGTCCTCGACTATGCGTTCGCTTTCCTTTGCAGGCAAAGGCTGCTTTTTTTCATCTGATGTTTGCTCAGGAAGCTGTTTGTCCTCCTGTCCTGCTTCTTCCTTCTTTTCCTCGTCTTTTCGGTGAGCGAACTTATTCTTCAAGAAATTGATCAATCCCATATCATTTACCTACTTTCTTGCGCAAGGCATCCTTGGCCGCATTAATTTCTGCTTCTTTGGTGTTGTGTCCCTTCCCGATTCCCAGGCTTACATCTCCATACCTTGCTTCAACCGTAAAGCACACATTTTCAGAATTCGGATTTTCCTGCTTCAGCACGACATATTGTATATTGGCCCCTTTGAGCATCTCCTGAAGCCTGGATTTTGAATCCCTGGCAAGGGACACGTGCATCGCCTGGGAAAGCAAGGGGTAAAAGATCGATATGACCATCCTTCTCACGAATTCATATCCTTGGTCCAGATAAACCGCAGCAACGAAAGATTCAAAGACATCTTCATCGATATGCTTATGAAACTTGACGTTGTCCTTTTCTCCTTGAGAATACCGTACCAATTTTGAGAACCCGAAGATTTCCTCGGAAAGGCGGGTCAAGGTCCGTCCTTCTACAAGAGCCGAGCGCATTTTGGATAGACTACCGGAATTGCAGTCTGGATTTTCCTGATACACCAAATCTCCTACAATCATATCCAAAAGGGAGTCTCCCAGAAACTCAAGTCTATCATAAGACGGACAATCCTTATGTTCATTACTATAGGAAGCATGGGTAAAGGCCTGCTCATAAAGAGCTATATTATCTGTCTTGATATGGAAACGTTCGAAAACCTTGTCCAAGCCTGAAATCATATTTGCTCCTGATTTTGAAATTGCTGTCTGATTTTTTCGACGATATCAGTCTCTGCCATCTTTTTGGCAACGCCGATTGCCTGATAGAAGGCATATTCATTGGAATTTCCATGTGCTTTGACACACACACCATCGATTCCCAGAAGAATGGCTCCGCCATAGCGGTGATAATCCATCGTCTCTTTCATTTCCTTGAAGCCTTTGGATGAAAGAAGATAACCGATTTTGGTGAAAAGATTCTTCTTGAAAGACTGTTTTATAAGATCGTTCATGATTTTTCCCATTCCTTCGCTCGCCTTTAGGAAAATGTTTCCGGCATAGCCGGGAGTCACGATGACATCATGATTTCCATCAAGGGCATTCCTGGCCTCGACGTTTCCCTGAAATCCTTCCAGATGCCGTTCCTTCATCAAATGATAGGCTTCGACAACCTCATCCGTCCCCTTGCCTTCTTCCAAACCATTAGAGAGAATAAAGACGCCAGGTTTTTTCACGCCAAGCACTGATTCGGCATATAATCTTCCCATGATACCGAACTGATAAACTTCCTCAGCCGTATTATAATTGCTTGCTCCGATATCCATGACGACGGAAGGAACGCCTTTCTTCTTGGTCGGAAACGGAGAACACAATCCAGCTCTCAATACACCATCGACAGTTCTCAGAAGAATCGTCGATCCTGTGACAAATCCGCCGCTTGAACCAGCAGTCAGAACGGCATCTGCCTTCTTTTGCTTCACTGCATCAATAGCCTGATACATGGACGACTTTTTCGAGCGAAGGAAATCCAATGGCTTGATTTCCATCGGAATAATATCTTGAGTCGGAATGATTTCGACCCTATTCTGATTTTTAGAATTTTCAAAGCAAGGCTTCAATATCTTTTCATCACCGAAGAGAAGAAAAGAAACCTGCGGATCATCATTCAAATATTTTGCGACAGCTGCCGCAAGAACCTGAGGTCCACTATCGGAACCCATCATGTCGATTGATATTTTAACCATAGGAAAACCTCCTGTGAACACTATCTATATGATACCAAAATTCGCTGTTATATTGAAATAATACTTATCGCCTAGGCCCCTTTTTTCCTAAACAAGAACAGTTTTGCTTTCTTTACTTAAAGAAAGCATGAGACGGCTTCATCCGATATTCAGTTTATCGTCCATGTCGATTGACTTCAGATAATTCGCATTCTCGCTGTTTTTTGGATCAGACAATATATCTGAAGCATCCTTTCGTGCACACTCGAACATTTTCAAATCATCGACGAAATTACATACCATAAGTTCGGATTTTCCGGACTGGTTGGTTCCGGCATAGGAACCGCTGCCTCTCTGCTTCAGATCAAACTCGGAAATCTTCAATCCATCATCACAGGAAACAAGGAAATGCAACTTGTCAAGTGCATCCTTGTCATCTCCGTCATAGACAAGAATAGCCAGCGCATATTCACCGCTCCTTCCAATTCTTCCACGGAGCTGATGCAAAGTCGACAAGCCAAAGCAATTCGCATCATATACGATAAGCAGACAGGCAGACGAGACATCGATGCCAACCTGTATGACCGTGGTTGAAACCAAGATTGGTTTTTCGTTATTGATAAAGCTCTTGATGATTTGATCTTGGCTATCCTTTTTGATTTTCCCATGCAACAAATTGGCTTTGCCCGGATACCTCGAGGAAATTTCATCAAAAACCTGCTTTGCACTACTTGTTTCTCTTTCTCCCTGAGAAATTTTCGGTGCGACGATAAAGACCTGCCTTTGACTTAGCAAAGCTTTGTCAATCGCTTTATAAATCAACGGATCCATGCTTTGGACAACTCTTGTCTCAACGTTTCTCTTCCCTGATGGAAACTGATTCAACGTAGAAACATCCAAGTCAGCATTGATAATCTGAGATAATGTCCTAGGAATCGGTGTGGCAGACATCATCAGAATATCTGCTATTCCGGATTTGGAAAGAACCTTCTCACGTTGTTCAACGCCAAAAAGCTGTTGCTCGTCAATGACGACAAGCCCAAGATCGGCAAATTTGACATTATCGGAAAGAACCGATGTTGTCGAAACAAGAACAGAAACTTCTCCGATTTGAAGCCCCTGAAGAAGTTCTCTACGTTCTTTCGCCTTCATCGCATTCCCGGCCAGAAATCCAACTTTGATGGAATAGGGCTGGAACATTTTTTGAATATTTTCATAATGCTGCATGGCCAATTCAAAGGTCGGAGCCATCAGAACACCCTGTTTTTTTCTCAAACAGTTGCCATAAAGACTCACAAAAGCAACCAATGTCTTCCCCGTACCGACATCGCCCTGAAGAAGACGATACATGACTTCTTCTTTTTCCATATCAAGAATAATATCACGGATAGCTGCCAATTGATCCGTCGTTGGTTTGAAGGTAAGATTTCGAACAAACTCATTGACTGCCTTATGAGAAATCGGTTTGGAATCGTTCTTCTTTTTTGCTTGCATTTCCTTCTTCAAAGACAGTGCTTTGACACAGTATTGAAGAGCTTCTTCATACTTGAAGACACGCAATCCCTCATATAGATTCTTTTCATCGCGTGGAAGATGGACGAAGCGATATGCATCAAATTCATTGATAAGATGGTATTTCTTGATAAGTCTCTCCGGCAAGCTGCTCACCATATAGGATGCTGAAGTAGGATAGGAAAGAACCTTTCTTATGGAACTAGCAAAGTAAGACTGAGAAACTCCTTTTGGAAGGTTATAGACCGGTTTGATGCCTGTCATGACATAATATGAATCAGCATCATAGATGGAATATACGATATATGCTTTTCTAGCTACCGAATAATACAAGACAAAGCACAATTCCTTTCCGGAACTTAGTTTAATCCCATAAAAAGGCTGATTATAAACAATACAATCTATCTTATGATAAGAGATATCCAACTGAAAACGGATAATGCTGATTTTAGCAGTGTTAAGACATTTTACATTCAATGGAATGCCTTTAAAGACAAAGCGCTGACCATTTGCAGGAGTGGTCGTAAAAGGGCTGGATTTTAGGGATTCATATCGAGATGGAAATATACGAAGTAAATCTTCTTCTTTAGATAAATCCAAGAGTGAATAAAGTTCTTTGATGTTCATAATTTCATTATATCGTAAATTGTCATGCACTGAAAAAGCTTCCGCGCTCTCGGAAGCTTTTTACTAGATATCATTCCACTGCAACAAAGAATGAATAAACAGGTTGCTCACCTCTGGCAACATCTACTTCAAATTCATCGCCATATTTTTCATTGACTTTTTCTTCAACCTGCTTTTGTTCATCTTCGGTAACGTCTTCTCCACAGATAACAGTAATAATCGAAGCGTCTTCATCAACCATCTTATCCAGCATATCGATCAACGTATTGATTTTATGTTTATGACAACAGACAATTTTTTTGTTGGTGATACCCATGAACTTATCTTTTTCAACCGTGATACCATCAATGGTTGTATCTTTCACGGCATAAGTGATTTCGCCGCTCTTGACACCACTGATATTTTCCTTCATGACCTCTTCATTTTCTTCCAAGGAAGCATCAGGATTAAATACCATACAGGCAGTCAATCCCTGAGGAATTGTCTTTGTGGGAATAACGGCAATATGATAATCATCTTTAAGAAGATCCGCCGCCTGGGATGCCGCCATCAGGATATTGCCATTGTTTGGGAAAAGAAAAACATTCTCAGCATTTGCCTTTTTTATCGCATTTACAAAGTCAGCTGTCGATGGGTTCATCGTCTGACCACCAGAGATGATATAATCAACATTGGATTGCTTGAACATTTGTTCGATTCCTTCGCCAACAGCCACAGCGATCAGGGCGTATTTTTTCTTCTCTAATGGTTGATTTTCTATGCCAAGTTGCTTGGCCTGATCCGCAGAGGATAAAGTAGTATCAGCCTTGAGGGCAACATCAAATTTAGCACCATCGTCTTGTAAACCCTGCTTCTTTTTTTCAGACTCAAAATCATCCATAAGTTCTTCATGCTGCTCGGACATGTTGTCGCATTTCATAGTCTTGAATTCACCAAACTGCTGTGCATAGGTAAATATATTGCCAGGCTTCATTGTATGAATATGGACTTTTACCAAATCATCGCTATGAATAAAAACGATGGAATTGCCATGAGCCTCTAAAACGGCCTTAAAACGTTTTTCATTAAAAGACTTTTTTCCTTGAAGATTGTTTTGATCGGCCAATTTGAGAAGAAATTGTGTACAATATCCAAATTCCTCATGATTGAACTTAGCCTGAACAGAACCATGTCCTTCAACAGAAGAATTGATCTTACCGGTCGAATATCCAATATTCTTCTCGGTAACAGTTGCCATTTCCTTTTCAACAATCTGATTATGAAGGGCTTTGGCAAATCCTTCAAGGATCTTGCAAAGACCAGCACCACCGGAATCAACAACCCCAACTTCCTTCAACACAGGAAGAAGATCCGGTGTGTGATTAAGAGATTTGATGGCTTCATCATATAATATGTCAAGAGCAACATCCATCGGCATATCTTTTTCTGCTTTTTCATAAAGTGCTGAACTAGCTTCACGGATAACAGTAAGAATCGTACCTTCCACAGGTCTCATGACTGCTTTATAAGCAGTCTCTTTGCCAGCAACAAATGCCTCTGCAAGACCAATCGCATCAATTTCTTCTTTACCTTGAAGAGATTCAGAAAAACCACGGAAAATTTGAGACAAAATAACGCCCGAATTACCACGAGCTCCCATAAGAAGACCTCTAGCGAAATCTTTAGCTACTGAGCCGATAGCTTTATCATTCTTATTAAAAACTTCTCTAGAGCCACTGCTCATCGTCAAATTCATGTTTGTCCCAGTATCACCATCAGGTACAGGAAAGACGTTCAAAGAATCAACTTCCGGATAATTGTTATATAAATTATTAGAACCGGAAATAATCATTTGCTTAAAGATAAGGCCGTCAATTTTTAACATAAGAGAGAGAATCCTTTCAAAAGGCTCTATTTCAAAGCCTGAACAAAAACATTGACCACTTTAAATGGTATGCCAAAATTCTTTTCCAAAATATATGAAACTTGCTTTTGAATTTCATAAACGACTTCAGCAAGCTTAACTCCTTTGGATAAAACAACATATAAAGAAACATCATAGCCATCCTTCACCTTTTTAACAGAAACACCATCTGTGAAATCTTCTTTCTTTAAAAGTTGGCTTAGAGGATTAGAAAAGGTTTTCTTGGCAACCAGTCCAACAACACCATAGACAGAAGAAACAGTGATGCCAGCTAAATCCGCGACGGCTTGAAGAGAAAATTCAATTTTTCCGATTTTGTTAATTTTACCAATGTTCATAATATATTTGTTTTATACATTATATAAAAAATAAGACAGAAAAGCAAATTTCGTCAAAAACCAAAGAGCTAAGATAAAAACAAACCGTCCCACGCAAAAAGCGGCTGCAGCTATCTTCCCCGCGAGGGTATTTTCGCCGCCAGGGCGCTTAACTTCCGAGTTCGGAATGGGATCGGGTGTGTCCGCCTGGCCATCGCAGC
>JBNMLQ010000039.1:0-13208 GCA_050874925.1 Candidatus Enterosoma sp. | reverse complement strand
CTAGCAACCTCACCCTTGCCATGGTCGAGAGCACTCTGATGAGCAAAGACGGAAAGGCTGACCTCACCATCCTGAAGAGGTGTCTTCAGGAAAAGGAGGCTTCCCTCTTTGACTTCATCCTGATTGACTGTCCGCCATCCCTAGGCTTCCTCTCCCTGAATGCCTTGAATGCCGCCATGAGCGTCCTTGTCCCTGTCCAGTGTGAGTTTTTTGCCTTGGATGCCTTGGCCCAGCTTCTTTCCAGCATCGCCGGAGTCCAGAGAAACAGCAATCCGGACCTTTCCATCATGGGACTTGTCCTGACGATGTTCGATCCCAGGACGAAGCTGTCTCTTGAAATCTCCCAGGAGATCAAGAAGAACTTCAAGGATAAGGTCTTCACCACCTTCATCCCACGCAACGTCAGCATCCCGGAAGCCATCGCCAAGGGCGTTCCGGTTTCTTCCTATAAGCCGAATTCCGCAGGTTCTCTTTCCTATGCCGCATTGGCAAGGGAGGTCTTGGAATATGCCGAAAAGAGCCAGGAGAACTGATTTCTCATCCTTAGCCAAGAAGTATCAGGGCTTTTCGGTTGTCAATGAGATTGAAAAGAACCTGCTATCGAAGGACGAACGCACCTGCAGGGCGGAGTCTCTTGTCCTAAGCGACCTCTATCATGAGGATAGCTATGACCTTGAACGCTATGAGGCCTTGGAGAAGTCCATCCGCAACGATGGCTTTCTGATGCCTCTCATCGTCGTCAAGAAGGATGACAGATATGAGATCATCAACGGCGTCAAGCGTTTCCTTCTGGCAAGGAAGATCGGTCTTGAAAGCATGCCGATCGTCCTGGCGGACCTGCCTGAGGAAAGAAAGATTGCCTACATCATCGAAAACATCATGTCGGAAGGAGACAATCCTCTGGTCAAGACCTATGCCTTCCAGGTGTTGGAGAGCAAGTATGCCTATCCGGATGACAGGATTGCCGAACTTTCCTCTCTTTCCGTCAACCAGGTGAGAAACCTCAAGAGGCTCGATAAGCTTCCTGACTTCCTCAAGGACGGACTCAAGGATTTCGTCCTGACTTATTCCGAGGCACGTTCCCTTCTCAACCTTCCTTTGGAACGTCAGAAGGAACTTTATGAAAAAATCAAGAAGGGAGAGGTCTCCGTCCGTGACTTGGAGAAGGAAAAAAGGACCTATCAGGGCAACCGTAGAAAAAGAAAAGTGACCCTCCGCAACAAGAGAGTCACCATTTCCTTTGAAAGCGAGGAGGAAGCCAAGAAGTTCTATCCTCAGATCGTCAGGCTTTTTTCTGACTGAGTTCCTCTTCCTTCCTTTTCTTATAGGCCTGTCTCTCCAACAGGGAGGGAATGCATCCGCAGTAATCCTGCCTGTAGAGGTTGTACTTTTTGGCAAGAATGATACCTTTAAGCTGTCCGTCATCCTTCTTGAAGTCGGAATAGAGGTATTTCGTCCCGGGATATTTCTTGGCCAGTTCCATGGCGATGAGGTTGAGTTCCCGGCTCGGCTTCTTGCAGGAGACCGTCATCACCGTGGTGAAGTATTCATAGTGGTGCATATAGGCATACTCATAGGCAAGACCCATCCTGTAGCTATGACATCTGAGACATGTGTTTCCGCCCTCGTGGTCCTTAAACCTGTCCCTGAAGAGGCTGTTGTACTTCAGAAAGTCGTCCTCGTTGATGACAAGAGGAATCTGGACGCCCCTGTCCTTGGCATAGGAAGAGAGGAACTCCTTGAGGGTCGCTAACCTTTTTTGGTACTCTTCTTCCGGTTGGATGTTCGGATTGAAGAAGCCGACGGTCACATCGAAGTGGTCAAGTAAGATGCTCAGGGGATAGGTCAGACAAGGACCACAGCAGGCATGAAGAAAAAGAGACGGTCTTCGCTTCTCTTTTTCAAGCATCGTGACAGTCTCTTTATAGAGATTCTGGTAATAGTCCTTGGAATCCTTATTCAGCTTCATCCTGGTAAATGAACATGGCATCGCCGAAGGAGAAGAAACGATATCTGTTCTCGACGGCATGGCGATAGGCGTCTAGGATATGGTCTCTGCTAGAAAAGGCAGAGACAAGCATGACGAGGGTTGACTTGGGAAGGTGGAAGTTGGTGATGAGGCAGTCGATGGCCTGATACCTGTATCCAGGATAGATGAAGAGCTTGGTGTCTCCGGAGCACTCCTGGAACTTTCCGAATCTCTGGTAGACGGATTCCAAGGTCCGGGTGGAGGTCGTACCGATGGCGATGATCCTTCTATGTTCGCTCTTGGCCTTGTTCAGGGTATCGCTGGCCTCTTTGGACATCATATAGAATTCAGAATGCATGTCATGCTTTCTGATGTCATCGTTCTTGACCGGACGGAAGGTTCCCAATCCGACATGAAGGGTGACGTCGACGACTTCGACACCTTTGGCTCTGAGCCTTTCAAAGAGCTCGGGCGTGAAGTGGAAGCCGGCTGTCGGAGCGGCAGCGCTTCCTTCGATCTTGGCATAGACCGTCTGATAGCGTGAATTGTCGCCAAGCTGGGCATGGATATAGGGAGGAAGAGGCATCTTGCCAAGCTTTTCGAGGACTTCCAGGAAGATGCCCTGGTATTCGAAATGGAACAGGCGGAGACCTTCGTCCTGGACTTCGATGCATTCGGCGACAAGTTCATCGTTGAGGCCGAAGCTGACTCTCGTTCCGACCTTGACGGCATGGGCGTTTCCGACGAGGCACTGCCAGACGTCCTTCTTGTCCTTGATCTGGTTGAGAAGGAGAAGCTCGACATGGGCATGGGTCTCCTTCTCCTCACCCAAAAGCCTTGCCGGGATGACCTTGGTGTTGTTCCTGACGAGGACGTCTCCCTTGTGGAGATAGTTCTCGATGTTCTTGAAATAAGGTTCGTCGGTAAGCTCTCCGGTCTTGCGGTTCATGACAAGGAGCCTGCTTTCATCCCTCTTTTCGGCGGGAGACTGGGCGATCAGCTCTTCGGGAAGATCATAATCATAGGAACTTAAGGAATAGATATCGTAATCAAAACCTGGTGTATTCATTTAACAGCCTCTTTCATTGCCAAACTCATCCAGTCGATAGGCGGCATAGTCGAGGAAGCGGTCATTCTTGATGGCCTCTCTGGCCTCTTCCATGGCCTGGATGAGAAAACGGATGTTGTGTATGGAGCATAGCCTTGCTCCGAAGCCCTCTTCGCATTTCATGAGATGATGGACGTAGGCCTTGGTGAAATGCCTGCAGCAGTAGCAGTCACATTCCTCGTCAAGCGGAGAGAAGTCTGTCGCGTACTTGCCTTTCATGATGTTGATCCTTCCGTGGTGCGTCATGATGGAACCATGGCGGGCAAGCCTTGTGGGAAGGACGCAGTCGAACATGTCGACACCCTTGCGGATGCCGTCAAAAAGCATATCCAGGGAGCCGATGCCCATCAGATAGCGCGGTTTGTCATAGGGAAGATAAGGGATCGTCAGGGATACCTCATGGTATTCGGTGATCCTAGGTTCGCCGATGGCGGTTCCACCGATGGAGAATCCGTCAAAGGGGAGGGCAGTGAGCTGCTTTGCACAGTATTCCCTCAAATCGGCAAAGTCTCCACCCTGGCAGATGCCAAAGAGAGCCTGGTCATCCCTGGTCTTGGCGGCAAGTCCGCGCTTGGCCCAACGGATGGTCCTGTCGATGGAATTCTTCATGTATTCCTTGCTGCAGGGATAGGGGGCACATTCATCGAAGGACATGATGATGTCGGCACCGATGTCTTCTTCCAATCCGATGACGCTCTCCGGAGAGAAGAAGTGCCTGTCGCCGGTGAGGGGGTCCTTGAAGGAGACACCTTCCTCGGTGATCTTGTCGCGCAGCTTGGTCAAGGAGAAGACCTGGTATCCACCGCTGTCGGTGAGCATCGGTCCGTCGTAGTTCATGAACTTCTGGACACCTCCGGCAGCCTTGACCACCTTGGTTCCCGGACGCAAGGCGAGGTGGTAGGTGTTTGCCAAGACGACCCCGCTACCCATCTCCCTTAGCTCCTCGGGGGAGATCATCTTGACGGTGGCCTGGGTACCGACAGGCATGAACATCGGCAATTCGACAGTGCCATGGGGCGTATGGAGATAGCCATATCTGGCATGGCAGTTCTTATCTTCGTGAAGGATTTCGATATAGAAGTCTTTGGACATCAGAGAAGTTCTCCATCCTGGTGACGCTGATAGTAGTAGTTGCTGATTTCGAAGACGACGTGATAGATGTAGTGCTGTTTCTCCTCGAGGGTATATTTGTCACCGCTCATGACGAGGTAGAGGAGAAGGTCGGTAAGACCGCCGGCAGTATAGCGGACGGCGATTTCGTTGGGGACGTCGATGTCATACTTTTTCTTATAGACGGCAAGAAGCCTTCTGGAAAGCTGGGTCATGACATCCTGGACGGCGAGATAGAAGTCCCCGTTCATGGACTGCTTGGTGAGGATTTCAAAGAGATCGTCCTTCTTGTCCTCGAGCTGGGCGATGATGGGGAAGATGTAATCCTTCCAGGCATTGCTCACGCTGTCAGGCTTGCTGAAGTCAACGGCGTTGACTTCCTTGCTGAGGATGTCGTCGATGGGGAATTCGAACTTGGTGACATAGTAGACGAAGACATCGTCGATGGTGTCAAAGTTGTTGTAGAACGTCGCTCTGGAGACACCGGCCAAATCGCACAGTTCACTGACCTTGATGCTCTGAATCTGCTTTTCCTTGAGCAGCTGGACAAGAGCCTTGGTCAGCTTCTCCTTTGTCTTGATGACACGTAAATCTTCTTTCTTTTCTTTGGCCATGATGGTGGTCCCTCCTAACTGAGATGGAATTATTATATTGATGTAAAACAGCTAATACAACAAAAATTACACATGATACATATTGTGTAAAGAAAACGAGGAAGCAGTCCAAAAAATGTATGCACTATTTTTTCAAATGCATTTCTTCCCGGATTTGCATAAAAACAAGGCGGAATGCTCCGCCTTGCCAATTGTCTTATTTCTTGCTTCCGCAGGGTCCGATGATGGAGATGATCATCTCCTTGGCCATGGATGGATTGGCCTTTCCCTTGGATGCCTTCATGACCTGTCCGACAAGATAGCCTAAGGCATGGTCCTTGCCTCTCTGCCAGTCGGCGATGGACTGGGCGTTCTTGGAAAGGACTTCCTCGACGATGCCTTTGATGACGCCGTCGTCGGAAATCTGTTCCATGCCTTTCTCCTTGACGATGAGAAGAGGATCCTTGCCGTCAAGGAACATTTCCGAGAGGACTTCCTTGGCCTGCTTGGAGTTGATCTTTCCCGTGACGATGAGGTTGACCAGGGAAACGAGGTTCTCCTTGGTGAACTTCAGCTTGGAAAGGCTTGTCTCGTTCTTGTTGAGATAGCCGAGGATGTCGACCATGAGGAAGTTCCAGAGGATGGTCGGGTTCTTCACGCCCAGAGTGACGCAGTCTTCGAAGTAGGTGACGAAGTCCCTGTCCTTGAGAAGCTCTTCGATCTCATATTCGGAAAGGCTGAGTTCCCTGAGTTCGACTCTATATTGGCTGGGAAGCTTGTTCATGGAGTGGATGGCATCGTAGATGAAACCTTCGTCAAGGTCGATCGGAACGATGTTTGGCTCCCTGAAGTACTTGTAGTCGATGGCATTGGTCTTCTTTCTCATGAGGACCGTGGCCTTCTTGGCCTCGTCATAACGTCTCGTCTCCTGTTCGACGACGCCTCCGTTTTCCAGGATTTCCTTCTGACGCTTTACTTCATAGTCGACGGCGGCACGGATGTTGCTGATGGTGTTCAGATTCTTGCATTCGCACTTGGTGCCAAGCTTGGTGCTTCCTTTCTCCCTTAAGGAGACGTTGATGTCGCAGCGCATGGAGCCGTTTTCCATCTTTCCGTCGGAGCAGCCCAAGTAGGTGACGATCTCACGGATGGTCTCGACATATTTCATGGCTTCTTCGCCGGAATGCATATCCGGTTCGGAGACGATTTCAAGAAGAGGTGTTCCACAGCGGTTGAAGTTGATGAGGGAGACATCGGAGAGGTGGACCTGCTTGGCCGTATCCTCTTCGAGATGGGCGTTGTCGACACCGACACGGATGGTCTTTCCGTCGATGTTGAGCTCGATATAGCCTTTGGTTCCGATAGGATGGAACTGCTGGGTGATCTGGAAGCCCTTGGGAAGATCGGGATAGAAGTAGTTCTTACGGTCGAAATATAAAGTCCTTGCGATGTTCATGTGCATGGCGGAACAGATCTTGATGCCATAGACGACGGCTTCTTCGTTGACGACGGGCATGGTGCCCGGGAAGGCGAGGTCGAAGGGGACGGTTTCGGAGTTGGGAGCCTCACCGAACGTGCATGGAGCAGAGGAGAACATCTTGGACTTGGTTTTCAGTTCGACATGGATTTCAATACCGATGACTGGTTCAAATTCCATTTTATCTGACCTCCTTTGCGACAAGGTCATGGAGACCTGTGATGTCTTCGACATCCTTGGCGGCGGCTAGGACGTGGCCGTCTTCAAAGACTCTTCCGGTGATGTTGACACCGATCGGCATGCCTTCGGAGAAGCAAAGCGGAAGGGTGATGGAAGGATATCCGCCGAAGTTTCCGATGGAAAGGATGTTGTCAAGATAGTCTGGGTTGGTGGACCAGGCGGTGGATAAGTCCTTGATCTTCTTCGGGATGCTGTATGCGGCAGGGACGATGAGATAGTCGATGCTGTCAAAGAAGGCATTCATCGCATTGACGATGAGTCTTCTGGCTTTCTGGGCACGGTTGAACATCTCTTCCTGGTTCTGGCTGAGAAGGGAGAAGGATCCGATGACGAATCTTCTCTTGATGAGGTCGGAGAAGCCCTTGGTCCTGCAGTCGGTCATGTATTCCTTGTAGGTCTTCGGGTTGTTGTCGGCAGCCGGTCCGAACCTGACGCCGTCGAGGTTGGCATTGTTGCTTCCCGCCTCGGCGCAGGAGATGATCATATAAGTAGGATATAAGGCATCGAGCAGTTCGACAGGATAGTCATAGCTGACGACTTCGTATCCTTTTTCCTTCATGGATTCCAACAGATCCTGATAGGCTTTCTTGATGGTCGGATTCTGGATGTTGTCCATGACGGCTGTAAAATAGCCGACTCTCTTGAGAGACTTGTGTTCCAAAACATAGTTCTGGTACTTTTCCTTCCTTCGATAGGAAGAGGACATATCCTTGCTGTCATGTCCGGCAAGAGTGGAAAGGACATAGCTTGCATCCAATACGTCCCTGGTGAAATAGCCGACGGTATCCATGGACGGGGCAAACGGGAAGAGACCGAACCTGGAGATTCTTCCCCAGGTCGGCTTGAAGCCGACAAGGCCTGCATGGGAGGCTGGCTTTCTTACGGAGTCGCCGGTATCGCTTCCCAAGGCAAAGGGCGCGATGCCCTGAGCCAGGGCTGCGGCAGAACCGCAGGAGGAACCTCCGACGATCCTCTCCCTGTCATAGGGATTGGTGGTGTTGCCCTTGTGTCCGGTGGTTCCGGTTCCGCCCATGGCAAGTTCGTCCATGGTGGTGTGGGCAATCTGGATCATTCCGGCACGCTTGAGCTTGCTGATGACCGTGGCATCGAAAATCGGGACATAACCATTGAGGATGTTGCTGGATGCGGTGGTCTCAAGACCCTTGGTGGAATAGTTGTCCTTGCTTAAGAAGGGGATGCCCTTGAGGTATTCGTCTTCCTTGACCTGAGTGATTTTGCCAGCTTCCTTTCTGGCATTGTCGAAGTTGGTCACTTCAAAGGAATTGCACTTGTCTTCCTTGACTCTTTCGATGCATTCCTCGACGAGCTCTGATGCAGTGACTTCACCTTTGACCAAGGCGGAGTGGAGCTCGTGGATATTTTCATTCATCCATTTCGTCATTCTTGTTACCTACGACTTTCGGGAGTTTGATCTGGTTGCCGATCTTCGTGTTGGAATTCTTTAAGACTTCCTCGCTTCTGAGCGGCTTGGAAGGCTTGTCCTTCCTTAGGAATTTCTGATGTTCGCTATAGGGGAACGTCATCGGGTCGGCTTGGTCGACACCGGGGATGCCTTTCAGGAAATCAATCTGGGCCATGATGGTGTTGAACTCTTCGTAAATCAAATCCGTCTGACCAGGATTCAATTTGAAAAGAAGGTTCTCGGCACAGAGATCAATCACTTCTTTTGTTACTTTTATCATGAAATCTACCTCTAAAACAATTCATTATACAACACTTGCGGAAAAGGTGTTAGGACTGCTTTTCCTCGGCCTCCTCCAGCAATGGAAGAATCTCTTCTTCCGTGTAGATGGTGATGCCCAAATCCTTAGCCTTGGTAAGCTTGCTTCCGGCATCGCTTCCGACTAACACGAAGTCTGTCTTCTTGCTTACCGAGGAGGAAGACTTGGCACCGAGAGATTCAAGCCTCTTGGTCATCTCTTCCCTGGATACGCTAAGAGCTCCGGTCAAGACGAATTTCTTATCTTTGAAGAAGTTGTCCTTGGCTTCCGTGACAGGATTCAGGATAGAGAAATTCAGTCCATAGCTTCTCAGCTTTTCGATGATGCTTCTGTTATCCTCGTCACTGAAATATGCCATCAGGCTTTTAGCGGTGATTTCCCCTACGTCCTGCAAGGAAGAGAGCTCTTCCAAAGAGCTTTTCATCAGGTTGTCAAGACTTTGATAGTGGGAGGAGAGGACCTGGGCCGTCTTCTTCCCGACAAGCGGAATAGCCAATCCGCAGATCAGCTGGTAGAGATCGTTGTGCTTGGACTTCTCGATGGCAGCAAAGAGGGACTCGCAGGTCTTCTTTCCGATGCCGTCCATCATCATGAGCTCTTCCTCGTGATCCTTGAGAAGGTAGAAGTCGCTGATATCCTTGACCAGTCCCTCGTTGAAGAGGGATTCGACAAGCTTGTCACCGATGCCGTCGATGTCCATGCCCTGCTTGGAAACGAAGAAGATGAGGTTGTTGATCCTTCTTGACGGGCAGTCCTCGTTCTTGCAGTAGGTCTGTCCCTGGACTTTTTCCAGAGTGCTGTGGCAGAAAGGACATTCTTTTGGGAATGAATAGGGAGGGAGGTCCTTTTCCCTTCTTGAAAGAATGACCTTCTCGACTTCCGGAATGACGTCTCCCGCCTTGTGGAGGCTGACGTAGTCATGGATGCGGATATCCTTGGCCTTGATGTATTCCTCGTTGTTGAGGGTGGCCCTGGAAATCAAGGAGCCGGCCACACGGACGGGTCTCAAGACAGCTGTCGGAACGACCTTTCCCGTCCTTCCGACACTGATTTCGATATCCTCAATTTGGGTGATTTGTTCTTCCGGAGGGAACTTATAGGCAATCTCCCATTTGGGTACCTTCATGGTATAGCCGATCTCATCGTAGAGAGACATGTCGTTGACCTTGATGACGAGACCGTCGATGTCATAGTCAAGCGTCGGTCTCTTCTCATGGTATTCATGGACATAGTCGATGACTTCCTTGATTCCGTGGACAAGCCTTCTTTCCGGATTGGTGCGGAAACCGAGGCTTGAAGCGTACTTCAAGGCTTCGTCATGGGTCTTGAAGCCCATTTCGTATCCGTCAGGAACATAATACCACCAGGCATCGAGTTTCCTTTTGGCCGTCACCCGGCTATCCAGGTTCTTCAGGCTTCCGCTGGCGGCGTTTCTGGCATTGGCAAACAATGGTTCGCCGTTTCTTGCCCTCTCTTCATTGAGCATCTTCAGGGATGCTTTCGGCATATAGACTTCTCCACGGATTTCAAAATCCTTCTTGTAGGGGATGTGCAGAGGAATCGAAGGGATGGTCAGGACGTTTGCGGTGACATCCTCTCCCGTGGTTCCGTCTCCTCTTGTCGAAGCGGTGACAAGGTCGCCGTTCTGATAGACGAGGGAGCATGAAAGCCCGTCAATCTTGACTTCGCACATGTATTCGATGTCGTTTAGCCCGGTGAGCTTCCTCACCGTGCTGTCGAAGTCGTAAAGTTCTTCCTCGTTGAAGACATCGGCGATGGAGAGCATGTATTTCTGATGGACGACCTTTTTGAAGCCGGTGGCGATACCACCGCCGACCCTGCTTGTGGGGGAAAGTCTGTCCTTGAGGTCCGGGCGTTTTTCCTCCAATCTCTGGAGTTCTTCCATCAGCTGGTCGAATTCGGCATCGGAAACGGAAGACTGGTTCAGGACATAATATTCATAGTTGTATCGGTTGAGGAGCTTGGTCAGTTCTTCGACCCTTTCTTTGTCTTTGTCGATCGGTTGCATCATTCCTCTCCTTCATTGATTTTTCTGAAAGCCTTGGCGGCACTGATGAGAACCTTGCTTCCAATCTCATCCTTGAACTGGATGCGGACCTTTCTTCCCTGGTCCATGACTTCGGTGACGGTTCCTTTGCCAAAGGATGTATGGACGATCCTGTCTCCGACAGCATAGGTGGCAGAAGAAGGCTGAGGCCTTGTAGCGGAATTGAGGATGCTTCTGGCATTGGAGGACATCTTGTCAAAGAGACTTTGGTTGGCGCTTGGCCTGTGGCTTCCAAGATATGGGTTGTAATCGGAGGAAACCTTCTTTTCCGGAGCCTTCTTTTCGAGGATGTTGAGCTCCTTGATGAAACGGCTGGGAACATATTCGGTTCCGTTGCGGAAGTTCTTGCCTCCAAAGGAAGAGAGATAGAGCTTCTTCTGGGCTCTGGTCACACAGACATAGAGAAGCCTTCTTTCTTCTTCGATGGCTGAAGCCTTGAACTCCATGACGGCATGGTTGGTCGGAAAGACGCCTTCGTTGAGTCCGGTGACGAAGACGTAGGGGAATTCAAGACCCTTGGATACGTGCCCGGTCATGAGGGCGACCTTCTTGGCATCCTTCATGGTATCCTGGTCGGACTGCAATGCGACATCGATGAGGAAGTCTTCCAGAGTCGGTGCCCTGGTAGTCCCGTCTTCGTCGAGGATGTCCTGATCGAAGTAGGAGACCATGGAACGGATGAGCTCGTTGACGTTGTCGACCTTGGAGACGGAACTGGAGGCGGTATAGGAAAGCTTGTCTTCAAGCTTCTTGTCTTCCTTGCTGACATAGTCGAGGAAGCCGGCATTCTGGAAATAAAGATGGATGGCCGTCATGAGCTGGCTTGGTGTGCTGTTCCTGTTCTTGTATACGGCCTGGACTTCATCATAGGCATGATAGAAGTCCTTCAGGGCGAGGATGGACTTCTTCTGAAGATGAAGCTCGTCATGATGATAGCGGAAGACCTGGAAGAGGGAATTGTCTTCTTCCGTCATTCCGGCCTTGAAGTCGAGTGCCCTCTGAAGTGCGACATCACCGATAGCCTTGCTGGGAGCCTTGAGCATCCTTCTGAAGGAAAGGTCGTCAGGATTGACGATGAGTCTCAGGTAGGATAAGGCGTCCTTGATCTCGGCTCGTTCATAGAACTTCATGCCGCCATAGACTTCATAGGGAATCTTGAAGCGGGTGAGCATCTTTTCAATCGGGTTGGAAAGGTAGTTGCTTCGGTAGATGATGGCAATCTTGTCTAGGTCGACCTTCTCCTTGTTGGCCAGGTTGCTGATGGCGTTGGCTATCTGGTAGGCTTCCATCTCGGCGTCCTGGAAACAAAGATAGGAAATCTTGTCCCCTTCGGCTCCGCTTGCTGCCACCAGGTTCTTGTCCATTCTGTCTCGGTTGTTCTTGATCAAGGCATTTGCGGCATTGAGAATCTGCTGGGTGGAACGATAGTTCTCGTCCAGAACGACGGTATCGAGATTGGGGAAATCCTTCTGAAGCCTGTCCTTGATGATTTCATTCTTGGCACCTCTCCATGTGTAGATGGTCTGGTCTGGGTCGCCGACGACCGTCAGCATCGTCCTTGGAGAGAGAAGAAGCTTGATGAGGTTGTACTGGACTTCATTGGTGTCCTGGAACTCATCGACGAGGAAGATGTCATATTTGCTCTGCCAATGATGCCTGACATCGTCGTTGGCTTTGAGAATCTTCATGGTGAGCATCAAAAGGTCGTCGAAGTCCAATAGGTTCTGCTTGTTGAGGTAGTCCTGGTAGGAAGAATAGACATGGAGAAGCTCATCGTAGGTGTAGATGGAGCCATAGGGGACATCGCTTTGTGAGACATCGTTGACAAAGAGACCTTTGGTCTTGAGCTCGGAAACCTTGGCGATGACGGCCTTGGTGAAGTCTTTGCTGGAACCTTTGGTCATCTTGGAAAAGATGTCCTTGTATATCTGACCTTGATCCTGGTCATCGGCGATGTTGAAGTTGACGTTATATCCGGGAAGATGGGAGATTTCCTTCTTCAGGAAACGATAGCAGAATCCGTGGAAGGTGACCATGAGTGGCTTTCCGTATACCTGGAAGTCATTTTCATATAAAAGGCTGTCGACTCTGGTCTGCATCTCCTTGGCAGCCTTGTTGGTGAAGGTGATGGCGACCATCCTGAGAGGATTCATGCCTTTGGTGATGAGATAGGCAATCTTGTATGTCAAAGTCCTTGTCTTTCCGGTTCCTGCACCGGCGATGATTCTGAGATATTGGCTTGTTGAGCTGGCAGCTTCGTATTGGCTTTTGTTGAGTTGTGATTTGATATCCATGTTGATTCTTCTTTCTGATGCCATATTATATCAAATCGAAGGAGCTCTTTTCTTATATAAGAAAAGAAATTCAGAAGGACAAGAAAAAAACTGACCCGAAGGTCAGTCTGTTGATTTCGATGGCTGGGATACTTGGATTCGAACCAAGGCATCACGGTTTCAGAGACCGTTGTCTTACCGCTTGACTATATCCCAATGGCAAGATAAGAGTATAAGGGCTTGGCAATGCTTTGTCAAACAAAATTTTAAGAAAATCAAGGCTCCGTAGGAAAGCGAAGGCGAAAACGAGAATGAAAAATCATCGTCACTAAAACGTTTTCTATTTTTGTTTTTTCTAAAAAATGACAAAATATGTCATGATTATGTAAGAAAATACATTTCCTTCTTGCAGATGGAAAATATGCCTTGTATCTTTTCCTTGGTGGGTGTAGAATGAGACTATATCTCTTCGTCAAGCCTTTTGTATCCTATGCTGACAGTCTTACCTCTGGCGGAGATATGGATATCAAGAACAATATCTTATGAAGAAAAGTATCATCAGAACAATCCTTGCTGTTTTAGCGATTGTCGTGACTTCTTTTGGAGGTGGCCTGCTTTTTGGTTCTGT
>JBNMLQ010000038.1:0-13657 GCA_050874925.1 Candidatus Enterosoma sp. | reverse complement strand
GACCATGGCTGTTAAAGAAAATGCAGTGATGATCTTTTTCATATCCAAGTCCTCCAAAAAAATAAATCTTTGTAATTTTATAGCAATTAAAAATTCAAAAAAAGGAAACAATCAATTCAAGTTTCAATCAAAATTATAGAAAAATTCATTTTTTTGATTAATTTTCGTCATTTTCAAAACAAATTTCAGACTTTTCTTAAAGTTTCCTTAAAAAATAGCTGTCAAGCTTTTTTACTGGAAACGCTTACAAGCCCAGGAGCCTCTTTTTTAAGCCTTCATGAGCTCCTTGACGACAGAAACCATGCTCTCCATCTCATCGTAGTCGACATATTCATATCGGCCATGCATGTTGTAGTCGCCAGTGCCGAGGTTCGGACACGGAAGACCCATGAAGGAAAGCTGAGAACCAGTGGTGCCGCCACGGATAGCTTCATATTCATAATCCATATGAAGCATCTGATAGACGGACTCGACTTCCTTGGTGATCTCAGGAAACTTCTCCATGACCTGTCTCATATTATGATACTGTTCATGGATATCGAGTCTGAGAGCTTCATAGCCGAGCTTCTCGTTCATTCTCTTGGCAGTGAACAAAGCGAGTTCGATCATCTTCTTCATCTCATCTTCATCAAAGGAACGGATGATATAAGAACCCGATGCATGGTCTTCGTTTCCCTTCATCTCGCAAAGGTGATAGAAGGGGCTTCTTCCATCCGTATCTTCTGGTTTCAGGTATTCCGGAAGGGCGTTATGGAAGTGCATCAGCACATTGCTTGCATTGACAAGCTTGTCTTTGGCGGAGCCGGGATGGATGGACTCCCCCTGGACATGGGCATCCATGGCATAGGCAGTGAAGGACTCAATGGCAATATAATGAGGATCACCTCCATCGATGGTATATCCATACTTGGAATCCACATTCTCCATGGAGATATGATGGGCATCGGCACCGATTTCCTCATCGGTGGTGAAGATGATCTCAAGCGGACGATGGGCGATGTTGTTTTCCAGGATTTCATGAAGAGCCGTCATGATGATGGCGATACCGGCCTTGTCATCACCGCCAAGAAGGGTATCCCCGCTGGTGGTGATGAGCGTATGTCCGATAGAGTGGTCAAGGCTAGGGAACATCGCTCTGGTCAGAGAGAGTCCTTCTCCCAGTTCAAGGTCCTTTCCATCATAATCCTTGACGATCTTCGGCTTGACATCCTTTCCGCTTGCCTGGTTGGACGTATCCATATGGGCAAGGAAGGCTACACCAGGCTTATCTCCCGTACCCTTGAACTTACAGTCGACGACACCGAACCGATTGACGGAGATTTCATCCGGATGAAGTTCCTGAAGTTCTCTTGTCATCTCTCTTGTGAGAGCATAGATTTTCTCATTGCTAGCGGCATCTTCCTTTTCTTCCAGTGCCGTGGTCTCGAAAGAGACATATTTCAAAAAGCGTTCCAATAATGTCATTTTATGTTGTCCTCTGTTATATTTCACGTGAAATTATTCTTCTGTCTTCTCTTCTTTGTGGCTCAGGGAATAGACAAAGTTATAGACTTTGAATTCCTTGTCGAAGCGATACATCTTGGCAAAGTTGCCCATTCCAATCTGGCTTGGCTTGAGGAGATTTTGGTCAAGCGGAAGCTTGTCGATGATCTTCGGACCGATATGGAGTGTCCTCTTGATGGTAGAGTTGATGACGGCCATGTTGAACTCATAGCGAAGGGCACGGAGCTCGTCATCCCTCGTCTGGGTAAGCAAGGCATCATAGTCAAGATGTCTCTTGGAGAAGGGAACATCCACCTCGTTTAAGACGATGACGGCATTGAGCCTGTTCTGAAGCTTGTATTCCCTACGGTAGGAATTCAGAAGCAAGGCATAATCCAATGTCTCGCGATAAGCGTCGTTGATACCTCCGTCAAAGGTGATGAAGGCATAGTTTCCCTTGTTGATGCCGACGACCGTCTTCATCTCGATGAAGGATAACGGACAGCAGCGCTTGACGGTCCTATCCATCAGGTCAAAGAATTCCATCAAGGATTTTTCATCCGGACTTGCACTGTTGATGCCGACAATCTTGATGAAGAGATAGATGAGAGGAGAAATCTTCTCCTGGTTGTTCCTCGTGATGCGGATAGCCTGGGTGAAGTCATAGGGGTCCGAGATATAATCGGCAGAGACAATCTTCTTTTTCGAATCGATGAGAATGGTCTCAAAGCGATGTCCGTTGGTAAAGAATGCCTGATCCGGACGATAGTCCTTCAAGGATTTCTCGTTGGCAATCAGGATATTGTCCAACGTTTCCGGAAGGCTTGAATCAAGAAGGATATAATCCCAGGAATATTCGCTGTCTTTGTTCTGATAGTCATTCAATACGATGTAACGTCCGGCAAAGTCGGAAACCTTGTTTTTCTCCGTGGAGAATATCTGGTCATAATAATTGAGAGCCTTCTCTTCCCTTTCCTTTTCTTCCTTGTGGTAAGGAACTTCCTCTGTGGAGGAAGAGACAATCTCCGGATTCGTCTCTTCATAGCAATCCATGACTTTGTTGCGATAATCCCTATGAAGGAGGAAGAAGCGATGGATTTCCTCTTCGTTGAAAGGTAGACCTTCATCATTCAGATAGGAGATCAGTTCATCATAGTGCTCCATCATTCCACCGAGAGAAAGATAGAGATTCTTCCTGACTCCCTCATCCCGTTCCTTCTGAACGAGAAGAAGGGTCTCGTCCTTGCTCTTGTTGGAGAGTTCCAAGGCATTCTTCTTCTCGAGATAGTCTTGGTCTTTTCTTTCGATTTCGCTTTGAAGGGAGACGACCTTTTCATTCAGGGCATTGATCTTGGAATCCAGCTGTTCCTTCTCATTCTTGAGGAGTTCGTTCTTGGCCTGTTCGTCAAGAATCTGCTTGTTGAGGTTCTTTTCGTTCTCTTCCTTCTCGATAGATAAGCTGTTAAATCTTTCATCAGAGAATTCAAGTCTATCCTGAAGCTGAGAGGATTGATTCTTTTCTTCCTCCAAAGAAGCTTTCAGATTCTTGTTTTCTTCTTCCAAGGTTGCTATCTGACCGGACGTCAACTCTTCCTGGGCATCCAGGGAATCAAAGTTCTTTTTGGCTTCTTCAAGCTGAGAAGAAAGAGACGTACTCTTTTCTTCCTCTTGACTCAATCTCTTGGCAAGGTCTTCCTTTTCCTCATCGAGTTTATTCTTTTCATCCTGCAGGCTGGAAAAAGATATATCCAAAGAAGAGACCTGGGTGTGAAGAGATTCGATAGCAGCATTCAGCTTTCCTATCTGTTCAAGAAGTTCGCCGTTTTCTTTCTTCTTTCCCTCAAGTTCATCTGATAATCCGTTTCGTTCCTGAAGAAGTTCTTCCATCTTGGAAGAAGTCTCTTCCTTTTCTTTGTTTAAAGAAGTGGAGCTGTTTTCCAACTCCTCCTTCTCCTTGATAATCCTATTTGATTCTTCCTTCAAGGATTCCAAAGAAGACTTCAAAGAGACATTTTCACTGTCCAGTTCTTCTAGCTTTGCCTTGTCCTTGAGGACATTTTCCGTCATGGCATCATATTCTTCCTTGGTGAGGACAATCTTAGAAGAATAGCCGTTGAGTTCCTCAGACAGGCTGACATTGCTATCCTTGGCCAAAGAGAGCTCTCCTTCAAGTTTTTCCTTCTCCAAGGTGAGATTTTCGATTTCCGTCTTCTTTTTGATGAGTTCATCCTGCTGCTCATTGATTCTTGCCTTCAAGGTGTCGCTTAAGGCAAGGATGGCATTCATGCGTTCAGTCATCGAAGAAACCTGATTCTTGCTTTCCAAAAGCGTAGCCGAAGCATTTTTCTTCACGTTTTCGTTCTCATCGACAAGGGCGAGATTCTTCTGTTCCAGGTCTTCCTTTTCTGCAGAAAGAGTGGAGACCTGCATGTTCAGGGAAGAGATTTCAGCCATGTTCTCATCCAGCTGCTTTCTTAGCTGTTCAAGCATGGAATCATCCGTTTCCTGTTCAGGTTCAAGAGGAGTTTCTTCTTCAGCTTCTACCTGTCCTTCTTCTGGTTTGAAGCTTTCTTCTCCCTCTTCATCGTCTTCGATGATTTCAGGTATCTTGGCTTCTTCAGGATGGTCTTCTTCCTTTGTTTCCATCACTTCTTCGATAGAATTCTTCTCTTCCTCAGGTTCTTGGGGTTCCTCTGTTTTCATATCTTCGTCTATCTTTTCTTCCAAAGCAAAAGATTCCTGCTGAGGTTGAGAATCAGTCACCTCTTTCGTTACTTCTTCCTCATCATTCTCACAGATATCATCCTGAGATACCGTGTTTTCCATCGCCACATCGCTTTCATCAAGCTTCTGCTGGAAGACGTTTTTGATGATGGAGGAAGGTGTAGGTATCATGAACCTGGAATCCAGGGAATGCTGAGACACGGCAATCTCATGGAACCTTGCCCTGTTAAAAGAAGGCTCCTGGTTTTCCTCACTCGGTTCCATGTTGATAGGATGGTTTCTATCAGTGATGTCATAGATGGCAAAGGTTCCATAGGATTTTCCTTTGCGCACTTCAAAAAGATGGTTTCCTACCTTGAAGGAAGGCTTCTTCTGACGGAATCCCATGGTATTGAGAGAACATGGGAAGAAATTGTCTTCCCTGTTCAGATAAGGTTTCTTCTCATCGATGTCCCATCCATAATAAGAGTCTTCCTTTTTGAAGTCCTCCTTCTTCATCGGGTGGCTTGCGAAGTCATAGGCGACGTCCTTGCCGGGAAAGAGTTCTTCCCAGATTTCCAATGCATGTTCTTTGTCCATTTTCTGCACCTCACTGTCTTATGCAATCGTTGAATTCAGAATAGAGTTCCTGATTGACGTCATAAAGAACGGAAGAATCGATCTTCTCAACCTTTCTGTCATAGGTGAGAAGTCCGTTGTACTCCGTCTCACAATCAGATAGTTCTGTATAGATGGTCATGTTAAGGCCATACTTTCCGATCTGTGGCTTGATTTTCTTTTCGAAGAGTTCCTTGTATTTTTTGGTCAACTCTTCCTTGCTCTTTGCCTTGCCATGGCCAAAGAAGCCTTCAAAATAGGAGTGACCTTCGATTCTCAGAGATGCTCCACCCATCTCCGAGATGATGAAGCAACGGCCCTTCTTATCGACTCTCTTCTTGTCAGGTTGCGTATAAGTATGAATGGAATAGAAGTCGCTGTCTGCATCATACCAGCCACTGGCTGTATCAAAGAGCTTGGTATGTTCCATCTGCTTGAGTTCATGATAGATTTTGCTAGGATCGAATTCTCCCCAGCCTTCATTGAAGATAGAATAGATGATGACACTCGGATGATTATGATACATCCTTAGGTATTCATGACATTCCTCAAGGAATTCATCCCGTCCTTCCTTGCTCTTCCTTGCCGTCCTCTTATAAGTCAGGTTCTTTTCCGTAAGAGAAGGCAAGATACGTGGAATGACGCTCCAGAAGAAGGAATAGGAATCTCCACCACAGGGGAAATCCTGTATCAGGAGCATGCCAAGCCTGTCGCATTCATAATAGAAGCGGTCAAGTTCGGTCTTGATATGGACCCTGAGACAGTTGAAGCCCATCTCCTTGGTCTTCTTGATATCGAAAAGATATTCATCATAATTCTTCGGCGTATAATTTCCGATGAAATAGTACCCCTGATCCAACAATCCGGACAGGAATATCGGTTCATCGTTGAGGAAGATTCTCTTATGTCCTTTGACATCCTTGATTTCTATCTTCCTCATACCGAAGTAGGAAGAGACCACATCTTCGCCATGGCGGATTTCAACATCATAGAGATATGGATCCTGGCAACTCCATGGATGGAAGTCATCCAGAAGGGATATGCTTTCTTCCACGTTCGTATTCAAAGAATATTCCCTGGAATGGAGCATCAGAACGGCTTTCCCATCTTTTGGTGTTTTGATGAGAACCTTGACCTTCCTGTCATCATAATCAGGAGTGAACTTCACGTCCTGAATATAGTCCTCCTTGACAGATTCCATCCAGATCGGTTTATAGACACCGCTGGAGGAAGAATAGAAATATCCGGTCACGGAAAGGACCTGTTTTCCTCTCGTATGATAGGAAGCATCCGTATAGTCCTTCACTTTGAGGACAAGGGAAAAGGTATCCTTTACATCGTTTGGAAGAACGACATCAAAGGGAGTGAATCCACCTGTATGACAGGCTATCTTCTTTCCATCGACATAGACTTCACATATCTGATCGACACCTTCGAAATGAAGGATGGTCTTATCTTTCTTAAAACCTTGGGGAAGATTCACATCCTTGTGATAGAAGAGAACATCATCCGGTTCAACAAGCTTTCCTATCATGGAGTATGCCGATTCCACCGCAAAGGGAACCATGATTTTATCAACATAGACTTTGGGAAGGTCTTCCGTCTTTCCGAAGCTGAAATCCCATAACCCATCCAGGTTGAGATAGGAATCCCTCCTTAAGTTCATCCTGGGATATTCCATCAAAGGAACAAAATCAGCATCAAGTTTTGCTTTTTCCGTGTCTTTGAAAAGATAGCCTTCATTCTTCCTTTCCTTCTTCAGATTGCGGAAATAGAAGAACATCGGGACGATAGCAAGGATGAGAAGACCAAGTCCGACAAGATAGCCATACTGACTCGGAACAGGAGAACTCTCGCCAAAGGAATTCTCATACATCTTGCCAAAGGAAGCGTTGAGTCCATCCCCGATGAATGGTCCGATGCACATCGGAAGGGCGACGACAAAGAGCATCCTGACACCCATGAAGGTACCTTCCTCATTGGATGGTATCTTCTCCCTGACGATGGCATTGCAGACAGTCGGCACCGCCACATAGCCTAGAATCATGACAGTTCCGCCGATAGCTGCAAAGATGGTCTTGTCTCCTGAGAAGTCAGGGATGAAGAGCATCAGAAGAATACCGATGGCATAGATGACAAAAGCCGGAATGATCATCTTGTTCTTGCCAAGCTTATCAGACATGAAGCCGATGGCGACGCTTAATACGGAACCGAGGACAAGTGCGATAGCCATGACGATGGCAAAGGGAGTGATAAGGCTGTTTCCGACATTGGCAATCCCGCACGTCTTTTCGATATAGACCATGAGATAGGGGAAGAAGACCTGGGTTGCCGTAGCATAGACAAAATAGATCAGAAGGACAAGATAGAGGTTCTTGTTCTTCTTGACGGTAGAAGGTCTGAATCCTTCGATAAGTTGGCTGATATAGGTCTTCTCAGACTTCACTTCTTCCTTCTTTGGAATGAGGAAGAAGGATAAAACACCCATCAATACGACAAAACCACCGATGAGATAGAAAAATAAATCCCATCTGGCATCATTGGCTCCTTTGGAAGAGTCAACCGTCAAACCATTGAGAAAGACGAAGATGAGAAGCATCGCCGCCAAAGGAAGAATCTGGAGGATTCCTTCAATCTTGCCTTTGTCTGATTTTTCGATGTTCTTGGTGATGTAGGAGTTGAAGCAGGCATCGTTGGCCGTCGAACCGAAGAACGTCATGATACAGTCCAGGATGATGACCCATATCGCAGCAAAAGTAGAGGTCATCGCAATGGGAAAGATACCATTTGTGGAGTTGACGTTGAACAAACCAAAGGCTGCCGTTGCGATACCCCAAAGGACATAACCGATGGAGATGAAATATTTCTTATGTCCTACCTTATCCGAAAGAGCACCCATGAAGATGGTCGTCAAGGTGGCTACGACGGCACTGAGTGCTGTCGTAAGGGCGATGAAGAAGGAATAGTCAAATCCCTGTCCGAGCGGAGAGGAGAAATTCAAGTAGGTGATGTAGGTGTTCAGATACATGTTCTCGATCGACCATGCCAGCTGACCGGCAAAACCTATCAGGATGACGAACAGCCACATCCTTGCTCCGACTGTCTTTTTTTGTTTTTCCATGATGTTGGCTCCTTTGCAAAACACCTACCCGAAAGAGTAGGTGTATGTATCTCAATAGGCAGACATTCTGATTGGAGTGATGATCTGGATGTTCTTCGGATCATTGTTCTTGATCATGAACATCCTGGTGGAAGAGGCAAAGATGAAGGTGACCTTGTCACTCTTGAGAGCCTTGACGGCATCGACGGCAAAATCGATGTTGAAGCTGATTTCAAAGATTGTGGAATCATCATCGAAATTGATGTTCACCTTGCGAAGGACTTCATTGGAGTTTCCATAATTGGTGGAACGGGCAGAGAGTGTCACACCCGTATCCTTGTTCAGGGTAAGCCTTACCTGGGAGTTCCTATCTTCTGCCGAAGAGATGATCTTGACACGATCGGCAGCAGCGAGGAATTCATCCGTGTCGACAGTGACGGAATATGGGAATGCCGGAGGAATGAGACGTTCGACAGACGGGAAGTCCCCTCTTAACAATCTGCTGGATAGCGTGATGTTTCCGCAGACAAAGAGAGCCCTCTTCTCATCGAAATAGATGGTGACTTCCTTGTCGACGTCAATCTTGGTGACCATATCGAGAGCCTTGACCGGGCAGGTGAAGACAAAGGATGCATCCTGGCTCTCCTCAGGAACAGAGAAGGAAGCCATACGATAGGAATCCGTGGTAAGGAAGGTAAGCATACCGTTTTCAGCACGGATGTTGATGCCATAATAAAGATCCTTCGGACCCTTGGTAGCAACGGCATAACTGGTCGTATCAAAGAGAAGCTTCAGTTCGGAAAGCTTGACCTTGAAGCCGTTGGCATTCTCCGGAACGTTGAGGTCGACATCCGGATATTCTTCGCCAGCCCTTGTGACGAGGTTGAAGTTCGTCGTATTGTCGGCAAGATTGAGAAGATTCGAGTCCACCATGGTGAGAGTGATGACTTCTCCACCCATTTTGGAAATACAATCCAAGAAAAGCTTGGCCTGAGTCTGGATGAGTCCAGGTTCGCAGTTGAAGATGATGGTATTGTCTTTGTCATCCTTGATCGGTTGATCGACCTTGGTAGAGATATCACCATTGGAGGCGATGACGCTTACGCCATCTTCCCTGACATCGATGAGATAATTCAAAAACTGCATTTCAGCATTCTTGGATGGAATGGCCTGTGCGGCATAGGTCAGCATACGTAAGAATTCAATACGTCTGATGGTTAGTTTCATGGTAAATAGATAACTCCTAGATTTATATATAATTATATATTTTTATATATCCTTTTGGAATTGTTTTCCTATGGAAAATCAAGAAATGTCAGAGGTGTCGTCTGAAGTTGAAAGACTTCTTTTTTTAAGAATAATCTTAAAGAAGAAATAATAGTAATAATAAGGGGCTGTTTCTTTGTTGATAAATCGAATTCTTTAAAACGGAGTCATAAATAAATAGGTCTTAAAAATGCTATGATTATCGAGAAATTTACATATTTTAGATACAACAAATCGAATTGAAAGTTGAAGAAAAACAATCCACATACGTTGTGCCTTTGTGGTGGATGCATAGCTGTTTTTGTGGGTAACTTCTTTTTTAAGGAATGTACGAGAAAGAAAAAGAGGCTCCCTTTCATGAGAGTCTCTATTTGGATTGCTTTATCTTTGCACTGAGATCGTCGACGGCCTTTTTTAAGGCAACGTCATTTTTTAAGCTGTTCTGAATCTTGTTGACGTTGGCAAGGACGGTCGTGTGGTCTTTTCCGAACTGACGTCCGATTTCCTGATATGGTGTATTGAGAATGCTTCTCGTCAGATACATCGCAATCTGTCTGGCCAAGGCAATCTGTGATGTACGGACCTTGCTCTTCAGCTGAGCCTCGGTCATGTTGTAATATTCGCTGACGACACGGATGATCAGGGCAATATCGACTTTTCCTTGCTTGGAGCGTCTCTTTTCATCGACTTCGAAGACGCTCTTGGCAAATTCAAGGTCGATGTCTCCTGTCGGTTTCTTCGTCGTGATGGCAAAGAGAAGGTTGTTGTAGGCTCCCTCGAGTTCCCTGACGTTTCTTCCGTAGTTGAAGGCAAGATAGTCAAGGACGTCTTCCTTGAAGATATCGAGGCTGAGGGAGGAGTTCTTGATTTTCATCTTCAGGATTTCAATCAAGGTCTCCTTGTTCGGGTTTGCAATGGAGATGGACAGACCTCCCGAGAAGCGAGTGACAAGTCTATCAGGAATGCCTTTGAGTTCATCCGGAGGACAGTCACTGGTAAGGACGATCTGCTTCTCACGTGCGACAAGGAGGTTGAAGACGTTGAAGAACATCGTCTGGCAGGCTTCCTTGTTGGCCAAGAACTGGATGTCATCGACCAATAGAAGATCGATGGTGGCAAAGAAATCTTTCAAGGACTCGCTTTCCCTGGTACCCAAGGCAAAACGGATATATTCATTGACGAAGTCTTCGCTGGTGATGTAGAGGACCTTGGCCTGAGGATATTTCTGCTGATAGGCATTGCCGATGGCCTGAAGCAGATGGGTCTTTCCAAGTCCGGATTTGGAATAAAGGAAGATAGGATTGTTTTTACCTGGATATTCGACGGCAAAGATGCTGGCAAGGTAGGCATTTCTGTTATAGGAGCCGACGACGAAATTATCGAAGGTGAAATGTTTCTGGAGATAGGAATTCTGGAAGAAGGAGGAATTGGCTTTTGAAATCATCTTTGCTTTTTCCTGATAGCTCTTCTTGTCGACGATGTCGATGGTGGCATTGGTCTCAAGAAGATCAGACATGATTTTCTGAATCAAGGGAAGCATGGATGTCTTGATCATCAATGCATCGGATGAGGTGTCCGTGACAAAGGTGACAACGTCTCCTTCGATGGATTTCAGTTCAAAGGCATCGGGTGAAAACAGGGTATCGAAAATCTGACTGGAAACTTTGCCTTTGAGAGTGTCAAGGAGTTTTTCGTAGATATCATTTTTTTGGCGGTCGAGATTTGTTTCTCTCATAAAAGCGTAGTTCTCCTTCTAAGGTAGCAACATTATATAGTGATTGACTTTGGATTGAAAGGAAAATCTCGGCTCAAAAAAGTTATCCACACCCGATTTCACATGAATTCATTCTTATTGATATGGATAGAATCTGAGTTATTCACAAACAATGAATTGTGGATAACATGTGGATAAAAGCTATGTGGATAACTACATTGTGGATAAGTGGATAACTACCCACATTCCACAAAGATATCAACAACGAAAAATATCGATAAATACGTATATTTTACCATGTTATCAACAGATGTAAAATAGGTTATAAACAGGCTGTGGATAGCCTGTATTTTGGTGGATAAGATGTGGATAAGTCTTGTTTATAAGCCTTTTTCTGATTAGGACGCTGTGGAAAGAAACGACGGGTTATGCACCACTTTGAAAAGTGTGCAAAGTGCGCACGCAACGGATTTTTGCACTCCAAAAAATAATTTGTGGATAACCATCACAAAATAGGAATATGTCATGTTTTTCTCTCAGCTTTTCTTTTCGGCGTGTACAATGGATTTGGATAAGGTTAAAATAGGTGGTTATGAAAAAACACAATATCAAACTTTCCAGGCATCCGGAAAGGCTGACATCATACTTCAGACTTTCCCTGCCTCTGATGATCATGATTTCGATATCCGGTATCCTGTATAACCTTGGCATGCTGGCGAATCCTTATTTCGAAGGTCTTCTTGTCGATACGATTTCCAGCCCGGATACGAGCTTAAGACAATTCTTGCTTTTGATTCTTATCTTCGTCATTACCATCCTTGCGGTTCAAATCTTCAGAGCTATCAAGAGGTACCTTGTGAGAAGGTTCAACAACAATACCGTCACGACCATCCGCAAGACACTCTATAACAATCTGATGAACGAATCTCTTCTTCAGCTTCAAAACGAGAACATGGGTCAGCTCCTCACAAGGCTTCAAAGCGATTGCTTTCAAACATGTGAAGGACTTCGGAAACTGACGACGGAAATCTTTGATACCGTCTTCCTCTTTCTTTTCTACATCATGTATCTATGCTTCTATTCCGTGAAGATGACATTGTTTGCCTTGATCCCTGTCTTCTTTGCCATCCTCTTTGCCTTCCTGATGAGAAAGAAAATCTATCAGGCCAATGTTGCTGCCAAGAAGGCCAATGCCAGATTATCTAATGAGACTTATTCTCTTTTTGATCACGCTCTTCTCTTCCGTCTCTATTCCAGGGATGAGGAGAACTTAAAACGATATGATGATGTATTGAAGGATTATGAGAAGAAGAATGTCCATTCCGAACTTCTTTCGGAGATGTATGTCCCTATCAGCAATGTCATCTCCCTTCTAGGTCTTCTACCCATCATCTATCTTGGAAGTGCTGCTGTCATCGATTCTGCCTCTTTTTCTCTCTCCATCCCTTATGTCATGAACGGGAACTGGACCATCGGTGCACTGACGACCTATGTGACGACTTTCGTCCTTCTTTCTTCCAAGGCCAGCCATACGGCAAACCTTTTCTCAAGTATTGAAAAGGGACTCTCTTCCTGGAAGAGAATCAAGCCTTATATCAAACCCTATCAGGAATATCCAAAGAAGGAGATACTTCAGGGAGACTCCCTTGTCTTGAAGAACTTCTCCATCCATACGGATGAACGTGTTCTCTTCCATGATCTGAACCTGACCTGTAGGAAGGGAGAAGTCGTTGCCCTTACCGGCATGGTAGCAAGCGGAAAGTCTTATTTTGGAAAAGTGTTCCTTGATGAAGTTCCCTATTCCGGAAGTGCCGTTCTTTTTGGCAAGGAAGTCAGGGATTTTACAAGAGGTGAAATCAAAGGCAATGTCACCTATATGGGACACCGCTGTGAACTTGTTTCCGATACCATCAAGGACAACATTGCCTATGGTGAAGAAAAAGACGTCAAGCCCTATCTGGACATGGTTGACTTCAATAAGGATATGGAAAGCATGGGACAGAAGGAGGAAACTCTTGTCGGCAATGAAGGCGTAAAGCTCTCCGGTGGTCAGCAGGAGAGAATCGCCTTGGCAAGAACCTTCTATCATAAGAAGGGACTTGTGATTTTAGATGATCCTTTTGCCAGCGTCGATATCAAGACGGAGCACACCATCATGAACAGTTTGAGAAAAGAAGCAGAGGATAGCATCATCCTATTCTTCAGCCACAGGCTGTCCTATTTCCCATATTGTGACAAAATCATCGTCATCAATGATGACGGAAGTCTGAGCACAGGTACGCACGAATCACTTCTTAAGGATAATAAGACGTATCAGGAACTGTATCAGCTTCAGCTTTTGGAGGTGAACCATGAATAACCATGAGTTCAGGATGTCATCGTTTCTGAAGTCGTTCGTTCAGAAGAACAGAGCGTTGACGATATCTCTTGTCGTCTTTATTTTCCTTGCTGCTCTTTCCGGTCTTCTTCCTCCATATATGATGCGTTACCTATTGGATGATGTCATTCCCGATTATATGTCTGGACAAGCCGGTGGAAACGGCATGCTGATTTTGTTCTCGTTCCTTTATTTCTTGTCCTATTTTTTGGTCGGCGGATTCACCGTCATGGAGAACTTCCTATTAAGTTTCTTCGGTCAGAGAATGATTCATGAAATGCGGTATGAGATGATAAAAAAGGCAGATAAGCTGAAAGCCAACTTCTATACACATCATGGAAAGGGAGAGATGCTCTCAAGAGTCATGGATGATGTATACGCTGTCGAGACCCTTTTT